>CAZOHK010000046.1:0-7328 GCA_964579925.1 uncultured Staphylococcus sp. | reverse complement strand
CCCAAAGATCTTTGGATAACATCGTTGGGGTTTGGACAAGTTGATAACCCGCTGCACGATGAACATCGATCCAGAAATTTTCTAAAGTTTTTCTTAAGACCATCCCTTTGTTTAACCAAAATGGAAAACCAGGACCATAGTCAGAAATCATAAACAAACCTAATTCTTTTCCTAGTTTACGGTGGTCGCGTTTTTTGCGTTCTTCAACCATTAACACATAAGCATCTAAATCTTTTTTACTAAAGAATGCAGTTCCATAAATACGGGTTAATTGCTTGTTTTTGCTATCCCCGCGCCAGTATGCACCTGCAATCGATAGGAGTTTAAAATTTTGATTATAACTTGTATTGATAAAGTGAGGGCCTAAACATAAATCGGTAAAATCACCTTGGGAATAAGTGGAGATTGTTCCGGTTAATGCTTGAATCATATCGGTCTTGTAAGGATCACCCTTAAACATCGTTAAGGCTTCTGGTTTACTGACTTCTTTTCTTTTGATGGGAAAAGATTGTTTGGCAAGTTCAATCATCTTTGCTTCGATTTTTGGAAAATCCTCTTCACTGATCGGTTGTGATAAATCCATGTCGTAGTAAAATCCTTCATCAATAGCAGGACCAACCCCAAATTTAGTACCAGGATAAAGGGCAATCATGGCTTGAGCTAGTAAATGGGATGCATCATGACGTAACATCGTTAACGCTTCTACATCTTTTTCAGTAATGAGGCGAAATTTGCCTTCCTTTGGAATTGGCCAATATAAATCAAAAAGTTGTCCATCAAGTTCATAAGCCAATACTTTTTTGGCTAAGGAGGGAGAAATTTGAGTTGCAACATCTAATCCGTTTGCCCCTAATTTCAACGCCATTGTTTTGCCATCTGGTAGAATAATGTTCATCATTTCTCCTTTTAAATAAAAAAACGTCCATCAATAAGGACGCTCTTCGCGTGGTACCACCTTAATTTACATGCGATCAAACATGTACGCTTCATCCTCTTAACGCGAGTAACGATTGAGTTAGCTCAATAGCTCAGAAGTGGTGATGATGATTGGAATGCGGTTAAGTTTTCACCAAGGCAACTTAACTCTCTAATCGCAACGCGAATCATCAAAGTTTCATCAACGCTAAACTTATTATATAACGAATCTTGTTAAGTGCAATTATTTCAAGGCAAAGGCGAGGTTTGCGGCACCTATGATGCCAGCATCCTGTCCGAATTGAGCAAGCGCTAAAGGTATATGCGGAACCGCTGCTTGAAGTTGGTCCCAGAAATATGCTTTTGATTTCATGACGCCGCCTGTAAAAATAAATGCTTGAGGACGATAATAGTGATCAACAAATTTAAGGAAATTGGTCAGGTATGTTAACCATTGTTGGAAGATAGGCATGACTAACGGATCTTTTTTACCCACACGAGCGAAAAAAGTTTTTGCATCGGGTAAATCAACGCCATGTAGCTTTGCTAAATTAATAATTCCTTGTCCACTAGCTACCTTTTCAAATTCCTCTACACCATTTCCGAACGGAACGAGCATGTGTCCGATTTCTTCAGAACTATGTTTGAGTTCGTGATTGGCAATAAGCGCAGCACCAATGCCAGTCGAAATGGTGATGAAATAACTTGAAGATAGTGTTTTTCCAAAACCTAAATTACCTTCAGCAACTGCCGCCATGACCGCATCGTTTTTAATGGTTACCGGAAGATGATAAGTGGATTCTAAAAATGATTTAAGGGGAACGTGACGAATGCCAATATTTGGTAAAATATCAATACCACCAAGTGTATCGACGCGTCCGGGGACACCACAGGCAATTGCTTGAATCTTAATCCCTGATTTTAAAAGGCCATCGATACTTTTCTTGACTTGAGATAAAAAAGCTTGCAGATCATTAATTGGTGTAGGTTGAACATCTACATGGATGAGTTGATAGTTTTCATTTACAATTGCTGCTCTTAAATTCGTTCCACCGATATCTAAGGCAATCACATGCTTCATAAACGCTCTTCCTTGATATCCTTTAAGGTAAGAATTTTCATAAAGTTAGTCGATCCGACGCCAGTGGGAACACCACCAGTTAGGAGAATATTTGCTCCGGGTTTTAGACCGATTTGTCTTGCCTTTAAAATGGCATATGCTTCCATATCTTCAATGAATTGAGGTAACGTTTTCGCGTAAAAACCATATACTCCCCAAACCAAGCCTAAACTCAATACAGTTTCTCGGCGATCACTAATTGCAAAAATAGGACAAACTGGTCTTGCTTTGGCGATACGTCGTGCCGCCCCGCCAGTTTCGGTAAAAGTCACGATCGCTTGAGCATTAATTAATAATGCAGTATTCGCAACCGAGTTGGCGATCGCGTCTGAATTAATTTTATGACTACTTTCATATGCTTGTTTTGACATATTTTGATAATCTAATTCTATTTCCATGGTGATGGAAATTTTAGATTGCATGAGAACCGATTCTACAGGATACTTACCACTTGCAGATTCGGCAGATAACATGACGGCATCACTACTTTCAAGAATTGCATTTGCAACGTCCGAAACTTCAGCACGCGTCGGTCTTGGCATGTTCACCATGCTATCTAACATTTGAGTTGCGGTAATGACAGGTTTACCTACTCGACGACATAAAGTTACAATTCTTTTTTGAACAATTGGAACTTGTTCTGCCGCAATTTCCACACCTAAATCACCACGCGCCACCATGATGCCGTCAGAGGCTTCAAGAATCTCTTCTAGATTGCTAACGCCTTCTGGATTCTCAATCTTTGCGATAATTTGAATATTTGGTTTCCCATATTTTTGTAGAATGTTACGTATATCTAAAATATCTTGTTTTCTTCTGGTAAAACTTGCCGCGATGTAATCGACATTATGCTCACAACCGAATTTGAAATCCGCTTCATCTTGAGCGGATATAAAAGGCATCGATAACCTTGCGAATGGAGCATTTAACCCTTTACGATTTTTAATGGTATGAGTATTCAGGGCTTTACATATTAATTGTTTTTGCTGACGATCTTTTTCGATGATTAAAAGTCCAAGATTTCCATCATCGATTCTTAACTGGTCACCAACTTTGACGTCATCATATAAACCTGGGTATGAAACTGAAAATATCTCTGCATTGCCAAGCAATGGGGTCATGCTGACACGAATCAAACTATCTTGTTTTATTAATGCGGAATCATCCTTAAACATCCCAACGCGAATTTCCGGTCCGCGTGAATCTAACATCACGGGAATAAAAATTCCTTTTTCTTTTTCAAGACGGCGAGCGAGTTCAATTTTTTTAAGATGGGTTGGATAATCCCCGTGAGAAAAATTGACCCGCATGACATTCATGCCAGCGTCAACAAGCTCAACCAATTTTTCATAGGTTTCCGATGCAGGTCCAATCGTTGCTACGATTTTTGTCTTTTTGTCATATCGATACATAATTTTTATTTTAACCGATCAATCACATTAACGATTCTCGTATGCTTTTCTCTTTGCATGGCGAGAGCTTCGTAAATATCTAAGTCAATTAAGGTTTGTCCTTTGACTCCGATACAGCGACTGGTCTTCCCTTCATTTAAACATTGTACGGCGTATTCACCCATTCGCGACGCAAGAATGCGATCAAATGCAGAAGGAGATCCTCCACGCTGGATTCTACCGAGAACTTCAGTTCGTACTTCAAAACCAGTTTCTTGTTGAACAAATCGTGCGAGTTCGGTCAAATCAAACAATTTTTCTGACACAATCACCATCGCATGGTTTTTACTCGTCGCTTTTTGAAACTTGAGGCGTTCAACAATTTCTTTCAATGGGATTAAGTTATCTCCGGAAATGGTAAGTTCAGCCCCACATGCTAAACCAGCATAGATTGCTAAATCACCAGCACGATTACCCATCACTTCAATTATCGAACAACGTTGATGCGAGAAAGTGGTATCTCTTAACTTATCGACTGCCGTCACAATTGTATTCAAGCACGTATCAAATCCAATTGTATAATCCGTGCAAGCAATATCATTGTCGATCGTTCCCGGTAAACCGATGCAGTTAATTCCCATATCAGAGAGATCTTTTGCACCACGGTATGTTCCGTCTCCGCCAATCACCACCAACGCGTTGATACCAAATCGCTTTAATTGTTTCACACCTTCTTCACGTATGTTCACGTCAATAAATTCTGGCAATCGTGCTGATCTTAAAATGGTTCCACCTTTATTAATGATTTGTGAAACAAAACTACGATCTACTTTTTCAATTTGACCACCAACTAGCCCACGATACCCATTGTAAATTGCATAAATATCATGCCCATAACTAATGCCAGATCGGACAATGGCCCGAATCGCAGCATTCATACCGGGTGAATCACCACCTGAGGTCAAAACCCCGATGCTAAGTTTTTTCACTTCGATTCCTTCCACCAATTTAATGCATGCTTTGTTTTGATAGGAAGGACAACGTGACTTGCACGGTTTGTTGAACGTGGGTCATGTTTTTCTCCTCTTGGAACGACATGCCAACTTTGTAAATTGCCAAGTTTTTTCAAGTTGGTTTGAATTTGAGAATAGTCAAACATCTTGCATGAAAAAATATCAAAGAACATTTGCTTCGTTTTAAAATTAAGATGGATGGATAAATGGGATTCTGCAATCATGACAATACTCGATAAAAAATTTGGGTTTTTATATCGATCATAGATGCCATAAGCTCTGGTGATAGGGGTCATGCCAATTTTGGAAATTAAATCTTCCAGAAACGTATTTGTAGCTTCTAAGGTCATTAACGAACTTAGCTGTAACGTTGCCATGACGTGTGGTCCGAAGACTTCTTTTGGATTAAAAGTCTCTGACGTATTTGAACCAAATCGATTTGCAGAAAATAAGCGACTGTGTTTTGGGTTCGTGGGCCAGTAGGATTGAATGATTTTTTCAAAGGTTTCCTTCGATATATCTCGCGGAGTAAAGAAGTCAACAAAATAACAACCACGGAGAGGGAACGTATGAATCGTGAAATGACCACCCTCAAGAAAAATATAACTTGATAAACCCTCATCCAAGGGAACCAAACCATAATCATATGGTAAAAGATAGGCAGGAGAAATTGGTTTAATCCCCAAATCAAAAAGGACTAAATTAATGGTTTGATTAATAAAAGAAGTATCCCCAAGCGGCAACTTTGCTTTTGCGCCATAACCATCGAACATTAAATGTGTCATGTATGGTTCTCCTTTTACCTAGATAATGCTATCAAAAATAGGGTGATTTATCAATGATAGTTATTCGATAGAAAACAAAGATTTCTTTTCAATTGAATCGGTTATAATTTATAATAATCTTCTATGAAAATTATCAACAGCAAGGATTTCTTACAAATACGCTTAGAATCAACCCTATCTTCATTAGATATTGAGTTTCTAGCAGAGGCTTATGCACCCTTAATTGGTTTCGATGCCGTTGGTCTATATTTATCATTCAAGCAACAAGAATTACTCCTTGAAGGAACGATGATGAGTTTAGAAACATGGCTAACCTTTGGCCAAGCAACACCGCAAGGTTTTCATCAAGCACGTATCCAATTAGAAGCGGTAGGATTGATCCGCACCTATCAGCAAACGTATGAAAAAACTTATCTTTATACCGTATCTTTATTTGCCCCAAAATCACCAAAAGCCTTTTTAGATGATCCGATACTAAGGGGTTTAGTGATTCAAAGAGCAGGTCAGAGTTATATAAAACGATTAGAAATGAAATATACCCTTCAGCCGATTGACCGCGATGTTAAAGAAGTATCCGTATCTTTTGGTGAAGTCTTCCATCCAGATTTAAACCATCCAGCATTTATGAATTCAAGTCATGCAAATGTCAAAGGGAAAACGTTAGCAGAAATTCGCCAACCCTTTGATGAAATCCTCTTTGCAGAACAACTTCAAAAGCAATTTTCAATTGACATTAAAAAATTAAATCCAGATGATATCAAGCAAATGATTGCAATTGCAACCTTAACTGGATTAGACGAACTAGCAGCGGCAGAAATTCTTGGAACTAATCTAGATTTGCAGCATCGTTTGATGATCGATAAAGTAACTCAGGTTGCTCGCCAAGAAAAACGTTTACCATTTGTTCGACAACGGCAACAACAAAAATTACAGCTTCAAGAAACCTCCCCAGAAACGATGGCAGTCAATCAAATGGAAATGCTTTCACCAATCGAATTTTTATCAATCAAGCAAGATGGATCTGAAGTTGCCGCAGCAGATTTCAGCCTATTACTGCGATTACAAAGCCAATATGCATTACCAAATCCCGTCATTAACGCATTGATTCACTTTGTCTTAAAAACTCAAAACAATGCTTTAATGCCTCGTTATGTTGAAAAACTTGCAAGTAATTTAAAACGGGCAAAACTTGAGCATGCAATTGATACACTAGATTTTTTTCACGCGATGAATCAACCCAGACAAAATCCATCTTTTGCTCCACCCCAAGCATCCGCAACACCAACCGCTTTACCTGAACAAACACAAGTTAATCCAACTGAGGTAGATGAAACCGAATTGAAAGCTCTTGAACAAACCATGAAAGGTTTAAAATGAAACTCATCAACCCAAAACCGATCATTCAAGATGATTTTAATGAGGCGATTGAGCAAGCCATGCGGACACTTGTCAATTCCCCATTGATGAAAAAAACAATCGAAAAGCTTCGCTTAAAAGATAGTGAAATTCGCCAAAATCTTGCAACTTTTATCAAGTTTGAAGCAGATGAACAAGATGTCCAGCAATGCCGGCTTGCAGGAAAATGTTTAAAACCAAAAGGCCATTACATCATCCAAGTTGAACGTAATGTGATGGGGATGATTGAACGTAAAATTCAACCATGCCCATTACTAGAAGACCAGTTAAAGGTTTCCCGTTTTCTCATTTATGACGAATTTAATCCTTCATGGAAGGATTCAAAGTTATTTGAATCGCTCAATCAACGCGTTGGACAAAAAGCCCTATACGTTTACTTGATGAAAGTTTTACAAGGTCAAACCCGAGACGGCCTGGCGTTAATTGGCCCCCATCAATCGGGTAAGTCATTTGGATTAGGGATGTTTGCTTATCGCTACGCATTAAATGAACTTGGTACTGTTGGTTTTATGGATTTTGCTTCGTCGATGACTCGTTTATTGAGTTTAAAGAAGTCTGATGAAATGAGTTTTACACGTGAATTGACAAGAATTCAAAATTTAAATGTCTTCATCCTTGATGGGTTGGGAAGTCATCCAATCAGTGAAGATACCTTATCAGACGTACTCATCCCCATTTTTTTAGGACG
>CAZOHK010000045.1:2648-7391 GCA_964579925.1 uncultured Staphylococcus sp. | reverse complement strand
CGAACGTTGTAAACCTCCATATCATCACGTCATTGAGTGGTATGTTGATAAGGAATTATTAAAAAGAAAACATCCCATCATTGAAACCTATCTTCGATTAAGAACAAAATTTCCTTCGATTGTTGTGAAATAATGTGAGTATTTCGATACATTGAGTTTAGTCTTTTGACGCAAGGCTTCTTTCAACCAAAAGGTGATTGACCTTTCCCAAGTTTGATTTATGATAAAACCATATGAAAAAAAGTATGCTCATTAATCGCGACTTTGCCTTACTGTTCTTTGGTAGGTTTGTTAGTGATGTTGGCTATCACCTTTATAATTTTGCAATCGGTTGGTATGTGCTGACCATCACGGAATCTGCAACACAGGCAGGTTTTTATATGGCTTTTGGTGGGATCGTATATGTCTTATTGATTCCAATTGCAGGAGTTCTCGTCGACAGAATGGACCGAATTAAAATCATTTATGTCACCGACTATATTCGGGGATTTACGATTTTTTTTGCGGGTCTTTTAATATTAATTAAACCCGTCTTTCAATTCAATAGCATCGTCTTAGATTTTTCTACACCTACACTCCAATTAATCATTTTGTATATCACCGCCTTTATTTTTTCAGTTAATGGTGCCTTATTCTCACCCGCGATTACGGCTTCTATTCCATATCTTGTGCAAGATGAAGATCTCCAACGTGCCAACAGCCTAAACTCAGCGATGGGCTCATTTGTCTCTATCCTTGGTGGTCTAATTGCTGGGGTTCTATATTCTACATTAGGAATTGGCTTTATTTTTTTAATTACAAGCTTGAGCTACATATTGTCGGCAATTTCCGAGATGTTTATTCGTACAAAAAGTCACGAAAAGAATGTAAACAAATTGACGGTCAAACTTGCCGTTCAAGAATTCGTTGAAGGTTTCACTTTTATCCTACAAAAACCAGGTATGTTAATGTTTGTTGTCGTGGTTTTGATTATCAATATGTTAGCCGCTCCATTGTTTGGGGTTGCTCAACCTTACTTCTTTAATCAAGTCGTGCAAAGTGAACCTTGGTTATATTCCTTGATCGGATTTGGGTTCTCATTAGGGAGTATTGTCATGGCAATTTTCCTTGCCGGAAAACCCACATCAGAGCTTGTAAACAAATCATTAAGACGCGGTTTATTAGGTTTCACCATCGGAGTTGGGTTAAATGGAATCATTGTATTTTTATATACGGAAGGCCTATTGAATTTTTACCCCATGTTTGGCCTGATGTTGGTGGTTGGTATCGGTATCGGCGTGATGATTACTTATGTTAACACTCCAATTGGTATTGCCCTGCAACGATATGTACCAAAAGACAAACTTGGAAGAGTCAATGCAATTATGAATCTGATGGCAATTGGCATCATTCCATTTTCTACCGCCCTTGCTGGTCTGGCGATTGAATCTTTATCTCTCCCGTTGTTTTATGCTTTAGTCACTTTGGGTATGGGTGTTGGAGCAACGATTGCTTATCGATCAAAGTCACTTCGTTCCTTTTAGGTCCATTCAATTTTTCTTTAAAAAAACTTTTCAAACCAAACGTGATTTTTTTCGTTATAATATTTTCGAGGAAAAATTCATGAAAGAAAACGAATCTAAACTTCCTGCCAAAACCCATACGGGGATGATTAAGCGGTCTAACCCTTTATCATTGGAAAAGGAAATCGTCGCTACAAAAGAAGTTGCAAAACCAACTTCAACCAAGAAGGCCCAACCGGAAACCAAGGTTGGTGGAAACAGTAAAAACGTCATTAGCACGCTAACTGGACCTAAGCAATTTGCCATGTTCATGCCTTTATTTAATAAGGAACTTTTGACTGCAGTCAAAGCAAAGTATCCAGCATTAAGTTATGTGCAATTGATTGAAAAAGCATGGTTATTGTTATTAGCTCAAGAACAACCTAAAGCCTATGAAGCGTTACTTGCTGCGATTGAAAGACAAGGTAAGTTATGATCGTAACCTATTACTCAAAAAAAGGTGGTGTTGGTAAAACCACTGTCTTAGGCGAGCACGCGAGCTACCTATCATCTTTAGGAAAAAAAGTGCTTTTGATTAGCATGGATGATCAAAACTCTATCTTTGAAATGTTCGGTCAATCCAAAGCAGTCTTTGGTCAAGATGACAACTATCTTGAATTCGCCCTTGCAGGCACGACCCCAATCAAGGATGTCTTAATTAAGATTCGGGAAAAGATTCATGCCATCAAAACCTTAAACATCGATATGATTTCTAAAAAGTTAACCTTAGAAAGACCATTCGAAAAACAATACATTCAACTCATCAAAGAGCTTGACGAAAAGTTTGATTACATCTTTATTGATTTACCACCTTCTAGTAACCGCGCCAATGAAGTGGTGTTTGAATTATGTGATCAAATCGTCTTAATTGTTGAACTCAACAAGTTAGGTGTCAATGGTTTATTGAACACCATTCAATACTTTACGGATGTCGATGTGAGTTTTGATAAGGTTAAATATGTTTTACCAAATGGTTATTCGAAAACCAAACACGCTCCTGCCATCGCACTAACGGATTTAGAACGCATCGTGAAACAATCCTTAAACAAAGCGGTTGTTTTAACCCCTTTCCCAGAAAAAGCAATTATCCAAACCCTTCAAGAAAAAGGCGTCAGTGTTTTTGATGAAGATATTAAAGCATTAAGTAGCTATGAACGTGCCCAAAAGAAGGAACTCATGGCGACCTTCACAGACTTATACAAGAGCATCAAACTTTAAGTTTCTTTCATGGCATTAAAACCGATTGAAGTGTCCGTTTTTGTCAAACGATCTTTAAAGGATGTTTGGCGTCATTTACTTAATCCAACGTCCATTCAACAATGGAATCAAGCCTCTGAAGATTGGGAAACTTCCCATGCGAAGGTTGATTTGCGTATTGGTGGTCAATATCTGGCGCATATGAAGGCCAAGGACGGTTCAGCAGGATTTGACTTTATCGCCGTCTTTACCAAGATTGAACCATATAAAAGTTATACCTATATCATGGACGATGGTCGGAAGGTCACCGTTAAGTTAGTTGAAAAAAACCAAGGCGTCAAGGTCATCGAAACCTTTGATCCAGAAGCGGAAAATCCTTTGGCGTTTCAACGCGCCGGTTGGCAGGCGATTCTTGATTCCTTTAAACATTTTGTCGAACGTCAATAAAGCAAATTTATTATTTTTTTATCGCAAAAGCCTTTTTAATGAGTTTTGTTAAGGATGGCAAATCCTTCATGAATGTTTCATCAATTGTTATATGTCGGTGCGTTTTTCCTGTTCCTTTTAAGGAAGGAAATTCCTTAGTAAGTTCCACCCCTTGGCTGAAACCAAGGTTTGCTTTTTCATCATAACAAATGATGTAACACACGATGTCCTTCATTGACGTACCAAGTAAATAATTGTTTGAGCGAAAACCAGGTTGCTCCTGCATCTTCACCGAAGGAATCGTGGTCATGATGAGCTGGTGAAGGGTATCAATCCATGCATTGATGGTTTTATGTTTACTATATTGCATATCTTTATTTTATAGGATTTTCTTGAAATTAGTTCAATGTGTAATTTCCAATAACGGAGGGATCATCCGTGTGTTCAATAAAATGGAATGAAAGAAAAAACCGCCTTTTAACGGGCGGTTTTTTGATGGATCAGAAGGATAAATCTACGCTGGATCCGTTAATCTAAAAATGGAATAGTCAATGGTTGTTGGATCAATTTGTGGTGTCGCAATTTCAGTTTGATGAATAAAGACTGGGAAAGTATTTTCTCCGCTTGTTGGGAACGTCCAGACATGCTCGAAATTCCAAACATCTTTAAAAACAAAATCATCTTCATCATTAAATTTATTTAAATCCGTGATCACGCGTGCTAAGAAAACGTTTGCGACAGATTGGGAATAAGAAAATGCAAATCGATAAGGGCTGATGCCATCCCAAAAGTAGTAACCATTATGGATGATGAGGTCATCATTAAAATAACCCACAATATGGCCCGGTAGAACATTATTCTCTGGTGTTAAGTTAATTAACTCCCCGGCATTAAAGACATTGACCATGTAGTTATTATCACCGCCGTTGACATAACCAAATATGCCACCGACTTGACCGATGCCAGATACACTTCCAGCATTATATAGATTTTGATAAAGCCCATACTCATCAGCACCGGAAGAATAACCAAACAATCCGCCAACTCTTTGTTGGCCAATGACATCACCTACATTATAAATATTGATTAATTTGAGATGATCATGGTTACTAATTTCACCAAAAATTCCACCAATCGTCGATGCTTCATCGTCATAGGAGATAACGTTACCTTGATTAAAGGCTTGGTTAACCAACATTTGACTTGCATCGAGATCCCCAACCAAACCACCAACATTATTGCTATGGCTGTAAATGTTTCCAAAGTTGGAAACTCTTTCCATAATACCATTACCATAATTTCCACCTTCAAAGAGGCCGACTAATCCACCAACATGGTCCCCATTACTATTTGGATCTATATTTCTGGAAATCACGGTTCCTGAATTAAAACTATCTTTAAGGATCGATCCTTTGTGAGTGCTCACTTCACCGACCAACCCGCCGATTCGCATTTGTTGTCCAATGACCAGAGATTGATTGCTAGATGCATAAATACTAAATCCTCGAGAGTATCCAAGAAAACCGCCAACTCTACTAATTCCGTAAATTTCATTACCTATCGAATGGCTATTTTCAAT
>CAZOHK010000045.1:0-2548 GCA_964579925.1 uncultured Staphylococcus sp. | reverse complement strand
TTTTCCAATCAAATGAAATAAGCCAAATCCAGTGGTGTCTGAGGTATAGGTTAAATTTGAGAGTGTGAATCCTGCTCCGTCAAAGATGCCAACAAATGGATCTGAAACGTCCTCTGTCCAATTAAAATTTTCAAAATCAAGATCGTTTAAGAGCACATAATTTTCATCGGCAGGATAATCAGCATCCCTGCCAATTTTTCTAAATGCTTCAATCGTATCAATGCCAAGATAACCTTCATCTACTAAATCTTCAGCATATGCTTGAGAATTTTTAATGACAATTGCTTCATCATATTCTTCTTCTAAAATGACATCCGTGATGTTGAAGCCGAATCCATGATCGTTGGTGTTACCATCTCTTAAGAGGGTAACGGCTAACCCAGAGATTAAGGTACTCAATAAAACTGTCGTTCCAGCGAATAAGAATAAGACGCGATACTGATTTTTAGTAAACATCGAGATTTCTCCTCTGTAGTCAAACTACTTAACCATATTACCAAAAATCAAAAAAATTTTATCATGAATATTAATTCCTTTTAAAACTGATTTAAAAAAGAATTAAATATAGGTTTTTTCTTTACAAGATAGACATGTCATTTTTGTCTTTGAACTCGATTGTTTGCCTGCATTGATAAGCGAGAAAACATTCACGGTTAATCCTCCAACAATCGCTAGAATAAAACCAAGGCCGATGTTTTGGGACGCAAAACCAAATAAGACAAAGAAGATAACGATGATCGTTTGCCAAAAGCGATAAAACGCTTTTCCTTTTCGTGTAAACACTTCTTCCGTGACCACCACATTATCGGACTGACATTTTGGACATGTTGCCATAAACCATCCTCCTAGGATTGAATTCATCCTAGGGGATAACCATGATCAATGAAATAGCTAAACGATGGTTGGGGAAAGATTCCACAACTTGTAGAACGTGATGCGTTAATAAAACGTTAAGGTTTTGCCAATAAATCTTGATAAATTTGATAATTATCTTCTTCAAAACAATAAAATTCAATGACCTTCATGTTTGGGTTTGTCTTTAAACATAATTTTGTTTCTTCGATGGCGATTTTCGCTGCTAAGGGTTTTGGAAATCGAAACACACCAGTGGAAATGTTGGGTATCGCGATCGAAAGGAACTGATGTTTGATTGCCAACGCAAAAATGGATTGATATGTCTGACGTAATAACCGTGAATGTTCCATTTCTGTTTCATGTTCGTTCCAAATTGGTCCCACGGCGTGAATCACCCATTTGGCTTTTAGATTAAATCCAGGTGTTAACACCGCACTTCCCGTTTCACATCGATGGTGTGCGCGCACGGCTTTCGCTAATAAAGGACCTGCTGCAAGATGAATCGCGCGATCAACGCCTCCACCGGGTATTAACTCCGCATTTGCGGCATTCACGACCGCATCAACTGAGGCAGTGATAATGTCACCCTTAATGACCCGAATTTTTGAATGGTGGTGAGGTTGTTTCATTGGTAAGTTCTATTTTACCTTTTATTTGGGATGGATCCGTATCATCACGATAATGTGAAAAAGTCATTTGGTATAATCTAGAAGACATGAGGGGGATCATGTATGATTGGTGCGATTGTAGGAGATATCGTTGGTTCTGTTTACGAGTGGGATAACCTTAAGAAGAAAACCTTTAAGTTGTTCAAGACCAAAAGTTTTTTTACCGATGATACGGTGATGACATTAGCGATTGCGCATGCCTTACTCAATTTAAATCAGGATTTAAAGTCGTGGCAACAAGATCTCATCCATGACATGCAGACAATTGGGTTGATGTATCCGAATTCCGGATATGGCCAACACTTTATGATGTGGTTATTATCGAAGAAACCAATGCCTTACAACAGTTATGGTAATGGTGCGGGTATGCGTATTGCTCCGGTTGCCTATGTTGGAAAAACGATAGAAGAAGTGAAGTTCCTATCGCAAATTGTCACCGAAGTCACCCATAACCACCCAGAAGGCATCAAAGCGGCGGAAGCGATTGCAGTGGCAACTTTTATGGCGAAACAAAAGGAATCTAAACTTACAATCAAAAAGTATCTTCAAAAGCATTATTATCCTTTGAATTTTACCTTGGATGAGATTAGGCCAACCTACGCTTATGATGTGACTGCCCAAGGCAGTACCCCGCAAGCGATTGTGGCATTTTTAGAATCGGATAGTTTTGAAGACGCGATCCGTAACGCCATTTCCATCGGTGGGGATTCCGATACGATTGCAGCAATGACAGGGTCAATCGCAGAAGCTTTCTATGGCATTCCTAAAGAGATCGAAACCAAGGCTTTATCTTATCTAACCCCTGACTTAAAAAAGATTGTGAAAAGGTTTTATCAAAAGTATCGCTAACCTTTTTCTTGACTCAAATGGTAATGAACGTTCAACAATTCTTTTCAATAAAAGAAATAACAGAATAATTAATCTTATTGAAATGTTGATATGAATGGTAGATAGGAAGCTAAATAAATCTCATCAAATAGGTAAATGGACCTTAACTCAATGAATAAAATCTAGTGCTTAATTTT
>CAZOHK010000044.1:0-7394 GCA_964579925.1 uncultured Staphylococcus sp. | reverse complement strand
AAATAATAGATAAGGAAGGTTTATCTTATGGAAACAAGGTTTCAACCACTCGTAGGTTTACTCGTTTTTTCTGCATTCCTTGTCAGTTGCAATGGGACAACAAGTTTATCTTCAAGCTCTGAAGTCGATCGGACGATGACCGTCTATCTACAAGCAAAAACAACCGAAGTGGATTGGGTTTCTGATGGGGAGTTCACCTACCACATTCATTACTGGGGCAACGGAAGAGCGTCAAATTGGAATGATCTACCTGAACTAACCGAAGTGAGCGATGGCCTTTATTCGTATACATTTCAGCCAACTGAACTTGATGACTATGCACCGACTTCCTTGTTGTTTTTAAGGAAAAACTTGGAAGGCCAAATCGTCAATCAAACCAAAGATTTGGTTTATGTTGGTAATGAAACCTTATTTACTTTAACCGCTTGGACTAGTGGAGATGCGTGTGGAGATTGTGTTCCAAGTACGACAAAATCGGATGGAGCATGGTCCTACTACACTCCATCGACCGCTTCTTAAATCTCAAAATTTAACCACAGCAAAACATAAATAGACGAAGTGTTCTTTTTTCTATATGGGTCGACCATTAAAAAAATTGATAAAGATTAGGAAACTAACCGATCCTGCTAGTGATAGTAACATGCCACCAAAACTGAATATAGACAAAGGGCCTATTTCTAATAGATAAGCGAGTATCCCACCGATAAAAGAGCCGATGAAACCAACCGTGATGTTGAGGAAAATACCCATCCTTACATCATTTCCTGTGAGAATACTCGCAACCCATCCAATAAATCCACCAACGAACATCCAAAATAATAAGTACATATAACTTCCTTTCTTGAAGATTTTGTCTTTGATAAACCTTGGTATAAATCACCAAAGCTTTAAAACGTTTTTTTAATCTTACTCGCTTAGTTTGTATCTTTATCTTATTCCCTTTGGACGATAAATCTGACATATTAACGAAACTATTTTATAAATCGTTCATGGCGGTGATTGAATCACGAACCTTAGCGAATAGGATGAGGTTTCGCTATAATGTTGGCATGTTCATTGATAAAAACGAGACGTTAAGAACTGCAATCGATCACCTATTTCATTACCAAGCCTTTAATCATTCGTTTTCTCAATCTCTGATTGAAGTTTTACTTTCAAATCAATCACTTCAAAAACCCGTAAATTCTAAATCCATCCATCAAACGATGCGTCATGAGGATTTCCAAAACAATCTAATCAAACGATTGGTCACAGCCCCCATCCTTAAAAAAGAAAAAAACCTTATCAAAACCTTATTGGATAAGGGTCTAACCAAGGTGACTCACGACCAATATGTCACCAATCCTTTTTATCAAGTGGTGAAACCCCAAGTCATAAAGCGTGGTGATTGGGCGTTAACCGATGATACGTATTTGCCTTATCAACCCGTCATTATGGGTGATGTTCAGATTGATGAAAATCAGCATTTTCTTGAATTGTCACCAATTGGATATTTTGAACAACCCTTTTCTTTTTTAGCGCTCAAACAAAAAGGTGTTACATGGATGAGTATCACGCCTTTTGAAATCAATACGATGGAAAAGACCTTATCCAAGATGAGCGGGCAGGTGACCACCCTGGGATTGGGTTTGGGTTATTTTGCGTTTATGGCAGCACTTAAAAAAGATGTCAAAGACGTGACGGTTATAGAAAAAGACCAAAGGGTGATTGATCTCTTTTTAGAACATATTTATCCATCGCTACCGGTTAAAGATAAAATCACCATCGTTCATGCAGATGCCTTTTCATATTTGAAAACGAACAAGAAACCAATCGATCATGTGTTTGTCGATATTTATCACACTGCCGATGATGGCCTACCTTTGTATATGCAATTGAAAAAAATGGAATCGTTATGGCCAAAAACAAGTTGGCATTATTGGCTAGAATCATCGATTCTTGGTTTGTTTCGCCGTCATATGATCATTTACTTAGAAGAACAAGTTCAAAAACCTGGATTGATGGATTATTCCAATCCGGAAAACTTCCAGGAATTTCTGCTACAAAATTTAGACGAGATAAATGCGAAAACGTCACTCAAAAACGCTAATCAACTCAAGGTTTGGTTAAGTGATGAATCCATCAAAACCATCATCAAGAATCTCAACGATATCCCTCAAGATTTCATTGATATAATGTGAGACATGACGTTCTTTAAGAAATTTACTGGTAACCGGATACCGAAGTTTACCAAATGGATTTATGGTCTTTCGGGAATTAGTCGAGACGCGGTGGATACACTCGTTTCGGTCTTTTACTTGGTTTATATTCAATATGGTGGGGTTCTTGATTCAAATCCAAATCAATACGCCACTCAGTTGGCGGTCATCATTGGTTTTTTATTTCTTGCAAGGTTGTGGGATGGTATTAACGACCCAATCATTGGCAGTTTGATTGCAAATACTCATTGGAAGATTGGAAAATTTAAGCCGTGGATATTCATCGGGGCTATCGTTAGCTCAATATTACTCATCATCATGTTTTTATTGAGGCCAACTGGGTGGGCCTTTGTCATCTTCTTTATCGTGGTTTATCTGTTATATGAGTTTGCATTTACATTGAATGATATTGCTTATTGGTCGATGTTGCCTTCGTTAACAAGTCAAACCAAAGAACGTAATGAAATGACAAGCATTGTGACGATGTTTGCAGCGATTGGTGCACTGTCGATTGTGACCATCGTCCCGTTAACCGTTGCCGGTAATGCCGCCGACCAATATGGTTTGATTGCCACGATAACCGCGGTCTTCTTTCTTTTATCACAAAGCATCTTATTTCTATTTGGACAAGAAAGAGACAATCCTGAAGAAAAGATCGCCATCGCTAAACCAGTGAAAGTTTTTAAGATGTACCAAATTTGGATTGAAAATAAACCTTTGTTTTGGATTGTTTGGGTTCTATTGCTTTATTACACCGGCGCTTCTATCATCAATAACTTTGGTCTGACCTATTTTTACATCAGTCTTGGTTATGATGCGGGTGGGGCGTTGCTGCCTGTCTTGGCGATTGTTTTTGCTATCAGTACAACCGTCTCTCAATTTTTGTACCCGCGCATTGCTCGCTATATGAGCCGAAAGCGTATGATTCAACTGTCATTCGGTATGCTGGTTTTTGGCTATGGGTTGTTTTACTTATTGGGTTCTTTTGGACCGCTACCATTGCTACCTTTAGAGATCATGATGCTTATTCCCATCGGTTTTCTAATCTTTTCTGGTCAAGGCATTTTCTATGTGACGATTATGGTGATGTTAAGTAATACGGTGGAATATAACCAATGGAAAACCGGTCAACGAAATGAATCGATCATTTATTCATTACGACCACTCACTGCCAAACTTGCTGCTTCGATTCAATCTGGAGTGGTTTATTTATTTTTACTCGTGTCAGGGATTTTTTCCGTCACCAGTCAAATTTCCAGCCTTGAAAACGACCGTAATAATGGGTTGTTAACTGAGATTGAGGTTGTGGAGTTAGCGAACGACATCATTAACCAATTCCAAATCGACAACACATGGGGGTTGACGATCTTTAAATCCGGCATGATTGTCATACCTGTCATCTTATTTGTTGTAGCCTATTGGATCTTAAATCACCGAGCCCAAATCGATGAAAAAACGTACAACAACATTCTTAAAGATTTAAAATCCAAAAACACTCCACCAAAAGAATTAACCCGATCTTCAAAACAGAAATAACTTAGAGTTTAGCAAGAAAACGATCAAGGAATACAAGCCATGCATCGGCTTTTTCCTCCATAAAGAATTGTTTAAGAAAATTAACTAAAAATTGGTGCCGTTGTTGCGCCTCTATTTTTCCTGGTTCAGTTAACATTAATGATTTGAGTTTGAGCAACTTGTCAAAAAAATGGTTGATCGTGTGATCAGAGCCAGTTTTGCGATAATCGTTTGCATTCATGTTTTCTTTAGGAAACGCTTCTTTTAAGAAAAATGGTTGACCTTTCGAACTCCCGTACGCATAAACCCGAAGGATGCCGATTGCACCAATCGCATCGCACATGTCGGCATCGGATACAAGTTTGCCTTCTAAGCTGGTTGGGCGAATGCCTTCCAGGTATTTGCTGTAACCTAAATGTTGGATATTCTCAATGACGAGTTTTTGAGTTTGAGAATCTACACCGGCTTCTTTCATGATCGCGCGACTATTTTTGTGTTCGTTTGCATGTTCAATGCCTACCAACTTATAGTCATCCACATCATGTAATAGGGCAATTAAACGAACCAAATCAACATGAACCTTCAATTGAGAAGCAAATTGAATCGATAGATCATCAACGCGTTGAATGTGATCAAATCCGTGGCCACTCCTATCTTGTTTTAACTGCCGTTGGACTAAGGAGATGACATGGTTTAGATTCATGCTTATATTTTATCGACTTTTTTAAAGAGAAGGTGAACTTTATGATTTTTGAATGAGGTCAATTGCGATGAATAAACTAGCAAAGATAAGACCAATCCAAACATGATTTAAGGATATTGCAAACACCGCACCCAACGATAAACCAATCACCGACCAAAATCCTTTTGCGATGCCTCGTTTTTGAGTCTGAAACTTTTTAGCATAATCCATAGGTCTGCCACATGATGTGAAGAAAACTTCTGGACTGGAGCCTTGATCAATATGTGCCTGATATGCTTTCTCAAACGACTCAATCAAGTCATCGCTTTTTCTCTTTGTGAAACCATGATAATCAAATTCATTCCTTAATAAACGTGAGTATTGTTTGAGGGTCATATTGGACTTAAACTTTCTCAGCGTAATAAATGTACATGGATACAAACGTCATATAACCTAGACCCATCAGGATTTGAAAGATTTCTTCTAAACTAACAAAGTTAAGAAAACCAATAAAGTCATTTAAAATGGCGGCAAAAACCAGTATTGCCAGCAAGAGTACAAACGACACACTGCCCGCTCGTTCGATGATAAACTTTTCTCTTTCATCGACAGGGGATTTTTTATCGTTTTGTTGAATATAAATGAAGGAAAAAACAGCTAATGCTGTTCCAAGATTGGTGAGAATTGAGATATCAAATACAATACCAATAATGACGAGCACAACATAAATACCCATCAAGATAAACGCCACGAGATTTTTCATTTTTTGTTTTCCTTTTCTAATTTAAATATTTTTTCAACTGGTAATTGGAAGTAAGAGGCAATTAATAAGGCGAGTTGTAACGAGGCAATATAACGCCCCTTTTCAATGGAAATAATGGTTTGTCGAGACACATGCAAGGCGTGAGCAAGATCATCTTGCGTCAACCCTTTCGCCTCGCGATTTTCTTTTAAATAGTTTTTCATATCCCCTTTCACACTAATATCTTCTTTGATGTAATTGTAAAGCATACTTTACATTGTGTCAATAAAAAAACCTGGTTGTTTTTCCAGGTTCTTTCGTAAGATTTATTTTCTTTTCTTGCTACTCGATTTCGTTCTTCCTTTGCTTGTACCTTTATTTAATTTAACTCTTAGGTTGTTTGGCATGTGTCGCGTTCCTCCTTTTCATTTGATGTTTGTTTGAACTCTCATATTATAACCGAATTGCGCTATGCTTTATCATCATTGATAACAAGGGCTATAAACAAAGTCACGAATCTCTTGTTTAACATAACTTATTTGAAGGGGTAAAAGGATGGAAGGGGTTTGCCAGTTGTTGTCTAAGGAAGTAAAATTTTAGGAACTTCATGATTATAAGAAGGTTAAAGTAAGGAATAGAAGTTTAAATGGATTTGACTAAATAGGATGACTTATTGTCTGCCTTCCACAATATCCCAAAGCTCTCCAGAGGGTCCAACAATTTTGAATGCCAATCCATAATATTCTTTTTTTGGCTTTGTGATTTTGCAATTTGTATACTGATTCACGATTTTTTCCATTAAATCAAAAGTTTTAGCGAAATCATTGATATTTAAATGGATGATCAAATTTTCAGCAAACCCTTTAGCGTAATGATTTTCCAAAAAGAATTCAAAGTAACCACTACGGAAACGAACTAAATCCTCATCTTCCCAAACAATTTCAAATCCCAAATCTGAATAAAACGTCTTTGATGCTTTAAAGTCTTTTGCATGTAAAAACGGCAGAAAGTGATTAATATTCATATTGCACCTCTCGATTAGAATTTGATTTTTAAATCCACTTGACATGAGAATATTAACACATAAACACCGACAGTAAAAAGGTAGTTAATAATGGTAAATTCATGAAATCACACTAACAACGATGTGTTTTTGTCGTGGGTGAGTTAATCAATGAAACCCATGTAGATTTAATTGCAGGGCTAAATTAGATTTAGGTTTCTATTTTGCACCCTAACTTTCTAGAAATACGCACATAAGGATTTTCATAGAGGAATAGCGAAATTAAATACCTTTCACCCTTGCAGGTCACCGGTGCGAAGGTGAGAGGTTAGATACTACCGGAATAAGAGTTGACTGGTGGAGATGCTATACACCCAACTCCTTCCTATTCCGGGAGGGGGTTTTCATGGGAGATGTAAAACCTAGAAAACAAAATTACCATGAATAGAAACAACAAATGGTTACTTAAATGTGAGGAATTAAGGATTCGATTTTTTTAGATTTCTTTTATCAATGAATGCCCCGATAGCCTTGGCTAAAGGAACGCCAACGCCCAAGAGAAAAGGTAGCAATATTAAAAGTAAGAAAGCTGGCCAACCATCAACAAGAAGTGTAATTATAAATAACCAAAACGGCCATGAAAAAGCGATTAAACCATAATAATTCTTTCGATCCTTCTTCGGCACAGAACGTAATCGGATAAGCGTGTATAAAAAGTAGAGAAGACTTGGACTTACCATCAACATAATTAATGAAACCGTAAAATTTCTTGTCGTTTCACTAACTTCTGCTCCAGTGCTTAGATTAATTGGACTAAACCACGTCACAATAAACAAAACGATTAAAAGGTTTAGCGAAATCATTTTAACTGCAAACACATCTGACCCTGGTTTAAAGAGTTGCGTAAAAAAATTTTTCATAGAAATTCCTTTCGCGATATTGATAACAATAATTATAATTTACAATGATATTTATACTTTTTTTGTTAAGTTTTGTTAATCGCTTCAAATTTCAATATACATAACTTCAGTTGAAACCTTATGGAATTTCAATGTCATCATTTTTTAGATGTAGAACTTAGTTCCCTTTATTCCCTCGATTACCTCAGATCAAGGAACAAACAGCCTTAGGTCTGGTAGCGTTAAAGCTTCCACATTATGTTGTGGGAACAAGAGAAAACAAAAACCTCTCACCATTTTTTCGCCGGTGCGAAGGTGAGAGGTTGGCAACTACCGGATTAGGAGATTACTGGTG
>CAZOHK010000043.1:0-7661 GCA_964579925.1 uncultured Staphylococcus sp. | reverse complement strand
GCTTAAAACTTCCTAATTTTGGACCAGATCTCAACTTTATTGATTTTCAAACTTACACCTATTACACCAAGCCTTCTGAAAGAGAAGAAACAACGTGGGATAAAGTTCCTGAAACCATCAAAAACACGTTTCAAAAACTAGGTATTCCCGAAGCGGAAGCGAAGTACTTGTCTGGTGTGACCACCCAATATGAATCTGAAGTTGTCTATCACTCCATGCTTAAGGAAGTCGAAGATAAAGGGATTAAGTTTTTATCCACGGATGAAGGATTAAAGCAATTTCCAGAATTATTTAAAAAGTATTTTGCCTCTGTTATTCCAATGAATGACAATAAATTTGCTGCTTTGAATACTGCTGTTTGGTCGGGAGGATCATTTATCTACGTCCCTAAAAACGTTCACCTCGATAAACCACTGCAAGCCTACTTTAGAATTAACAACGAAAAAACCGGTCAATTTGAACGGACGCTTATTATTGTTGATGAAGGCGCGAGTGTGAATTACGTCGAAGGTTGCACTGCACCCATTTATGCGATTGAATCTTTACATGCTGCAGTGGTTGAAATTATCGTATTGCCAAATGCAAAATGCCGATATACAACGATTCAAAATTGGTCTCCGAATGTTCTTAACCTTGTGACCAAGCGTGCTTATTGCCATGAAAATGCTCAAATGGAATGGATTGATGGCAACATCGGTTCGATGAAAAACATGAAGTATCCTGCGGTGATTTTAGGAGGTCGCGGTTCTAAAGGAACGGTGATTTCGATTGCGGTTGCAGGAAAAGGTCAAGAACAAGATGCTGGGGCAAGAATGATCCATTTAGCGCCTGATACTTCCTCAACCATTGTTTCAAAAACGATTGTCCGCAATGGCGGTGTTAGCAATTATCGAGGAACCGTTCGCATTCACCCACAAGCCATCAATTCAAAAAATCATACGGAGTGTGATACCTTAATTTTGGATGGTCATTCCAAGGCGGATACCATACCTAAAGACGAAGTTTTGAATAATGAATCCTTTATTGAACACGAAGCTACCGTCAGTAAAATTTCTGAAGATCAACTGTTTTATTTAATGTCACGTGGCTTATCAGAAACGGATGCAACCCAAATGATCATCATGGGATTTATTGAACCTTTTTCAAGGGAATTACCCATGGAGTACGCGGTTGAATTGAATCATTTAATTAAATTAGAGATGGAAGGCAGTGTCGGATAAAATTTTATGAGTCGTTATGAAGTGATTGTGATTGGTGGCGGACATGCTGGCCTCGAGGCTGCTTTTGCTGCTGCCAACATGGGTGCAAAAACACTCCTCATCACCCTAAATAAAAAAATGATGGGGAATATGCCATGCAATCCTTCCATCGGTGGAAGTGCTAAAGGAATTGTGGTTCGAGAAATTGATGCCCTAGGTGGCAAAATGGGCATCGGGGCAGATGCTGAATATTTGCAAATGAAAATGTTAAACACTGGAAAAGGACCTGGTGTTCAATGTTTAAGAGCACAAGTTGACAAGGTCACTTATCCTATTTTTATGCAAAAACTTGCGGATGAAACGGAACACTTAACCGTGAGAGAAGCAATGGTTTTAGATTTACTTCATGATGATAAACATGTGTTTGGCGTTGTGCTTGCAAATGGAGAAAAAATAGAATCTGACGCAGTTATTTTGACCACTGGTACGTATATGGAAGCTGAAGTATTGGTTGGTTTAACCAAACGCTCTGCGGGACCTGATGGAGAAAAACCAAGTTTAGGTTTATCCCAAAATTTGGCAAAAATGGGTATTCAGTTATTTCGGCTTAAAACTGGAACGCCTCCACGTTTGAAAAGAGGTTCGATTGATTTCTCCAAAATGGATCCACAATATCCAACTGAAGGACCTTTGGCTTTTTCCTCACAAACCGAAAAAACAAAACCATTTGCAGATCAAGCACTCTGCTATCTGATTCATACACAACCGACTACCCACGAGATCATTCGCGCAAACTTGAAACAATCTGCGATGTTTGGTGGATTGGTAACAGGGGTTGGGCCTCGCTATTGTCCTTCGATTGAAGATAAAATCGTTCGTTTTTCAGATAAAGAACGCCATCAACTTTTTGTTGAACCAGAGTCTGCCGTAACAGATTCGATGTATTTACAAGGTTTTTCTACTTCAATGCCTCCAGACATTCAAGAAAAAATGGTGAGGTCTTTACCAGGTTTAGCCAATGCTGTCTTTTTAAAGTATGCTTATGCGATTGAATACGATGCGATAGTGCCAACTCAATTTGATTTAACCCTCGAGCTTAAACAATGGCCAGGTCTTTATGGGGCAGGCCAAATCTTTGGAACATCCGGTTATGAAGAGGCAGCAGGTGCAGGATTAATGGCAGGCATTAATGCGGTGAGAAAAATTCGCAAATTACCTCCGGTTATTTTAAGACGTGATCAAGCATATATCGGTGTGATGATTGATGATTTAGTCACCAAAGGAACATCAGAACCATATCGCCTACTTTCCTCACGGGCAGAGTATCGCTTATTGCTCCGCCATGACAATGCAGAAACCCGGCTTACAGAAATTGGTTTTCAAATTGGATTAGTCAAACCTAAACAATATGCGATTTATCAAGAACAACAACAACAGTTAAAAGCATTAGAAAATCATTTAAAAACGATTTCGATTCGCCCACAAGATGCCATCAATCAATTTTTACAATCCATTGAGCAAGGTCCGTTACAAGGTGGTATCACCGCCTATGAATTGTTGCGTCGCCCACAAATTTCATTTCAAGCATTATTACCTTTTTTTCCAACCCTAGCGACGTGGAAAGTTCACGAATCGGTCATCCATCAACTTGAAGTTAACATTAAATTTGTTGGCTATATTGAAAAAGAAGTCAAACAAGCACAAGCCTTCTCTAAATATGAAGATCTTCATATTCCTCCAACCATTGATTATGTTGGGTTAGCAGGCATGGCAATGGAAGCAAGACAAAAATTATCAAAAATCCGACCGTTAACCATTGGCCAAGCATCACGCATTTCTGGTGTTAATCCGAGCGATATTTCATTATTGGTCATGCAAATAAAACGAGGACAAACCCATGGAAATCGCCCAGCTTAAACTTGCCTTACAGCAAATTCAAATTCATTTAAGTGAAGAAGACATCAAACAATTAGACCGATTTGCAACCTTGGTTCATAGCACGAATCAATTGTTTAATTTGACCGCACATGCGTCCTTGGACATGATTCGTGAAAAAGGAATTTACGATAGTTTATGTTTTCCTTTTCCAATTTTTAAAGGTAAACAAACCTTATTAGATTTAGGATCTGGGGGCGGATTTCCAGGTATACCATTACGTATTCTTTATCCTAACTTATTGATAACTTTACTAGAACCTAATTTAAAAAAAGCAGCTTTTCTAAAAGATGTGGTCCTTAAATTAAACTTAAAAGATATTGATGTGATCAGTGAACGAGCGGAAGTGATAGTCAAACAATCAGGTTTTAAACCGTTTGATTTGGTTACCGCTAGAGCAGTCGCTTCGTTACCAATGTTGTTAGAATTATCAATTCCATTACTTAAGGTTGGTGGACATGCCTATATCTATAAAGGCAAGGATTATCTAGCGGAAATCGCTCAATCTAAGTACGCGCTAAACGTTTTAGGTGCCTCGATTGTTGAAGTGAAAACCCATCGTTTACCAACCGAACATGAACAACGTTCCTTGCTCATCGTTGAAAAACAAAAGCCTACGCCATCTATCTATCCACGAATGTTTTCACAGATTAAAAAAACTCCTTTATAATTACTTATATGGGGAAAGTGATTGCGATTGCAAATCAAAAAGGTGGCGTTGGTAAAACAACCACTGCCATTTCCCTTGCAAGTGGATTGGCTCAATTAGGTTATAAAGTCTTACTGGTCGACCTCGATCCGCAAGGAAATTCGAGTCGCGGTGTTGGCGTTGAAGTTGCTACGCTAAAACAAAGTATTTTTGACGTCATTGCTCATACAAAACCGATCCAAGATGCAATACGTTATACGGCGATGAAATCGTTATCCATTCTTCCTGCGAGTTTACAATTAGCTACCATTGAAACAATTGTAAGCCAACAATATAGCAATCAACCTTATGCAATTTTAAAGAAAGCATTAAGCGTTGTGATATCCGATTATGCATATATCATTTTGGATTGTCCGCCATCGCTAGGGTGGTTATCGGTTTCTGCGCTTGTAACATGTGATAGCGTCATTGTACCCGTTCAATGCGAATATTTTGCGATGGAAGCAGTCGCTCAAATTCTTGCAACTATTCAACAAGTCCAACGTGATCACCATCCCGCTTTAAAAATTGAAGGTTTCTTATTAACGATGTACGATTCGCGAACAAGACTCGCAACAGAGATCTCCACTGAAGTTCGTGGTTTATTTAAAGAAAACACATTCTATACCCAAATTCCACGCAATGTTTCCTTGGCTGAGGCTAGTGCAAAAGGGATGCCCATTCATTTATATCGACCTAACTCAAGCGGTGCAGAAGCTTATCTCGCTTTAGCAAAGGAGGTCATTGATCATGGCAGAGCGTAAACCAATCATTAATCAACGCTTATCTACATTAATTGATAAATATAGTTCAAGAGATATTGTTCAAAAACTTGAACAACAGTTTAAATCTTTGGTTAAACGAGAACTTAATCCTTCAATGATTGAGGACATTCAAGTCCTTAAAGAAGTTACCATTCGTAGTGATCAATTAAGAGATTTATTGGATACATTATCTGTTAAACCTTTATTAAATCCCTTAATTGTTCGTCAAGTAAACGGAAGAAATCAAATCGTCCTTGGTCGTAAAATATGGTACGCAACTAAATTACTAAAATTCCAAAAAGTACCAGTTGTACTCACCACGATGTCAGAAGAAGAAATGCTCTTGGTATTGTTAGCATCCTTGCGTGAAGAATCTGAACAAAATGTCATGGCAATCGCGTTGGTTTGTCAGGCCTTAATTGATCAATTCCAATATCGTCAAGTGGGTTTGGCAAAAATCATGCATTACTCTCGATCTCAAGTTTCGAATATTCTTCGTTTATTAAAACTACCCATTTTCACCAGAAAATTAATCAATGCTCAAACGATTACCTATGGGCATGCAAAAATTTTAGTCAGCCTTGATCCAGAACTCATTGATGCCCTGGTTCTAAAATTAATCAAAGAAAAATTGTCAGTCAGAGAGTTTGAAAATCTAGTTAAGCAGCACAAACCTCAAGTGGTTAATCCGGTTAACGAGCGAAATTTAGCGTCATTGTTTTCTACAGAAGTGACGACGACAAAAAAGAGTATTAAATTCAGTTTCGAAAGTTCTGAGGAATTGGTTCGATTTGTCGATCAATTGATTCATGATAAAAAATAAAGACACCGACACCACCAAATCAACTCAATCGATTAAACGCCTTACCTTAATTGGAATTTTGTCTGGTTTTGCCACGTTACTTTATTTACCAATCTTTAGAATTAGCGTCATCTTATTTTTAGAAGTGAATTTATCTGAAGTTGTGATGTTTATCGGTGGATTTTCGCTTGGCCCATCCGCAGCATTCTTGATTGGATTTATTCGGATGTTATTTACATTACCTTTTTCGACAACCGGTGGCATTGGTGAAGCTGCAGATCTGTTTTATTCATTAGCATTTGTATTACCAGGAGCTTTTTTATATCAATATGAGCGAAGTAAAAAAATGGCAAAATACGGATTCTTCATCGGTTTTTTATCACAATTATTTGTCACATCCATCCTCAACGCCTGGGTCATCACGGATTTGTACTTGACTTTGGTACTCAATATCACACCCGAGATGTTTTTAAGTTACATTCAAGGTACCATACCTCAAGTCAGTAATCCGTATTGGTCTCTTGTTTTATGGATGTATTTGCCTTTTAATACGTTTAAAAATACTTTGGTTATTGGCATCACCTTATTAATATACAAACGTACCCATCAACTCATCAAAAAAGTGATAAAAAAACCTACTTAACTTCAATTGCAGCGGTAGGGCAGTTTACTTTTGCTTCTTCAACATCGACTTCTTTACCTACAGGAACTAAATTGACCGTGGCTTTCATTTTTCCATCATCATCCCAATCAAAAGCGGAAGGCACAATTGCATTACAAAGCCCGCATGCGATACAAAGATCTTTTATAACTCTAACTTTTTTTGGTTCCATAATCATATTATAATAAAACTGCAAATGATAAACAATCAAACCATGAAGGACTTCACCCGATGAAATGGCAATCATCACCACTTACTCGCGTTAAAAAATTTGCGCGTTACCGCCATGCAATTTTGAAAATGAAAGGTCCATCCAGTTTAAGTCCTAAATATTTGGGCAAAGACATGGAGTTTGAATCGATTAAAACCAAGCCAATGACGTTGTTTATGTGGTTCTTCGGGGGCGGGGTTATCATTCTACTCATTTTAGTGGTTGCTTTGGTATACTTTGTTAGATGAAAAACAAATTAATCCTTGCGATTGATGGCCCTGCTGCTGCTGGTAAATCCACGGTTGCAAAAATCGTTGCAAAAAAGCTCAATATTACGTATATCGACACTGGTGCGATGTATCGTGCATTTACCTTATACGTGATTAGAAAACAAGTTGATCCTCAAGATCAAAAAGCTTCCGAGGCATTAATTCCTCAAGTGACGATCACCTTATCCCCCACGGGTGAAGTTTTTCTCAATGGTGAAAATGTCAGTAAAGAAATTCGCGAACCAAAAGTCTCTGCGCAAGTCTCCTATATTGCATCCTACAAAACCATTCGTTTAGCCTTGGTTGATTTACAAAGGTATATGGCGGGCAGTCAATCGGTGGTGATGGATGGTCGCGACATTGGCACCTATGTATTGCCAGCAGCAAATATCAAAATCTTCCAAATTGCATCTGTTGAAACCAGAGCCGTTCGTCGTTATGAAGAAAATTTATCAAAAGGTATCGCCTGTACATTAGAAAGCGTTGAAGAAGATTTAAGGCATCGAGACTATATTGATTCCCACCGTGAATTTGCTCCTTTAAAACCTGCTATTGATTCGATTTTAATTGATACATCTTTCATGACTGTCAATGAAGTTGTCGAGCGAATATTAGACATCGTCCAGAAAAAAGTTGGACCGATTCATGGTTAGAGGAATTGTTGCCATCGTTGGCGCACCCAACGTTGGAAAGTCCACACTTTTTAATCGGATAATTGGTAAACGACAAGCCATCACCGATGATACACCTGGCTTAACCCGTGATCGGATTTATGCGGAAGCAGAATGGCTAACCATTTCCTTTCGTTTGATTGATACTGGTGGAATTGAAGTTACCAAAAGACCCTTACAAGAACAAATCCGCATGCAAGCCACAATTGCAATTCAAGAAGCAGATGTGATTATTCATGTTTTGGACGGTCGAAAAGGAATTGTCTCCGATGACCAATTGGTTTCTTCTATTTTATATAAATCAGGCAAACCCATCATCCTTGCTGTTAATAAAATTGATGATGGTCAATTACTTGTTGATATTAATGACTATTATCGTTTAGGTATCGGCAATCCAATTCCAATTTCCACTTTACACGGAATCGGTGTTGGTGATTTATTGGATGCAGTGGTCAAACACT
>CAZOHK010000042.1:6372-7901 GCA_964579925.1 uncultured Staphylococcus sp. | reverse complement strand
TGCGAAAAAAAGATAAATTATTAAATAAACTTATATAATAAAAAAATATTAATTTATTCCCTTGACAAGCAAAACTAAACTTTTAATGAGACGTCATCATTTTTACATGTTGCCACAGACAAGGTTGTTGGTGTTTTTACTTTAAAAACCGAGCAATATATAAGTTTCAAGCTTGGCATGTTGCTAGCAACATATTCTAAAACCCTTTATTTATCGGGTTTTTAAACTCAAGCAATACGACTGTTTCCACGTGGAAAGTTTGAGAGAACATATCCACCGGTTGAACATACTTCACTTCATAGGTGTCGGATAAATATTTAATATCTCTCGCTAAAGAAGATGGCTCACAGGATATATAGACAAACCGCTTGGGTCTTATGATTTTCACGGATTTTAGAAATGGTTCATCGCAGCCGTTACGTGGAGGATCCACAAACAAGACATCATAGGTTTTTGCTTTTGCAGCACGCTCCACCAAATAAGGAGCGGCATCGGCTTCAATAAAGGAAACATTACGTATTTCATTTAACTTTGCATTTTCAATCGCGTTCAAGACCGCATCTTTTACGATTTCAACACCAGTAACATGCTTAGCTTGTTTAGCAGCAAGTAACGTAATCGTTCCCACCCCTGAATAAGCATCAAGGACAACATCATCTTTGGTTAGCTTTGCAATCTCTAATGCTTTCGCATAAAGCTTTTCAGTTTGATAAGGATTGACTTGAAAGAAAGATTTCGCGGCAATCTTGAACTTCAAACCTGATAGTTCGTCTTCAATATATCCATCACCAAAAAGAATATGTTCGCGGTAGCCAAGCACCACATCGGTAAATTCTGGATTGATATTTTGCACGATTGTGCGAATGTTTGGAAAACCTTTAACTAAGGCGTCGACAAAAATTTGTTTATCCGGAAAGTTAATTTTGCCTGTAACAATGACGACCATGAGTTGATTGGTGACGATGCCTTTACGAACCATCACGGTGCGCATAAACCCTTTACGATATTTTTGTTCGTAAGGTTCGATGTTATGTTCAATACACAACTTTTTAATTAAACGAACAATCTGATCCGCTTCCGCGTTTTCAATTAAGCACTCATCAATATCAATGATGCGATGACTACCTTGTTGGTATAATCCCGCAATCAAGTTGCCACGTTCATCTTTTCCAAAAGGAAATTGAACCTTGTTACGATAATGAAGTGGTTGGTCGCTTGGAACGATGTCATCCACTTTGCCGTTGTAATCACCCATGCGTCGCAAGACTTCTGCAACACGCATCTTTTTCATTCTTAATTGTTCTTGGTAAGACAAGTGTTGTAATTGGCAACCACCACACACTTCATAATATTTGCACGGTGGGGTTACACGTTGGGGTGATGTGGTGATGCGTTTTGTAATCCGTCCTTCTGCATATTTGCCACGGTGATTGGTGATGACGATTTCTGCTTCTTCTCCCATCAATAAATATGGAACAAAAATTGGTAGGCCTTCGTGTTTAATCACACCTTTTCCATCATGGGTATAG
>CAZOHK010000042.1:0-6362 GCA_964579925.1 uncultured Staphylococcus sp. | reverse complement strand
CTATCACTGGGTAGTGATCTGACGGCAATCGATTCATCATCAAGTTCCGGTCCACGTCAACCGAAACCAATTCAAATGGTTCTTGAAATAACAAATGGTCAATTTGCGCCATACCTTGTCCACCTTTGAATTCGTGGTACGTAGGACCGTGGATGGGTTGTAACGCAACATGTAAGTCTCTTGGTCCGTACCGCTTAATGATTGGAGCTTCCTCATTAAAGTCACCACCAAGAATGGTTGCGATTCGTTCAGGAAAAGATTGAACAAAATCAAATAATACTTTTAAATTGATGTCTTTTGCCCGTTTTGATCGGTACGCCAAATGGGTGTTGATAAAGCGCATTCGTTTTCCATTGGTATGTTGTAACACCACCATCGAGGCAATACGGGGAAAACCTTCTTCTTGATCCATCGATCCTGGTGTTCTTGGGGTTTGGCTTAACCAAATCGTATCAGCAATTTTGATTCGCCAATCTTGTTTACGGTAGTAAATAGGACACCCTTCACCTGCTTGGTTTGCGTCACGTCCAACATAGTAATAGCCATACTTTTTTTCAAGCGAGGCGAGTTGGTTTAGCATCGCTAGCGTGGTTTCTTGAAACATTAAAATATCGGGTTGGTGTTTTTCCACCATCGCCAAGATAGACCCAATCCGATGTGGCCATTGGTTGACCCCATCCACCGGAACATCAATTCTAAGATTAAACGTCATGACTTTGATTTGCATGCATTTCCATTATACTTTGTATATGAGGTGCTTAGAATGAAATGTCCAACATGTGGAAAAGAAACCCAAGACAAAACCAAATATTGTAGTTGGTGTGGCGGAGATATGTATAACCTCTTTCAAAACAAAGGAAAACCCATTCAACCAGAGGTCATGGATGAAAAGGATATCAAGCGTCAACCAAACACAGGAAATAACACAAATCCGATGCTTGAACCAAAGTCTAAAGTGGTGGCAGGTTTACTTGCCATCTTTATCGGAGGACTAGGGGTTCATAATTTTTATTTAGGTTTCACCCAACGTGGAGTGATTCAATTATTACTCAGTACGGTTGGTTCGATCGTTTTCTTTGGACCGATTATTGCTGGGCTATGGGCATTTATCGAAGGGATTCAAATCTTGACCGGTGGCATCGATGTTGACGCAAACGGAATCAAACTCAAGCAGTAATTTTTTTATAATCCACGACATACCAAACGATCATGACCAAACTTAAGATCATGAAAGCATAGTTACCAATCGCACCGGGTGCGGTGCTGACAGTTTCAAATGGTTTAAATTGACCTATTAACCAACGCGAAGCATATTCAACCAATAATAATGACCACGCAAATGGCAGCCATGCTTTTCTTTTCAGAAGGATGTAGACATAAACCAAACTCGATAAGAGTTGAGATAAACCCCATAAAGCAAACATACCGATGATGACTTGTTTGGCCTCAATTGAAAACGAATCTAACGGAATTGTTGCAATTAACTGTGCCCCACCATCTGGAAGAAAGATGTGTAACAAACTCCGTCCAATCCCTACCAAGGTGAAAACCCAAATCAAATAAAAACTGAATCGAACAAAGGGATGTTTGGATTGAATACTTTTTGGGAAAAGTGTGATCGTGTTTTTCATGAATATTTCCTCATAAATCTTTTTGCAAGGTCAACCCACGCTTTCATGTAGGCAAATCGTGCGTGAAACTCCTCTAACGAAAACTCACTATACGCCACATCATCGCTACCAACCGAGAAACCGTGGAGGCCTTCTGGATAAATATGGAGGGCAAATGGAACGTGGTGTTTTCTTAATGCTTCGGCAAACATCAATGCGTTTTCAACATGAACAATCGCATCATCTTGTGTATGAAAAATAAAACAAGGTGGGGTTTTAGAACTCACATGTAAGTCTAATGATACTTCTTGAGCCTTTTCTTTGGTGATATTCGGTCCTAATAAATTCATTAACGAACCCAAGTGCCGGTATTTAATGTCGGAGGTTATTGGTGCATACGCAAGGATGCCAGCTTCCATCAAGTTTGGATAGTACGTTAGCAGGGTTGCAGCCAAATGGCCGCCCGCAGAAAAACCAATCAAAAAGACCTTTGAAACCCGACGATCTTTTCTTAATGTTTCAATTAAAGCCTTGGCTTCTAAGTGGGTATCCGGATGGATTAACTTCTCTTCACGATAATAATAAATCCCGCCGTGATAAGCTTCGCTCGCAAACGCCGTTAAAACCGGTTCTGCTTCTCTCCATGACGTGTACTCATAACCACCTCCAGGTAAGACGATTAAGATGGGTCTTGGTTGGTCATCCAACCAGCGAACATCAATGAAATTTTTACTTTGATGATGGAGTTTCATATGTTTCCTCTATTTCATTATAACGAAGTATGAAACCGAAGACGAAATTAATCAAAATTCAACGCTGAGATTCAAGTATAATGGAAGTATGAGAGATGAAACCGTCCTTCTCAATAAATTTAAATTAGATCGCTTTTCACCATTGATCGAAGATGCCTTACTTTTAAAATTAGATTTAAAAAAATATCGTGACGCCAAAGCTCCCTTATTTCAATCCACCATTCTTGGGTTATTTGAAAACAAAAAAGAATTGGTTATCTTTTTTTATTTACCTGCTGCTGGCCAACACCTCAGTGAAATCGTCATTAACAAAAAAAGATTTGGTGTCCAACTTCAAGATGAGGATGGTTTTGTTCATAAGTACATCATCCCAACGCCATTTAAACCAGGTAAATTAGATGTCGTTGAATATGTGTTTTTAGATGATACACTCAAGCGAACAACCTTCTCTGTGAAAGAAGAACATGTCTTTGGAACCCTTAACGATCAATATTATTACGACTCAAAAAAATACTTTCAAACTCAACTCGAAGGGGAGTTACTCTTTGATGTAATCGATATGTCGACTGTCCAAAATAAAGTTGAAGATTTACTTGGTCGACCCTTTTTATACCGAGATATCTCTGCATTAAAAGCAAAAGCGACTAAGCTCTATTACGTTGCATTTAACTTATTTGATACCCATCAACGCAAGTACTTTGTTCCTGAAGATATTGTCGAGATGAAAGTTTCTTACCATGAAAGCCGTTATGTCTTCCAAGCAAAAAAAATTCAAGACGCTCAACAAGTGGATCCACATTTAGATGGTGAAACTTTTAAACTTGAAAAACATGAAACCGTTGCAAAGGAACCTCGTAAAATTGAATCCGGTGAAAAGTCAGATTGGAACCTGCTTCAGAATTTTTTTACCTATAAACAATACCGTTATACCTCCATTTATAAACTTGATGACCAAGTTAAAATCAAAGAAAAGCAATCCAAGAACTTTACCTATATTCTCGTGATTGGGCCTAAACATGGTTACCGTTATAGCCAAGCAACCTTAAAAAGAAATCAGGTCACAGATTTTGACTTTGAAGAAACCACACTTAGCCAAATTAAGGTTTACCACTTAACCTATCAAGAAAAAGGTCATCGTTATGCGGTTCCTGTGCAAAGTCTTGTTTATGAAACTGATAAGAAGAGTCGCCTTCCACGTTTCAAACACCGCCTCAAACATATCCTGAAAACGATTGGTAATATCATCGTCACGCCATTGAAGTTTGTTTTTGGTGCAAGTGGTTTTATCTTTAAATTCCTTAGATGGATCATCCGTCATTGGAAACTCATCATCATCTTACTGGTTGCGGGTTTACTGGTTTACCTCGGGATCCAAATTGCTGGTTGGTTTTAAGTCATGGATTTGATTTCAATTCTCATTTTTGTTGGCACACTGACTTTAATTGGTTCGATGCTTTACTTAGATTTAGCAAAATATAAATTTCATTTTTTCCTTGGCATTATTGTTCTTGGTGTCGCGCTATATTCGTATGGGCTTGCTTATAATGGGGAAACATTGAATACCGTGGACTTGATCCTTAAAGCGTTTGGGAATACCACCGCCATTCTTCGAGGGGTCTTCCAAACCACCTCAATCAGTAACCGAATCAATAACGACGTTCTCTTTTTATTTTCGGCATATGCGATTCACGTGATTGGTTTTGGCTACACTTACATTTTAATTTTTGCGGTCTTTTTTAATAACCTCGCATTGAAAATGCGCTTCTTCTTTTTACAAAGAAGACCTCACTTTCTTGTCCTTGGTGATGATGATAAAGTTACCTATTTACTTAAAGCTTTTGAGAAGGAATATCTTAAATCAAAGGTATTAAGACCGATAAATGTTGCCGTTCCAAAAACTCTATTAACCTCAAAAGATATCAATACCAAATATCGTTTTAAACCAGGATTTAGCACCTTTGATATAGCGAATCAACGCCTTGAATCCATTTTAGGTTTCGCAAATCGTGAAGTAACCTTGGTTAGTTTGTTAACCAAAGACACGGATGTGATGGCACTCGTTGAAAAACTGAATCGTTACTATCAACAACATCCGAAAAGTAAATTAAGATCGTATTTACTCTATCAAGACAAACAACACTTACCAGTTTATGAATCCTTTAGCCAGGAAAAACAAAAGCTTCGCTTTTTTTCTTATCACCAATTAATTGCCCAACAACTTATCCTTGAATATCCTTTGACCTCATTTATTCCACCGAGATTTATTAATACGGACAAAGCTACCCTTGAAGAAGTGAGCATTCCTTATCACTTGTTAGGTTTTGGTCCAACCAATAGCGAAATTTATCGCCATTTATTTATCACTAATCAATTCCCCCCGAAAGCTTCAAAATTCTTTGGCAAGGATATCACCAACTACGCCAACCCACCCATCCGTTATAAAATTTATCGCCAAGCATCCGATCTAGGCATTCCCGTTCCTCGTTTTCAAACCCCCATCACAAACAGAAAAGATTATTTACCCCTTCCACCGTTATCTGCAGAAACCGATGTCATTGACACCTCATTTGCTGATCCAAGATATTTAGATGCCATTCAAATTCAAATGAGTAAGCGTGATGATTATGCTGTCTTTGTAATTGCCTTTGATGATGATGTGGTGAACTTACGCGTCCTTCAACAAGTATTAAATTGGTTAGTAGAAAAACGCATGCTTCAATTCCAAATCTTTGTACAAATCCTTAACCGCGATTATGTTCAAACCAGTCAATTATTTAAACACAAAAAAGTCACTGCCTTTGGCTTTGGAGACTATGGTTATTCGTTAAATCAAATCACCAACCCAGTATTTAATCAAATTGCAAAAAACATTCACGCGAGTTTAAATCCTAACCAACCGTTTGAAAACTTGATTGCCCAAGAAAAAGAAAGCCTCCTTTATCAAGCGATTAGTCTTCGCTTCAAATTAAATTTAATGGGATTAGATTTAGCACCAACCGAAAAAGGCTTAAGCGAATCGAACTTTATGAAACGTTATGACGAAGACGAACAAGCCCGTTTTCATCAAGTTCATCCTCGAGCAAAAAATGATGCCGACTTAAATCGGTATAAACCCGTGGCGAAGAAAATTAGAAACCTGATCGCGCGACAAGAGCATTTACGTTGGACGGCAGACCAAATCACCCGGGGTTATATTCCAATGAGTTTAGAAGAAATGAAACAAACCAAAGGATATGTTGACCATCAACTTAAAAAAGATGGACGCTTAACTTCATTTGAAGGCCTCTTTGAACTGCACGAACGATTGGTGCATGATATGGAATTTACATTTTCGGAAGCAGATGTCATTTATCCATTCTTTCACACGATGGATCATTTATACGCGGTCATCCAAGGAACACCTTTCCGCATCGTGGATAAGATTGATGAAAAAAATAATCGAACCGTTGAATTACCAATTCAAGTCAATAGCAACGTCAAGAGCAACATTCAATCGTAATTATTTTTTGATAATCGTCGATTGAATAAACGGGACTTCAATGAGCGGATCAAGTCTAGGAAATAAAGGGACGGGTTGATTTAAAACCAAGCCATTCACAATCTTAGGATTTTCAAGATCCTTTAATTGTGGTTGTTGTTTTACACCAAGTTGGGCAAAGAACGTATCGGATGTGGTGACAAGAATGGGTGAATATAACGCTCCAGATACAAACAACGTATAAATCAATTGATGCATGACGACTTGAAGTTGTTTTGATTGTTCAGGGTCTTTTGCAAGGTTCCATGGTTGGGTTTCATCAATATATTTGTTTGCACGGGCAACCAATTGATTGACCTTTGTGTATGCTTCGGTAATCAATAATTGATTCATTAAGGTTTGATAATCATCGATGGTTTGTTTGGTTATACTCGCCAATGAAATGTCAAAACTAGAGATAGTTGCTTGATGGTTTGGAACGATGCCACTAAAATATTTCTTCACCATGTTAATCGTGCGATT
>CAZOHK010000041.1:0-8091 GCA_964579925.1 uncultured Staphylococcus sp. | reverse complement strand
CAGACTGCAAACCAACGCGCAGATAAATTTATACGCAAGTGGTTAAAAGAAGCACCCTTAAGTTTCATTTATCGCATCTTTAGGAAAAAAGATGTGAAGATTAATGGTAAACGTATCAACATCCAATATATTCTTCAAGTCGATGATGTTATGCAAGTATACGTAACAGATAAACAATTACAGGATTTTACAGTTAACCGGCGTTATCAAAAGAAACCACTGCAGTTGCCAATTGTTTATGAAGACGATCATTGCTTGATGATTCATAAACCCAAAGGTTTATTGGTTCAAGGTGAAGATGATACCCGGCAACATACCCTGACTGAAATGGTGATCGAACATTTATATGCAACCGGAAGTTATGTTCCTGATACACCTGGATTTACCCCTGCCCCTGGCCATCGGATAGATCGCAATACAAGTGGCCTCGTACTATATGGTAAAACCATGGAGGGGTTACAAGGACTTCATCGTTTGTTTAAAGAAAGAGAAGACTTAAATAAACAGTATTTAGCGCTTGTTGTTGGAAAGTTAACCGGTAAGGGAACGATTGATTTTCCACTCATTAAAGATGAGACCAATCATATGGTGTATGTTGCTAGGGAACCTTTAAAAGGTCTATCTGCCATTACTGAATACGAAGCGATTGCGACCTATGGTCAATTCACACTTGTAAAAATACACTTGGTTACCGGAAGAACCCACCAAATTCGTGTGCATATGCAAGCGATTAACCATCCCATTGCAGGCGACCGTAAATATGGCGATTTCAAGGCCAATAAATGGTTGAAAGACCAATTTGGTTATGAACATCAATTTTTGCATGCAAGCGAGTTATCATTTGGCAAACTTGAGGGAAGTCTTTCGGGATTGTCTAATCGAAACTTTACAATTAAATTAGATGCACATGAAGAAGAATTATTGGTAAAATTAAAAACGTGAAAACCACTCCGCAATCCCGATATATGTCTTGGATCAACCATCCCTTGATGACCACCGAAGATCAAGAACTTTTGAAACTTTATTCAGCAAAAGTGATTGAGGATGCATTCTTTAAAGATATTGAATTTGGCACTGCAGGTATGCGAGGCATTATGGGTCTAGGTTCAAATCGTATTAATCGCTTTACGATTCAAAAGGCAACCGTCGCATATGCGCTCATGTTAAGAGATCAATACCCAAACGAACTTCATCGAGGTATCGTGATAGCCCACGATAATCGTCATCAAGCGGATACGTTCACAAAACTTTGCTCCAAAATTCTAAATCAAATGGGCATTCAAACCTATACTTTTGATGAATTAGTACCTACGCCATTATTATCCTTTGCTGTCCGTGAATTGAAGGCGTTAGGTGGCATTATGTTAACTGCGTCACACAACCCTAAAGAATATAATGGCCTAAAGGTTTATGACGATCTTGGTTGTCAATTGGTCCCTCATAAAATCCAACCGATGTTAGATCATTTAGCTAAATTACCTGAGTATTTGTCGGTGTTGGTTCCTAAAATGATGCCAGAAGGAAAACATCAAGTTTTAGGTAAAGAAATCGAGACAACATACCTGAATCTTGTCAAATCTTTACAACGATTACCTCAATTAAAAAAATCACAATTTAAGATTGTATTTTCGCCTCAACATGGTGCAAGTTATCGCATTCTTCCATCTCTGTTTAAAGATCTTGGATATGAATTACTGGTGGTCGCAAATCAAGCGATACCCGACCCAAATTTTTCAGGAACACGGTCACCAAACCCTGAAGAAAAATTAGCATATGAGGAATCCATTAAGCTTGCAACCGCTGAGCATGCTCATTTGATCATGATTGCAGATCCAGATGCAGACCGCGTAGGTTTAGCCTATCGAAATCAAAACGGAGAATATTCTTTATTGAATGGAAATGAATCAGCGGCACTCTTGGTTCATTACTTATTAAAACAAAGACAAATCCATCATGACCTTCCTCGCAACGGCATCATGTATGACACGATTGTCAGTTCCCCACTTGCTAGAAAAATTGCCCACCAATTTCATGTAAAAACCGAAACATTTCTCACAGGATTTAAGTTCATCGGTGATCGAATTGCTTTTTATGAAAATCATGCTGGTCCACAATTTTTATTTGGATATGAAGAATCGTATGGTTGCCTCGTCGGTGATTTTGTTAGAGACAAAGATGCCATCCAAGCACTAACTCTTTATGCAGAAATGGCGCTTTATCATTTTCATCAAGGAAAAACATTAGGCCAAGCCCTCGAAGACTTATTTTTGGAATATGGATATTTTCTTGATCGGCAATTTTCGTTGACCTTGACCGGTCTAGAAGGTGAGAAGTTTCTATCTACTCTCATGGAACAATTAAGAAAAACACCATTTAAACCTTTAGGTTTATTCAAAGTTAACACGGTTGAAGACTTTCTAAAACAAGAATTAAAGGACTCCCAAGGCCAACAAAAACCGATTGCCCTACCAAGTGCAAATGTCATTAAATTTACTTTTGATGATGGCTGTTCAATAATTGTTAGACCTAGTGGCACGGAACCAAAGTGCAAATTCTATTTTTCAATTCAAGGGAAAAGTCATGCCGAATGTGAGCGTAAACTGCAAACCTATCTTCAATCCTTTTCAGGGATTTATTTATCGGAAGATAAGCGATTAAAGTAACGTTGAAGTTCATCGATTATCCCATCGTGATTATGATCTTTTTTCGTTACCGATTTACCATACTTTTTCATTGATTTATCAGCGTTTTTCATAACGAAACTATGGTTTGCATATAAAAGCATTTCCTTATCGTTTTCAGCATCACCAAAGCTTATAAACTTGTCACGTTGAAGGTCCATGTTTTTTAAGATTTCTAGCAAAGCATGACCTTTTGATATGTGTTCGTGGTAAATTTCACAGAAGTTTGATTTGCCCCAAAATCGTGCATTAAAACCCGGATGTTTTTTAATTAATGTTAAGGTTCTTTGATCTTCTTTTTTACTTCTTGTCTTTAACTTAAGAATCATGGTCATTGGATCTTCGTTTAATGTTTTTGTTAATGGCCCATAAATAATGTTCATATTTTCGTGCCAAAAGAAGGATGCTAAATTTTTCTCCTCTTTCTTTAACCAAATATCTTGATTCGTCTCACACATGACATTATCAAGTGAATCTTCACCGATATCTTCATAAATTGCTTTGACTATTTTTTGCGGAAATGCAAAACGCTTGGTTTTAAAACTTGAATCTTTTGGATTAGTGACATATGCCCCGTTATAACACACCATTGGTGTGTCCAAACCGAGTTGTTCATAATATTGAATAAATGATCGATATGGTCTTCCAGTTGCAAGGATGATCGTATGGTCTTTTTTTATTTTTCGCAAGTAGTTCAATGTCTTTTTTGAAATTTTTTTGTCTTGATTTAAAAGGGTTCCATCTAAATCCAAGGCAATGAGGTGCCGTGGAATCACGACCATAAACCGACTGCCTTTTTCACACGTTGTAAGGTTGCATTCGCAACGATTTGTGCTCTTTTTGCACCTTGATGAAGAACATCATGAACCAATCCGCTCTTGATGACTTCAAGATATCGTTTTTGTAGTGCCCCAATTTTTTCAACCACGACATCTGCAACTTTACCTTTGAATTGACCATAGGAGAGGCCTTGAACGCTTGCAACTGTTTGGTCGATGGTTTGATCCATTAACCCGGATAGAATGCTTAATAAGTTACTAATTCCTGGTTTTGATTGTTCGTCATAGCGAATACTTGTATCCGAATCTGTTACTGCCGACATGATTTTCTTACGAATAATTAACAAATCTTCTTTTAATTCAATATTACCTTTTGGATCAGATTTAGACATTTTTTTACTTGGATCCGATAAGGACATGATGCGAGAACCCGTTTCACCCAATTGAGCTTTTGGCATCACCAATACATCACCAAATCGATGATTAAAACGTTGAACTAAATCCCGGGTTAACTCCAAATGTTGAACTTGGTCTTCACCAACCGGAACGACCTGGGCATCATATAGTAGAATATCGCTTGCCATTAATACTGGATAAGCAAACAGGCCGAGACCGATTGCAGAATCTTTCATCTGGATTGATTTTTCTTTAAATTGGGTCATGCGTGATAACTCACCCATATAGATGAAATTTTGAAGAATGGCATTTAATTCAGCGTGGGCCGACACTTGAGATTGTAAAAAGATGGTGCTTTGATTCGGATCTAAACCTGCGGCAAGATAAAAGGCTGCAAGATCAATTGCATATTCTTTTAGCAACGTTGGTTCAATCGGTAAGGTTAATGCATGAAGATCTGCAATAAATAAAAACGTTTGATATTGGTTTTGAAAACCGGGAAATCGGCGTAATGCCCCTAAGTAATTTCCTAAGGTTAATCCACCAGTTGGTTTAATGCCACTAATCATTCTTGTCATAATCTTTTGATTTTTTTCTCTTTTCAAATCATTTTAACAAATCTAAGGTAAAGTTTGGATAAACATTAGGAAATCAGTAACCAAAAGGGTATAATTTAATGAGTATTTATGGTTAAAATCTACACCTCACCAAGTTGTTCAAGTTGCCGAAAGGTAAAAAAATGGTTCGAACTTCAAGGCATCATTTATGAAGAACGAAACATCTTTTCTGCAACCCTAAATGAAAACGAACTAAAAGAAATGTTAGCAAAAACTGAAAATGGGACGGAAGATATCATTTCCACGCGAAGTAAAATCATCAAAGAACAAAATTTAGACGTGGAAAATTTAAGTATTTCACAACTGGTTACCTTTATTCGTGAAAATCCTTCGGTCCTAAAAAGACCAATTATGGTCGATGACCGACGAATTCAAGTTGGATATAACGAAGAAGAAATCAGAACCTTCATTCCAGTGAATAAACGCCAATCATCTTTTAAAGAAAAAAACTTGAATCTAGAAAAAAAGAAAAAACCCATGCCCACTGACTTAGGTGAAGAGTAATTTATTTATTTAAAGTTTTGATAGCGCGAGCATATTTAGAAATATGGTTCTCTTTATAAACGATTTTGGCTTTTTCACAAAGTAGTTGCAACGTCTCTGCTGCATGCTTTAAAGACGACTCTTCGCTTTCAACTTCATAATCCGTAATCCCGTGATATATATTTTTATCTAAACAAACATGACGGCCTTCAAATTTCGTTTCATATCGTTCTGTGGTCAAATGAGTAATGATCGAGAGTTGTTTTGTTTGAAAATCAAACATTTCTAAAAAGTCATGGATGATTCCTTGGGGAAACATTCTTTTTTCTTTGAACAAACGATATGCAGCTTCAGAAATAACCTGATTTTTTTCTAAGGTACCTTCTGCCATTGGTGATTTTAATGTGAGTGTATAAGTTTGATTTAGTTCTCGAATCCTCAATGCAAAGCCAAAGGTTCTTAATGACCCTTGTTGATCGTCAACGTAATAATTGGTCTGGGTTACTTTAATTTTTTCTTGAATACCTAGGATTGTTTTTAATTTTAGAAATTCGCTTTCATTAACTAAGATTTTTGCTTCAATTTCAATATTGGTTGACATGATAAGTTCCTCTACAAAAGTCTTTCCATGGATATGATAAAATAAAAACAAGTAATATACCAAACTTTATGAAATATGCATTTATGACTCGTGATGATGACCATTCACGATTATTGAAATCAAAGTTAGAAAAGAAACTCAATATTGCTGGCCATATTTTCGATTTGCAAAAACCAGATATCTTAATCTTTATTGGTGGCGATGGAACTTTTTTAAGATCCATTCAAACTTATCTTCATCAACTTTCATCCATCGTCTTTGTTGGCATTCATACTGGCACACTTGGTTTCTTTTGTGAATTTACCTCAAATGAACTTGATGATTTGGTAAAGGCAATTCCTACCATGAATAAATCGAGTGAAAAATATGCTCTGATTGAGTTAACCTTATATGGTAAAAAGAAGCAAAGCTTTTATGCGGTGAATGAAATCCGTGTTGAAAATCCATTTCAAACATTTGTAACGGATGTAGAAGTTGATCATCAGCATGTACAAACTTTCCGTGGAACTGGATTAATTGTTGCCTCTACGCTAGGCAGTAGTGCCTACAATAAAAGTTTAGGTGGTGCTTTGGTAGATGTCACCATGCCGACGCTACAACTCACTGAAATGGCAACCATTCAAAACAATGCATATCGATCATTAGGAAGCTCTTTGGTCCTTGATCAAAAAAGAATCATAACGTTCCAAGGTGACTTTAAAAAAGCTATTTTTGGTTATGATTATCTACTCGTCAATCCCGAAGAACAAATTGAAAAAGTGACCGTCCAACTAAGTGATAAGACATTTCGCCTATTCCATCAACAACAACATCCTTACTTTGACACCTTAAAGAAAACGTTTGTAAAAAATAACTGATTACCCGCGATTCATAATCACAGGAATAATCATTGGATTTCTTTGGGTTTTAATGAATAAGTATTTCCCAACGACTTCTTTGATTGCATTTTTTAGTTCGGAAAAAGAAACACGATTTTTCATCATTAATTTCAATCGTTCATCAAGTTTAAATTCCGCATTTTTTAGCATTTCATTGGCAGACTGAAAGACGAATCCTAATGCAGTAATCGTTGGTCTTAACAAAAGTAAATTATTTTTGGCATCAATGACGATGGCCACCGATACCACCCCGTCCTCCGCTAGAATTTTGCGATCACGAATGACTGCAGTTGATAAACCATTGATATCTTTACCATCGATATAAACAGCTTCTGCTGGAACGGATCCGCCTCGCGTAATTGTATGGTTTTTAAGGACTAAAACATCCCCGTTACGACAAATAAATGAATTTTGTTTAGGTATACCAAGGGTTTCTGCGATTTCAGTATGTAACTTTAGCATGCGATATTCTCCATGCATTGGCATGAAAAAATGAGGCTTAAATAGTTTCAGCATTAATCGTAATTCTTGTCTTGCTGGGTGACCTGAGGAGTGAACATTAAATAAAATTGAATTTGTTAAAACGTTTGCTCCTGCACGTGTTAATTGATTCACGACGCGATTAATACTTAATCCATTTCCAGGAATTGGGCTAGATGAGAAGACCACGGTATCTCCAGGAACAATTTTGACTTGACGGTGTTCTCCTTTGGCAATCCGCGATAATGCTGCCATCGGTTCGCCTTGAGATCCAGTACAGATAATCACAGTTTCTTCTAATCGCAATGTACGAATATCTTCAGAGGCAACAATTGAAGAATCAGGAATTTTAATATAACCTAATTGCCGTGACATACTGACCGCATTTTCCATGGATCGTCCAATAATCACAAGTTTCTTTTTATGACTTACCGCCGCCTCAACAATTTGTTGAATTCGGGATATATTACTAGAAAAAGTTGAAACAATTAATCGTCCAGGTGCATTTTCAAAAATATCATTGATTGCTGAAATCACACTACGCTCCGACGGTGTATAACCCTCGATTTCTGCATTGGTTGAATCCGAAAGAAGAAGATCAACGCCTTCGGTGCCAAGTCGAGCAATTTTTCCAAGATTGATTTCTGCACCGACAGGGGTGAGATCAATTTTAAAGTCTCCTGTGGTCACCACTCTTCCTTCAGGGGTATCCACACATACACCAAAACAATCAGGGATGGAATGCGTCATACTAAAAAAACTAATTTTCAATTCATTGATGTTGAGTATGGTATCTTCATCATATTCAACGATTTTTACAGGTTCTTTAATGCGTTGGTCTTGTAATTTGTGGCGAATAAATGCGGCTGCAAGTCTTGGTGCATAAATCACAGGAACAAAGACGTGTTGTACTAAAAAAGGAATTCCACCGATATGATCTTCGTGGCCGTGCGTGATGATTAAAGCACGAAATTTTCTTTGATTATTTTTGATGTGTGAATAGTCTGGGATAACATAATCAACACCAGGAAGATCTTCTTCAGGAAAACGAACACCTGCATCAATCATGATGAGGGTTTTTTCGGATTCGACACAATAGGTATTTTTTCCTACTTCCCCAAGCCCTCCTAGGGCAAAAATAGACACGCCTTCTTGACCAGTATTAAACGCCATAAA
>CAZOHK010000040.1:0-8184 GCA_964579925.1 uncultured Staphylococcus sp. | reverse complement strand
AAGTAAAGTTGCCGTGATGGTGATTCCGACAAATGAAGAATTAATGATTGTAAAGGACACCTATGACATTACTAAAAAATAAAGCAAACCCGAATCAAAAAGTTTATTTAGACATCCTCGCGGCAATCAAAAAATATCCAAAAATTGTTATTTTTCGTCACGTCATACCTGATTTTGACGCATTAGGAACCCAATGGGGCGTCGCTACATGGATTAAGGAAAACTTTCCGCTTAAACAAGTCAAAGTAGTTGGTGAAGATCACCCTTCTTTCACACCTCGGTTATATCCAGTCATGCAAAAAATCTCAGATAAATTCTTTGATAAAAAAACACTTTCTATTGTTGTAGATACTGCAAATATGGAACGGATTGATGACCAACGTTTCTCTAAATCCGCCATGGTAATCAAGATAGATCATCATCCAAACATCAATCCTTATGGAGATATTTGTTTAGTTGAAACGGAAACATGTGCTGCATCTGAATTATGGATGAAAGTGATTGAAAGCTTTGGAACCAAATTCAAACTTAGCAAAAAAACAGCAACTTTCCTTTTTTCTGGCATCGCTGGTGATTCAGGTCGGTTCATGTATAAATCCACGACGCCTCAAACCTTTGCAATTGCAAAGCGTTTGCTGGAAACTGGGATTAATGCCCACGATGATGTGTATTTAAAAATGTATGAAAAAACGCTTGAAGATCTAAAAGTGACCGCTTATTTATTGAATCATTATCATATCTCGCCAAAGGGAGTTGCCTACTACGTGTTAACGCATAAAGAACAAAGCGATTTAGGCATGTTAGCAAATCAAGGAAAAGACAATGTAAATTTGTTTAGTAACATTAAGGATATTCATATTTGGTGCTCCATTTCTGAAGATAAGGAAGATAAGGTTTGGCGAGTTTCGATACGAAGTAAAAAAGTCACCATCAATCAAATTGCCCAAAAATACCAAGGTGGTGGTCATGCCCAGGCGAGTGGATGCAAATTAACGAGCATTGACCTCCTCCCCGAATTGATTTCAGATTTAGATAAATTGTTGAAATAATCGTACCTTTTCAATGACTACCAATAGCAAATATGCTATGCTTTTACTAATGGGGAGAATCCAGTGTTTATACCGCTTCACCTTACGAGTTCTTACTCCTTTTTATCAAGTGGTTTCACGATGGACCGCCTTATTTCCGCAATTAAAGAAAAAGGCTATGCGACAGTCGGACTAGCCGATCATCAAGTCTTATTTGGTGTCCCAGAATTCTCCACCCTCACTAAAAAAAATCAGATTCAATCGATTGTTGGTTTGGACATTGTTTATCCGGAGATGTTGGTCACTTTTTTTGCTCGAGACGAAGAGGGTTATCGCCAGCTCATTCAGCTGACACATTTAAGCCAAGCAGGAAAAATCGCTGGCCATCGTTTTCAAAAGCAAAATCACCATTTACTCGCCGTCATTTCCCCTGCTCAAAGTAAGATTTTTAAAGAAAGTTTTGATAAAATTGCTATCTATTTACAAACCCATTTGGCGGGCATTGAAAAAGTTTTTTTGGGCATCGAGCACTACCAAGATACAAATAGAAAAGATCTTCAAACCTATCGAGATTTTAGTCATCAATATCCTTATCCGAGTGTTGCCTTTCCTCATATTCGTTACGGCAAACCTCAAGATGCAATCATCCTGGATATTCTTCAAGCCATTCACCGTGGTGAGACCTTAACCTTCAAGGAAAAAAATGGTGGTCAATATTTACCCTCTATTGAAGAGATAAAGGCACTATACACCGAAGAAGAATTAATTCAAACCGTAACCATTAGTAACCTATGCCGCTTTAATTTTTTTACAAAACGTGGCCAGTTATTAACGTTTGATCAAACAAAAAACAGTCAGGAGTTGCTACGAGAAAAAGCAATCGAAGGTTTGCAAGGTAGACCAATTGATTTTTCGCAAATGATTTATTTGGAGAGACTTGATCAAGAATTAAATATGATCGAATCGCTTGGTTTTGCAGACTACTTTTTAATTGTTTCTGACTTTATTCAATATGCCAAGAAACAAGGTATTCCCGTTGGACCAGGAAGAGGATCTGCTCCAGGAAGCTTAGTTGCATACGCCTTAGGCATTACCGAAATTGACCCTTTACCACATCAACTTCTTTTTGAAAGATTTTTAAATCCATCCCGAAAAACCATGCCAGATATTGACACCGATTTTGCAGATAAAGATCGAGAAAAGATCATTGACTATTTGCGATTAAAATATGGAGAAAACCGCGTTACCCACATCATTACCTATCAAACCATTCAAGCAAAACAAGCGATACGGGACATTGGTCGAGTTTATAAATTTTCCAATACGTCCATTGAATTATTAAGTAAAGCGCTTGGCGATGGCAAACTTGATTTACGCTCAGCATATAAACAACTTCCCTCTTTTCAAAAGTTGTTTGATGAAGATCCTGAATGTGCTGAGATTGTTAAACTTGCCCACAAAATCGAAGGATTTATTCGCCAATCTGGGATGCATGCTGCCGGTATTATTCTTAATCAAGCACCACTCGAGCATGTATTACCATTACTCATACAAGGTCAAAAAACGATTGCACAATATGAGATGAATCATCTTGAAGCCCAAGGTTTTTTAAAAATTGATATTTTAGGTTTACGTAATTTAACCATTATTGAGGCTTGCTTGAACGCGTTAAAGCGGCAAGGTATCGTCGTGGATTTATCTAAGATCAATATGGAAGATCCCCAAGTTTATGCTTTATTAAGAATGGGTTTGAACATGGGTTTATTCCAATTAGAATCCGATGGCATGAAACGGGCAATGAAATTGATTCAAGTCGATCGTTTCAATGACCTCGTTAGTTTAATTGCCCTTTATCGTCCTGGTCCGATGGACAACATTGAAAGTTATGCGAAAAGAAAACAAGGTCTTGAACCCGTCACTTACTTAGACAATCAACTTAAACCTATCCTCAATCCAACCTTTGGTATCATCATCTACCAAGAACAAATCATGCAAATTGCTCAAGTCATGAGTGGTTTTTCTTTAGCTAAAGCGGATGACTTTCGACGGGCGATTTCTAAAAAAGATAATGAAACGATGTTGGCTTTAAAACAAGCATTCATCGATGGGGCAGTGAGCAAAGGTTACAAAGCTGATCATGCATTGAGCGTTTACAATCACATCCTTAAATTTGCTGACTATGGTTTTAATAAATCTCATTCCGTTGCATACGCTACCTTAACCTATCAAATGGCATTTTTAAAAACCTATCATCCTCATGCATTTTATGCAGCGATTTTAAACACCTCTGCAGGGACATCAGATAGTAAAGTCTTAGCATATTTAGATGAATTAAGAGCCTTAAACATCAAACTTTCCCCACCGAATATTCAAACGCCTTCCACCCAATTTTCAATGGATGGGCAAAAATTAATTGCCCCGTTAACATTATTAAAAGGGATTCAGCATGATTTGGTCATCAAACTGATTCAAATACGCGCGCAAGGACCTTTTATTGATTTTTTTGATTGTGTCACCCGTTTATTCCCGTTAAATGTAACCCTCAACCAACATTTGGCGCTCATCGATGCTGGCGCGTATGATTGCTTTGCATTTTCAAGAGCAACCCTTCGAGCTTCCTTACCGAATGCAATGAAAAATGCTGCCATCCAATCCACATTCTTAGATGAGGCGACCGGCTTATTGCCACTAACCTCTTTACCAAAAATGGCCATGATGGAAGCAACCGATCAACCATTTGAAAATCTCGAAAAGGAACTTGATGTGACTGGTATGATTTTATCTACCAGTATTTCCGGACAAATTCGTCAACATAAACAAAGTGCCACAGTCATTTCGATTCAAGAAAGTAAGCAATCTAACCAAGTCGTTACCACTGGGGGATTAGTCAGAATCCTTCGGGTTGTAAAAACCAAAGCGGGTCAAACCATGGCCTTTGCAACGATATATGATGAAACGGATAAATTGGAATTGGTGATCTTCCCAAAAGTTTATGAAAAAGTGATGAATCACTTGCAACGAGGCCAATTGGTGGTTGTTTCTGGAACACTCGATCAACAAAAAAATGATAATTTCTTAGTCGACCAAATGCGCTTTATTAAACCATGAACAAACTAAAAATTATTGACGGAAATGCGTTGTTGTTCCGGGCTTACTATGCTTCAGCTTATAGTGGTGCCTCTTTAACCACGGCAAGCGGGATTCCTACCAATGCAGTCTATGTGTTTGCAAACATGTTGCAAAAAATTTTATTTCCCGTTGAGAAAGACACCCATATTCTGGTTGCCTTTGATACGGGTGAAAAGACATTTCGACATGAAGCATTAGAAACCTATAAAGCACATCGCAAGCCAGTTCCAGAAGATTTAATCAAACAATTTCCAATAGCCAGGGAGTTATTGAAAGCATTGAATTTATTTACCTTTGAACAAGATGGTTTTGAAGGCGATGATGTTGCCGGTACAGCAGCAATCCTAGGTGTGAAAGCCGGTATGGAAGTAGAAATCTATACATCAGACCGTGATTTTCTTCAACTCGTTCAACCGCATTTAACCGTTCAACTTATTCGAAAAGGTGTCAGTGAAACCATCAGCATGACCCGAGAACGCGTGATTGCGGAATATGGCATCACCCCCGAACAAGTACCTGATTTCAAAGGCTTAGTTGGCGATGCGTCCGATAATCTTCCAGGTATCCCAGGAATTGGTGAAAAGACTGCGATAAAACTACTGCAACAATATCAAACCTTTGAAAACGTATTAGCAGCCGCTCCAACCTTAAAAGGAAAGACTGCTGAAAATTTAATCAACCATCAACAGTCTGGCATGATTTCAAAAAAACTTGCCATCATTCAAACGACAATGGCATTACCTTTTTCGTTATCCATCACGTGTTATCAAGGTGTAATCGATACTGCTTTACAAGGCTTCATAACCCAATATGAAATGAAATCTTTAAACGGGCGCTTCCTCATGAAAGGCAGTGATGTAAACCTAAAGCCAGAGGTTCAATACGAAAAAGTTAACCAATTACCGATTCTAAACGTTAAACAAATCGCTGTATTACCTGTCATAGAAGAAGGAAATTATTTTCAGTTAGCCCTTCAAGGTTGGGCGATTCAAGTTGAAAATAATAGTTACTTTTTATCCTCGATGGATAGTGATAAGGATGCGCAGTTCAAATCGATACTCGCAAATCCATCCATTGAAAAAATTGTTTACGACTATAAGCAACTCTTGGTTTTGGCTAATCGTTACCATTTTGACCTTCAAGGACCTTTTTTTGATTGCATGTTAGCAACCTATGCGATTGATGAAACCCCATCATTAAACCGACAACAAGTGATGATGCAACTTGGCATTACCTTAGGTGAAAACTTAGAGGTTCAGTCGATGCAAATTGTGCAACAACTCTTTAAATTTAAGGAACAATTGATTGAACAACTTCGCGATAAAAAAATGGAAAAAGTCGTTTATGACATTGAATTTCCTTTGATCCCAGTTTTGGCTTCGATGGAAATGGAAGGAATCCCAATCGATACTGCATTTTTAAAGGATATGGAAATCAACCTTGATAAGAAATTAGGGTTGTTACAAAAGCAAATCTTTGAAGCTTGTGGCCAAACCTTTAACATCGATAGTCCAAAACAATTAAGTGATGTTTTATTTAATCAATTACATCTACCCAATCCAAAAAAGGGTTCAACCAACGCGGATGTCTTAAAGCAATTATTGCCTTTACATCCATCGATTGCGTTTATACTTGATTATCGTAAATACGCAAAACTTCAATCCACTTATGTGAAATCCTTACCAACGCAAGCGTATCCAGATGGAAAGCTACATCCGATTTATCAACAGGCTCAAACCACAACAGGAAGATTATCTTCCTTTGATCCAAATATTCAGAATATTGCGGTTAAAGATGAAGAAACGAAATTAATTCGAAAAGCTTTTTACTATCCTGACCAAGAGCATGTTCTTCTTTCATTTGACTATTCGCAAATTGAATTAAGGATACTTGCCGAACTTGCACAATGTAAACCACTTTTAGAAGCATTTCAAAATCGGGTAGATATTCACACATTAACTGCCCAACGTTTATTTGCAAAAGGTGGTGAGGTAACCTCTTGGATGAGACGACAAGCAAAAGCGGTCAACTTTGGCATCATCTATGGTATTTCTTCTTGGGGTTTATCGGAACAATTAGGGATTCCACCTTCCGAGGCGAATCACTTAATTGAGGCCTTTTATCAAGCTTATCCAGAGTTAAAAACGTATATGCAATCGTTGATGGTATCTTTACAAGAACAAAAGTACGTTTCAACCCTACTCGGAAGAAGACGATACTTGCGCGATATCAACGGAAGTAACTTTCAAGCACGAGAATTTGCAAAGCGGGCGGCGATGAATGCACCCATTCAAGGAACTGCTGCTGACTTATTAAAGCTTGCGATGATTCAAGTTGACCACGCCCTAAAATCGAAACAATTTAAGACAAGGTTAATTTTGACGATTCATGATGAATTGATTTTTAAAACTCCAAAATCGGAAATTGAAACAGTGATGCCATTAATTCAATCCATCATGGAACATGCTTTGCCGATGCAGGTGCCTTTACAAGTTGAAGGTCATTTTGCAGAAACTTGGTATGATTTAAAGTAACCTATGCCAGAACTACCAGAAGTAGAAACCGTCGTGAAAACACTAAGACCGATCTTGTTGGGATCAAGTCTTGTTTCCATCTCAACTGATTATGAAAAATTATTTCACCCTTCATTTAAGGCTTTTGAAAAAGAATTAAAAGGACAAACGTTTAAAAAAATAGATCGGATAGGAAAGTTTATTGTTTTCTTTTTTGACCGCGGTTCAGTTGTGGTTTCGCATCTTCGCATGGAAGGAAAATTTATTGAGTTAAAGGATAAACTTTCACCCTTATCTCGCTTTTGTCATGTTGTCTTTACCTTAAACGATGGTCGCCGTTTGATTTACGACGACATGCGTAAATTTGGAACGTTTACCCTGACCAACAGCAAAGATTATCTGCAACTCGCTGCTCTCAAATATCTTGGACAAGAACCATTAAACGACATTGATCCTAAGGTCATTTATCAAAAAATACATCGGTCGATTCGTCCAATCAAAAGTATCTTACTCGATCAAACGATTTTGCTGGGTTTAGGAAACATTTATGCAGATGAAGTCTTATATGCATCGCGTATTCACCCCTTAACAAAAGGACGTGATCTCTCCCTCAACGAAATCCAAGACATACTCAGTCATAGCAAAAGGATTCTATTGGAAGCCATTGCTTCAGGTGGGAGTCGTATTCGAAGTTATCAATCTGGTCATCCGATTGATGGGACATTTACCCTGAAAATAAAGGCATATGGCAAAGATGGTGAAGCCTGTGAACGTTGCCATCATCGATTAGACAAAATCACGGTTGGGGGGCGCGGCACCCACTATTGCCCTCGTTGTCAGCACCACCCTGATTTACCCTTTGTGATTGGTGTCACAGGGACAATCGCGACTGGAAAATCAGCCCTATTAAACGTAGGTAAAACGTTAGGTTTTTTGACGATCTCAGCAGATGACATCGTTGGCGAGATTTACAAAACAAAACCTGCGATTTCAAAAATACGCGATTTATTTCCTCATGCCATCATCCGTCATCAAATCGACCGAACCTTGCTACTTGGAAGTTTAGTTACACATGGTCAAAATTATCATCGATTGATGGTGTGGTTATTTCCATTGGTCAAAGATCGTATTTTCACCGCCTTAACCAGGACAAAAACTAAGGTAGTGTTGATTGAAGTTCCCTTATTATTTCAAAGCAATCTTGATGCATATTGTGACGTCATCATCGGTGTTGATATGAATGCTTCGTTACAAAAAGAACGGTTAGTTAAAAGACAAAAAAATCATGCTGACCAGTTATGGTTACTCAATGAAAGAAATCATTATCTAGATTATGTTCATTGGATCGACCATCGCCTCAGCAATGATGGTACCGTTGAAGCATGGGAAAAAAAATCAGAGGCGATTTTAAAACCATATTTGAAATATCTATAATGGCAACATCGCAGGTAATTGAATGTTTTTAGTCATCAGTTGAACGAGATTTAACCATTCGGTCATTAACATGCGCTTAT
>CAZOHK010000039.1:0-8344 GCA_964579925.1 uncultured Staphylococcus sp. | reverse complement strand
GGGTAAAGATCCGTCAATGCGAAGAAAATGGGTAGAAGAAAATATTGATTTTACCATTCGTGAAGTAGCAGGAAAGGTCGCTCCAGATGCCAAAAAAACCTAAAATCGACATCAAACCAATTGTCGAAAAAATTAACATTGCTCCCCTTGAAGACATCATGGGCGAACGTTATGCAACGTATGCCAAATACGTCATTCAAGATCGGGCAATCCCAGATTTACGCGATGGGTTAAAACCTGTCCAACGCCGTATTATTTATGCGATGTACCATAGTGGTAATCTTTTCCGCAAACCGTATCGAAAGAGTGCAACTAGTGTTGGTGAAGTGATGGGTAAGTATCACCCCCATGGTGACGCCTCTATCTATGACGCCTTGGTTCATATGTCTCAACCATGGAAGTATCGCGTTCCGTTAATTGATTTTCAAGGAAACAACGGTTCCATCGATGGTGACAACGCCGCTGCTCACCGTTATACCGAAGTTCGCCTTGCACAAATTAGCGAAGAATTGGTTCGTGATATTGACAAAAATACCGTGGATACCCAATTAACATTTGATGACTCCCAAGATGAACCAACGGTCTTACCGGCGCGGTTTCCAAATCTGCTGGTTAACGGGACCCAAGGTATTGCGGTCGCCATGGCAACCAACATTCCACCCCATAATTTACGCGACGTGATTGATGCGGTCATTTATCGTTTAAATCATAAAAAAACCACGATTGAAGATTTAATTGATATCATTAAGGGTCCAGATTTTCCAACTGGTGGAACGATTTATCGCACCGATGCTCTCAAGCAAATTTATTTAAGTGGTCATGGTCGGGTTGAAATTTTATCAAAAGTCGATATTTTGAAGTTAAAAGGCTATCACCAAATTGTGATTAAAGAAATTCCATATGGTGTCATCAAATCTGCGTTAGTTAAGCAAATGGATGAGATTCGATTTAAGAAAATCATCGATGGTATTCTCGAAGTTCGAGATGAATCCGATCATCACGGCATGCGGGTTGCGATTGATATTCGTGAAGATGCTAATCCAGAAAAAATCCTTCAATATTTTTATGCAAAAACGGATTTAAAGAGTTCCTTTTCCGCTAACATGGTTGCGATTGATAAGGGCCATCCGATCACATTTAACTTGCTTCAATATATTGATTCCTATATCGACCACCAAGTTGAAGTTATTACGCGCTTGTCGCAATTTGACTTAACCAAAGCATCGGCACGATTAGAAATTGTCGAAGGGTTGATCAAGGCCATCGGCATCCTCGATGATGTGGTCAAAGTCATTCGCAAGAGTGAAGATAAACAAGATGCGATGGCAAATTTAGAAAAGAAATTTGCTTTCACAAGACCCCAAGCAGATGCGATTGTCTCCTTACAACTTTATCGGCTTACCAATACCGATGTCACCACATTAAAAGATGAAGAAAAACAACTCAAAGCAACGATCAAGGAACTCAAAGAAATCCTGAATGATCGTGATGTCCTCAACAAGAAAATCATCAAAGATTTAAAACTCATTAGTACAACTTATGGCCAAAACCGCTTAACCAAGATTGTCACCGAACCAAAAGAAACCTTACAAATTGACAAGCGAGATTTGATCGCCAAAGAAGACATCTATCTTGCGGTCACGCGAGATGGTTATATCAAACGTTCCCCCTTAAAATCCTATAAGAGTTCTGAAGGTCAATGGCCAGGCGTGAAAGAAGCAGATTTACTTGTTGGCATTGGTCAAGCAACCACCTTAGATTTTTTACTTGTCTTCACCCAATTAGGAAACTACCTATTCATTCCTGTTCACGAATTACAAGAAACCAAATGGAAAGAAGAAGGCAAACATATTAACTATTTGGTGAACCTTGGTCCTGAAGAAAGATTAATCAAAGCGATGATTGTCTCCGAATTTAAACCTGATGCATTTGTGGTGATGGTGACCCGTAATGGTCAATTAAAGAAAACCCCTTTATCTGAATTTGTTGTCCAACGTTATAGTAAGCCACTAACCTGTATGCGTCTCTTGGGAGATGACACGGTGGTCGATGTCGACATTTCCAATGGTCAAGGTCAACTCTTGATTGCAACCTTAGAAGGAAATGTAACTTATTTTTCCGAAACCGAAGTCAATCCAGTCGGCATTAAAGCGGGTGGTGTGAAAGCGATTGGTTCTTTACTTGGTAAAGATCGTTTAGCCAAATTACTGGTGTATCAACCAGATGAACGCGGTAAGATTGTCATGTTTACCCGCCAAGGAAATTTCCGTATCTTTGACATTAGTTATGTCACCCTAACGAGTCGATTAGGTAAAGTCCAATACGTATTCCAAAGCTTTAAGTCCGACCCACATCAACTTGTCTATTGGCGTAAACTCAACAAACAAGAAGAGTTCTTGAAGATCACTGTTTTATTATCCAACAAAGAATTGGTGAACTTAGAAACCAATGATTATGCGCCAACCCCAATTGATAAATATGCTAAGAAGAATTTAACGATGCCTAAAGAAACTGATGTTATCGGTGTCTATCATGATGCTTTACCAAAAATCGATAACACCTTTAAAACCGTTGCCCAACCAAAAGTAAATTTAGAAACTGGAGAAAAAATCGAAAAAGTTTCTCTTTTTGATGACAAAAAATAATGATGACAGATAAACCTCATTCGCCTTGGCACCCTACTTTTTACGCACCATCCTTATTCGATGTAACCCCTAACTTTTTTATTGAACATGGGGTTAAATACCTTTGTTGTGACCTCGATAATACCCTTGCCCCTTTTGATGAAGCCTTACCAAGAGCAAACGTTATAGCATGGGTACGTACACTGCAAGATCGCGGTTTAACCTTCTTAATCATCTCGAACAATAAAGAAACCCGTGTCAAACCTTATGCGGATGCACTTGGTGTTGATTATCTTGCAAAAACTGGAAAACCTTTTCAAGACAAACTCCTTATGTTTTTAAAGGAAAAAGGTTATCCTAAAGATAAGGTCATGGTGATCGGCGATCAATTGTTAACGGATGTTTGGTTAGCAAATCGGTTAGGTCTTCCAAGTTTATTTGTAGAAAAGTTGGTCCCATACGATCATTGGCCAACCAAACCCAATCGATGGATTGAAAGCTTCATCAAACGCCATTACCACCGGCATCACCGATTTAACCATTGGAGGAAACAAGGATGAACGAGATGAAAACGATTCGCCGTTGTCCTGGATGTGGTGTGATTTTGCAAACAATCGATGAAAAGTTGCCAGGTTATGTTCCGAATAAACACGTTGACCGACATGAAGTTATCCTCTGCCAACGATGCTTTAAACTTCAACATTATGGCGAAGATATTGCACCAAAAGAATCCTTTTTATTTGATGATTTCTACCAAATCTTACGGCAAGCAAAAAAAGATCAAGCATCCATCATTTGGGTCTTGGACATTCTTAACTTTGAAACGACCTTGTCGATGGAACTGCTCAACGCGGTGAAAGGTTTGAAAGTTTACTTCATTGCAACCAAGCGCGACCTCCTTCCTAAAACCATTCAAAACAAGAAGCTTGAAACCTATATTCAACATTTTTTAGAATCAATGCAAATGCCTTTTGAAAAAATCATCATCGCTTCTAGTAAAACGAATCAAGCGATGGATGACATCAAGACGATGATTGCTGAGGACAACCAAGGTAAAGATCTTTATGTCATCGGCGCGACCAGTTCCGGTAAATCATCCTTAATCAATACCTACCTTAAGCACTTTTCAAATCAAACCAAAAAATTAATTACCACCTCCCCTTTTCCTGGAACAACCTTACGGGTCATTGAAATCCCCCTGAATGATCAACAAACCATTTACGATACCCCAGGATATGTTGCGAACCATTCGATGCTTGCAAAAGTAGAAAAAGAAGTGATTAAAACGATGATGCCAAAAGTGGAACTTAAACCGATGAGCTTTCGCTTAGGGGCAAAAGATGCCTTGGCGATTGGTGGCTTAGTTCGCTTAGATGTTTTATCAGGTAAAAAAGAATTTGTTTACACTTTTTTTGCCAATCCAATCACCTATCAAAAAATGCAAGTACTTAAAGCCGATGAAAGTTTCTTTAAGATGATTGAGAAAAAACAATTAAAGCCGATTTCAAAATCCTATACCAAGATGGCTGACTTCACAACGATTGAATTTACCTTACCAACCAAAGGTAGAATTGATCTGGCGATTTCAGGATATGGCTGGTTAAACTTTCTTGCGGAAGGACAAACGATTCGGTTACTATTACCAAAAGGTGTCTTGGCAAAATTATTGCCCAGCAAGGTTCAAGCATGATCACCACCAAACAAAAATTGTATTTGCGTAAACTCGGGCAAACCTTACCAACCAAATTTCAAATTGGTAAAGAAGCCAGTCATCCGGACTGGATCAAGATGGTCGACCTCGCCTTAGAAAAACAAGAATTGATTAAATTGCATGTATTAAAAGCTGCACAAGAAGATGCCGATCAATTATTGGCATCGATTACCTCAACGTTAAAAGCTGAACTGGTGCAAGTGATTGGTCACCGCGCGATCTTGTATCGGCGTAACCCAGCGAAGCCAAGGATTATCCTTCCCACATGATTCGTTTACTATATGGGTCACCTTTTGACCCCATTCACGAAGGTCATTTGGCGATGCTTCGCACCGCGCAACAACATCTTCATGCCGATGAGGTGAGTTTAATCATCACCAAGAATCCGCGGTGGAAAAACACCACGACCAATATCCTTGATCGCATCAACATGGTGAAATTGGCGATTGCAAATGATCCGACCTTTCAGCTTTCGTTATACGAGGTTGAAAAAGATGCGGTCATCAATTTTACAATTCATACGGTTCAACACTTTAAACAACTTTATCCCCAAGACCAACTTTATTACTTAATTGGTGGCGACCAAGTTGAACAATTCCATAAATGGAAAGACGCCGACCAATTAAAGAGCCTCGTTCAGTTGATTGCCTATCCTCGCCCAGGGGCAAGTTTAGATCATCCAAACTGGAAGCGATATCAAATCCAATCTTTATCAGGGCCACTGTTTTCAATCTCATCAACCAGCATTCGTAATCTAGAAAGTTTAGCGACACCCTTAAGTGTCATCCAGTATATCTTTGAACATCAACTTTATTTTGTCCCAAAACTGAAAGCCTTCTACCAAGCAAAACGGTTTGAACATGTTTATAGCACGGCGCGTTTAGCTTATGAAATTGCCGAGGCCAATCAATTGTCTGGTACGGATGCATTTTTGGCAGCGATTCTCCATGATATCGCAAAAGATATGGATGAAGAAGATGCGCGTGCTTTACTGGATGAATATGAGACCGTCAGTCAACCCATCGAAAGTTACGCGCTTCACCAATTTGTGGGAGCGATCTTGGCCCGGCAAGAATTCAACATCAAACAGGACCAAATTTTAGAAGCGATTCGTTATCACACTACCGGCAAAGCTCAAATGGGTCCGCTTGCCCAAATTGTCTATGCCGCTGACAAGATTGAACCAACCCGAGGATATGATTCAAGTGCCCTGATTGCGGCATGCAAAAAACAATACCATGAAGGCTTCCTTTTGGTGCTCAAAGAAAACCTCTTGCACCTAAAGAAAAAGAAGCAGAAAATAACCAACGCTTTTGTGAAAGAATGCATGGGGTATTATTTAGGAGAAAATGATGGCAAATAAATTACTGAAGACGCTGGTGTTAAAAGTGCTTGAAGATAAGCAAGCGGAAGCAATCAAACTTTATAACGTGAAAGGTAAATCTCCAATCACCGATGGGGTGATCCTTTGTACAATCAATAATAGCCGGAAAATGGATGCCATTGTTTCCCAACTTCGTAGGGACTTTTTGCAACACCCAACCTATCGCCTACACCATATTGAAGGTAAACCAGAATCGGGTTGGATGGTGGTCGATCTTTTTGACATCGTCGTTCACCTCATGGATCAAGTTACCCGTGAGAAGATGAACCTTGATGTCATTCTGGAACAACAAGTCAAATCCTAGTAAGTTGTGAGTTGAAGCAACTTCGTATAATGACTATTATGTTAACCAAAGTATCAAAAAATGCCTTATCGTCAATATATTTAATTACCGTTTCACCAATGACATGAAAAAGGTTGATCCTAAAACCAACCAGTTATCCACATCCATTATCTACTAAATAACTACTAATTTAAAATCTCAACGATTGGCTTTCCAATTAAGTGTGAAGGTTGTTTTAACTTAAAGTTCTTTAAAATGGTCGAGGCTAAATCTGCAAAGGTTGACCGTTCGACGAGGGCCTTACCTTGTTTAAAAATTGGGCTATACATAAACAATGGAACCCGTTCCCTGGTGTGGTCTGTTCCCGTATGGGTTGGATCGTTTCCATGGTCGGCCGTAATCATTAATAAATCATCGTTGCGAATCAAGGGTAATAACTGACCTAATTGTTGATCAAATTGTTCAATCGCTTTTCCATAACCGATCGGATCTCGACGATGACCGAATTCGGAATCAAATTCGACTAGGTTTACAAAGACTAAACCTTGGAAGGATAATTTGGTTTCTGACATCGTTTTATTCATGCCGTCAAAATTCGAGATGGTCTTCTGGGTTCGGTTCACACCTTGACCATTAAAAATATCATTTATTTTACCGATACAACTTGTGGTAAGTTTTGCTTGATTGAGCACATCCATTGCCGTATCCACCCCAGGGGATAAAGCATAGTCATGGCGATTGGTCGTTCGTTTAAAAGTCTTACGATCTTTTCCTACAAATGGTCTGGCAATAATTCGACCCAAAAGATACTCAGGTTTCATACAAATGTCTCTCGCGATTTCACAAATGCGGTACAACTCTTTAACCGGAATAATGTCTTCATGGGCGGCGAGTTGCAACACACTATCCGCAGAGGTATAAAGAATTAACTTTTTAGTCCGCATATGCTCTTCACCTAACTGGATGATAATCTCGGTTCCACTTGCGGCAACATTGCCAATAAAGTCATGCCCAGTTTTTGCCTTGAGTTCTTGAATCAAGGATGATGGAAAACCTTTGTCTGTAAAGGTTTTAAAAGGCTTCTTGGTTTCTAAACCCATGAGTTCCCAATGACCAGTCATCGTATCTTTTCCTGCGGATATTTCTCTCATCGTGGTGACATAACTCTTGGGGTGGTTGACGACTTTCACCCCAGGAATGGGTGATAAATCGGCCAAACCCAAGGATTCTAAATTGGGAATCGTTAATCCCCCACATCGTTGAGCCGTGTGAAGAAAGGTGTTCGTACCAACATCGCCAAAACGATCCGCATCGGGTAAAGCCCCAATACCAACCGAATCCATGACGATGACAAAAATTCTTTTAAATTGCATCTTTTTTACCTATTATAGTTTACTTTCTTTTGGAGTATAAATCAAAAGCAGAGAGGATTCTTTTTTCAGAAACGTGCGTATAAATCTGGGTGGTAGATAAATGGGTGTGGCCCAACATGTCTTGAACAGCCCTTAGCGACGCCCCTTGCTCAAGCAAGTGGGTCGCAAAAGAATGGCGTAGCGTGTGCGGACTGATCGTCAAGGTAATGCCGACTTGCTTCGCATACCGCTTGATTTGCGTAAAAAAGAATTGGCGGGACAAGGGTTTACCATACCGGTTAATGAATAAATAAGGACTTTGTTCTTTTGGATCAACGAACTTCCGCTTGGATAAATAAGCCACAATTTGTTGAAGCGCATACTCACCAATTGGAACGATTCTGGTTTTATCGCCTTTACCGAGAATGCGAATCGTTGCCTTGTGGTCATTAATATCCGCTTTCTTTAACTGAATGAGTTCTGACACCCTTAATCCACTTGCATACATGACTTCCATCATCGCTTGATCACGCAAGCCAAACAAGGTCGTGACATCAGGTGCTGCCAATAACTGTTCCATATCTTCAGGGGTCATGACGACCGGTAAAGCTTTCATCATTTTTGGTGGATTGACCGCCAGGATTTTTTCTACATAAATGCCTTCTCTTTGGAGATATAAAAAGAAATTCTTCACCGTTGATAACCGGCGGTGAAGGGTCCGACTATTCATTCCAAGTTTTGCTTGAAAGGTAATGAAATCTTTAAGGTCAAATGGAAGTAACTCACTTACCGCTTGTTTAGGGGGAGAAAAACTAAGGGTAAACAAGGTTAAATCATGGCGATAACTTTCAAGGGTTTTTTTGGACAATCCTTTTTCAATTACCAAGGTATTTAAGTATTGATCAATCACCTTTTGAAGATTCATATATACTAAATATATACTAAATTATTACTATTGTGAAATACTTTTATACTATTCTTTGTCTTTCA
>CAZOHK010000038.1:0-8464 GCA_964579925.1 uncultured Staphylococcus sp. | reverse complement strand
TGTTGAACAAATCATTCGCCCAACCGGATTGGTCGATCCAGAAGTGGTGATTCGCCCAACCGTTGGCCAGATAGATGATTTGATGCAAGAAATTCAAAAACGGATTCAACAATCCCAACGCGTGATGATTGTCACGTTAACCATTCAAATGGCAGAAGACCTTACAGCCTTTTTGAAACAACGTTCCTACAAGGTTGCATACATGCACTCGGAAACCAAAACCTTGGAACGGACTCAAATCATCTACCAATTCCGTAAAGGAAAATATGATGTCTTAATCGGTATCAACTTGCTAAGAGAAGGTCTAGATATTCCTGAAGTTTCGTTGATTGCGATTTTGGATGCAGACAAGGAAGGTTTCTTGAGATCAACCCGATCCTTAATCCAAATTATTGGCCGGGCTGCACGAAATGTTGATGGCAAAGTCATCATGTACGCGGACAAAGTGACGGATTCGATGAAAGCTGCGATTGAAGAAACCAATCGGCGGCGGGACAAACAAATAGCCCACAATATAAAATTTAACATTACGCCAAAAACGATTAAGAAAGATATTACGTCTTCCATTAAAAGCATGGACGAAGAGATTCTTAAACTCACTCATGTTAAAGGTAAGTCGTCTCGAACTGAAATTGAGCAACGTATTAAAGAATTTGAAAAATTGATGCGGGAAGCAGCAAAAACCTATGATTTCGAACGTGCAGCAGAATTACGTGACATCATTTTTGAACTCAAATCTGAAATAGCCTAACGCTTTTACTTTTCATTTTCTTGTAAACTTGGTATGATTTTGAAGCGTAGGAGACATTTATGGAATTTACAATATTAGACATCATCTTTATTATCGTATCGTTCATCATCATCATTTTATCCTTGCTTCAAGGTGGTAAATCGGAAGGCGCATCTGGCGCGATTACGGGTGCTGGCATGAACGTCTTTGTTAAAACCAAAGAACGTGGTTCTGAATTAATCATTTCCTGGTTAACCTTAGGATTTGCAGTCGTGTTCTTTTTATTAGCTTTATTAACAAACGCATTAGCCTAGACTTCAATCAAACAATTAAACGAGGGAAAAAGTCCCTCGTTTTTCTTTGTTTGAATTTGTTATAATTTTGGTGTTTATGACCATTGCACAATATATACAACAAGAAAAAAATTCCTTACAAACGCTCGCCAACGGTTTGCCAACCAAACCCCATTTGGTGATTATTCAAGCAAACGAAAATGAGGGGTCCAATATTTATATTCGTGGAAAACTAACCGATTGCAAGGAAGTTGGTTTTCAAGCAACACATTTACGTTTGCCGATGACCATTACCCAAGAAGACTTAATCAAAGAAATTCAAAAACACAATGTGAATCCAATGGTTCATGGCATCATCGTCCAAGTTCCATTACCTCCCCATATCGATCCAGCAGTCATTCGGCGATCAGTTTTACCGCATAAAGACGTGGATGGATTTCACCCACTATCCCCAATGATGGCGTGCACTCCCAAAGGCATCATCGATTACCTTGCTGCAAATGGCTTTCAATTTCAAGGTCAACATGCAGTTGTGGTTGGCCGATCATACATTGTTGGTAGACCACTAACATTGGCATTGCTTGACCGCCATGCAACGGTCAGTGTCATTCATTCAAAAACAAAAGAAGAAGATAAACTTTCCTTACTTGCCCAGGCAGATTTGATTTGTGTTGCAGTCGGAAAAAAATGGTATTTATCTCAACAAAAAATGAAACCTTCTGCGTGGGTGGTTGATATTGGGATTACTAGAGAAGATGGCCAAATTTATGGGGATGTTAAACCAGGTCGGCATGTCGCTTTACAAACGCCAGTTCCTGGTGGGGTTGGATTATTAACCCGGTTATCGCTCTTGAAAAACCTTTGGGAAGCATATACGCAACAATTCCTTTCTAAAGTTAAAGAAGATTAATCATCTAACACATTTGAATCATCATGTTTTGAGCGTGTTTTACTTATGCGAAGAAAAGCATATAATATTTTTAATATAAAGAGGTAAGCATCATGAATCCATTAAAATTAAGACAATTTGCAACCCTAGCTGTTCGCCGTGGTGTCAATGTTAAACCTGGCCAAGATGTCATCGTTCACGCTGAACTCGACCAACCTGATTTCGTCACGATGGTTGTAGAAGAAGCATATAAGGCCGGTGCGAGATCTGTACGAATCAAATGGACTCATCAACCGATAAGCCGTGTAAACGCTGTAGAAATGAAAGAAGACGTGATGGCGGAAATTCCTGAATGGCAACATGCAGAAATGGCCCATAACGTGAAAACCTTACCCGCTCAAATTCATATTCGATCTGTTGATCCAGACGGTATGAAGGGTGTTGATCAACAAAAATTAACCAACGTTTCAAAAATCACTACCCCTCAAATTTTGAAATACCGTGAACAAATGGACAATCGTTTTCAATGGACCATCATCGGTGTTCCTTCCGTCAAGTGGGCAGAAAAAGTATTTCCAAAACTAAAAGGTGAAACGGCAGTTGAAGCAATGTGGGAAGCTATTATTAAAGCGACCCGTGTCACCAACGATCCATTAAAAGAATGGGATACACATAATGCAACCTTGCAATCGCGTAGCCAACAATTGGACTCTTTAAATCTTGATTACCTACATTTTCAGTCCACCAATGGAACCGACTTTAAAATTTGGATGATCCCAGAAGCTCGGTGGTTAGGTGGCGGTGAAAAACTTATTGATGGCCACTTTTATAATCCCAACATGCCCACTGAAGAAGTCTTTATCACACCAAAGGCTGGCAAAGCTGAAGGTAAAGTGGTTGCTTCTAAACCGCTATCGTACCAAGGTGAATTAATTGAGGATTTTTCGGTGACATTTGAAGGTGGTCGTGTTGTCAAAGTTCAAGCAAAGAAGAATCAAGGTTTACTTGAACAAATGATTAAAATGGATGAAGGTGCTTCACGTATTGGTGAATTAGCACTTGTTCCATTTGACTCACCGATTCAACAATCCGGATTACTTTTCTTTAACACCTTATTTGATGAAAATGCAGCCTGCCATATCGCTTTAGGTCGCGCCTATGTCAATTCCATACGTGGATATGCAAAGATGACACCCCAACAATTAACGGATATTGGTTGCAACCGTTCGATGATTCACGTGGATTTCATGATTGGTAGTCGTGATTTAAAAATCACCGGTTATAACCGTCAAGGCAAAGCAGTTGCCATTTTTGAAAATGGTAATTGGGCTAAATCGTTAAAGTAATAAGCAATTAAAAAACCTTCGCGATGAGATCAAGCGAAGGTTTTTGATTTGGTTCGATTCAACTACAAGTGAAGGTAGCGATCAATTTCCCATTGAGATACATAGGTGCGATATTCATCCCATTCTTTTTCTTTGGCAAGAATGTATTTATCATACGTATGTTTGCCAAGAACCGCTAACATCATGGGGTCTTTCTTCATTTCTTTAATGGCGTCTTTTAAGTTTTCTGGTAAGTTTTGAATCCCTTGTGCTTCACGTTGTTCACGGGTCAATTCGAAGATATTGTCATAAACGGGTGGGATCGTTTTTAAATCTTTTTGAGCAATGCCTTCTAAACCTGCGGTGAGAATAAAGGCTAATGCTAAATAAGGATTGGCGAGCGGATCAACGTTTCTTAATTCGGTTCTGGTAGAGCCACCTCGAGCGGCAGGTATACGGATCATCGCGGAGCGATTTGCATCAGACCAACATGCGTAGCATGGTGCTTCATAACCTGGAATAATACGTTTATATGAGTTGACGGTTGGATTCGTGAGCGCTGCAATTGAACGTGAATGGTTTAAAATTCCAGTCATCCATCTTCGCGATAGGTCGGATAATTGCATATCACCTTTTGGATCAAAGAATGCATTTTCACCTTTTGCATTTGCAAGCGACATGTTGGTGTGCATACCTGAACCATTGATGCCGGCGATTGGTTTTGGCATAAAGGTTGCATGCAAGCCATGCTTGTGGGAAATGACTTTGACGACGGTTTTGAACAATTGTAAATTATCACACGCCTTGAGCACGTCTTGAAAGCGGAAATTGATTTCATGTTGACCAACGGCAACTTCGTGATGAGAAGCTTGCACCATCATCCCTAGTTTATCGAGTTCAATGGCAATATCCCGACGCGTATAGTTATCACCATCCATCGGTGCGAGATCAAAATAACCAGCATCGTCATTTGGTTCGATCACCGGTTTACCATCACGAACTTTAAATAAGAAAAACTCTGGTTCAAATCCTACATTTAAAGCAGAAAAACCTGCCGCTTCCATTTTCTTAATTGCTTTTTTAAGAATAAAACGTGGATCCCCTTCAAACGGTTCACCTTTTGGGGTGTAAACATCACATACAAGCCTTGCAACTTTACCTAAGGCTAAACTTTCAAAGGTTAGGATTTGCCATGAATTGAGATCCGGATATAAGTACATATCTGCTTCTTTGATTCGAACAAAGCCTTCAATCGAAGAACCATCAAACATAATTTTATTGTTTAATGCGTCTTCTAAACGAGATATCGGTAAATCAACCGACTTCACCATACCAAGCATGTCGGTAAATTGCATACGAATAAACCGGACATCCTCTTTTTTAGCAAATGCTAAAATGTCTTCTTTTGTCATGTTAACCATGGATAACCCTCCATTGAGATGTTGATTCAAGTATATTACGAATCGAGATTTAGTCAATTGCCTTCGTCTTCATCGTTTTCATTAGTTTCATCATCAGCATCTTCGACTTCATCGTCTTCTTCGTCATGATTGTCGTTTGGGCCATGGCGGTCGTCTTGCCACTCACCATCTTCGATTTCACCGTCTTCATTGAATTGGATTGCTTGGTATTGAAAGCCGATAATATCGTTATTTTGGTTCAAAATTGGCACCACAGAAACTTGAATTTTGCCACGAATTCTTCCATTCGTGCCGGTCATGTTAAACCTGATTTCTAAAATGGTTTCACCATCTTCAATCTCATACTCAAATTTGAAAGAGTCTCTAGTACGGGTGGTGTCGTTGTCATCAAAAATTAATAATTCCACGACGGTTTCATCTGAATCAAGCTCTAGTTTAAACGCACTGACGGATTGTAATCCGTTGATCATTTTTCTAATAACAATCAATGTTTGTAAGTCTTCAAAAGTATATTCCGTTTCAATGGAGTTAAATGCATCAATGGTTGCCTTGAAATGTATACTTGTTTCTAAACCAACTAATGTTTTACTTCCTTCAACAAGGTAAGTACGATCACCACCAACAATCAATTCACCAACAAAGTCATAATAGGTTTCTTCACCAATGATTTCTGAATCCGTGATATTAAAGTAGAGGTCATAGGAAATAAGTTCTAGTTCAATATCGTATACGTTAAAGGTATCTAAATAATCAAAATTAGGATTATCTGAATTTTTTGATGTAACTATTGGTGTACTTGCTGACCCTAATAGTTGTTCAAAAACCGATAAGTAGGGTTTAAGTAACATCATCGTGTCATCAAAGTTTATTTTTTCTCGATCATTTTTCGGCTTGCTTAAGGTTGGGTAAATCGCAGGAAGTGGTTCGTTGAACATCATATTACTTAACAAGGTTGCCGAAGTTACACTTGAGATTGAAATTGCTTCTTTGTCCGAATTCAACCGTAATGGTGGTAGCACCACTTCACTTGAAGGTGGTAAAGAACTCGAAGGGGTGGAGTTGATGTCACCGCTTGAAGTTTGAATTGGACTTGCATTTGAAATAATGATCGAGAAAATAAATATACCCGTTAAAATGGTCGCTGCTGGAATCCATTTAAAAAAATTGAAACCATTGGGATTTGCAAAGTTCGTTTTGACAAAAGACTGAAGGTTGGGCATTTTCCTTTCCGCTTCGCGTTTAATGTTTTTTAACAAATCTTTTTCTTTCATTTTGTCAGCGCCCCCTTCATTTTTTTAATGGCTTCGTTGTATTTCCAAGTTACGGTTCCGATCGGTATATCAAGGATTAAGGCAATTTCTCGATGTTTATACTCACTAATTGCATAAAGGAATAGGATGGTTTGTTCGTCTTTGTTTAGAATTTTTTTTGCGAGTGTAATGATGGGAGAACCTAAATCGTATACATCCGCTGTGGATGGAATCGTTTCCTCTAAGACTTCTCGCTCGACCTGGGTTTCCCGCCCTCTTATTTTGATTAGATTGAGTGCAGTGTTTCTCGCAATCGTGAGGATCCAATTCATACCCTGTGCGTTTGCATGGAAATTTTGAATGTTATCCATGACTTTGAGGTAGGTATCTTGCATGACATCTTCCGTTAACTGATTGTCGTGTAAATAAGGAAGAATAAAAGCATAGAGACCACGTCGTGTTTGTTCGTAGAGGTCTTGCATCGCTTCTCGGTTGCCTTTTTTGATTTTGAGCAGTAAAGCATTAATCGTATTCATCATCGATTACTTTACACGGAAGTGATGACAACTTCTACATATTGGAACCATTCATAAACATTATTTTTAAGGTTCCTACATGCTAAACAATTTAATGGTTCATTTTGTTGGGTTTTCAATCTTGATGGATAGAATAGAGGGAAAAGATATTTTGTTTTGGTTGATTTTTAACCATTTTTGGTCAAAATCAATTTTTTCCACGATGCCATGGATGACATGTTTGGTTTGATTTTCATAGATGGTCAACACAATTCGTTGCCCTTTTGACTGAAGCAGTTGCTCATTAATTTCCATCGCCATGTCTTGGCTCAAAAGGGGTTTATTTATTTGATGGCGTGCTTGCTTCATGCGTTGAATGGTTCCTTTTTGTTCGATAAGAGATGCATAAGGAGCCCATTTTTTCATACCACGATCACTCATTTACGATGCCCTCCAATTAATGTATGCCGATCTTTGGTGGTAGATGCTTTTAACAATGCGGAGGTGCGCAGGATGGCGTTATGTCCATAGCGATCTTTGATTTGTGCAATCGTGAATTGTAGTCTTCGTTTTTTATCAGTGGCTTTGACATCGGTGAATAGATCCAATTGTTCGTGATCAAGTGGCGACAATTTTCTAAACGCAAAGGTTAGATTACGAATTGGCTTGTTTTCAACATATCGATGGTAAATTCTCATCAATGCTTCGTACAAGATATCTTCATCATCGGTCGCCCTGATTAAGCTCATTTGATGAGAAAACCCTCCAAGTGTTGCAGAATAACCAACACTTAAGTGAACCAATGACGTTAGGTTACTTTGCAAACGTAAGCGAAGGGTTAAATCATCACACATTTCACGTAACACCAAGGCAGCTTCATCGATGGCATAATCTCGATAAAGCACTTGTCCCATGCTAATCCCGGGCTCCTTTGGGCTATATTTTTCACGAATATTTGACCGATCAATACCATTTGCATGATCGTGAAGTTGTTGGCCCATCACACCATAATGGGCAATTAATTTATGTTGTGGATAAGTTGCCAAGTCACCAATCGTCATGACACCAAGTTGATGAAGGCGTTGTTCCATTCGAGAAGCAATTCCCCACATGTCTCCAACAGGAAGTGGCCAAAATTTTTCTTGAATATCACGAAGATGCCATTCTGCAATTCCGTCTTTTGCTTTTTTGGCTTCTATATCCAGCGCACTCTTGGCTAGGAATGGATTATCACCAATCCCAACCGTGGCCAGCAATTTCATTTGCCGATAAATTTTGTCTTTAATTTTTTTCATGATGTCTCGCGGGGTTTGTTGATAGAGTTTTAAATAAGGACCCAAGTTTAAAAAGGCTTCATCAACACTATAAATATGGAGGTCATCTTCACCCACAAAATCCAAAAGGGTTGACATGACCTGTGCAGATTTTTCTAGATATAAACTCATCCGAGGGGTTGCAAAAATAATGTCATCTCGTTTTGGTAATTCAAAAACCCTTAAACGCGAGGGAATACCTTGAGATCTTAGATAAGGGGATACCGCTAAAATAATGGTTCCAGAACCACGACTTTTGTCGGCTACCACGAGTGGGGTTGTAAATGGATCTAGCCCTCTTTCTACGCATTCTACGACTGCATAAAAGGATTTAAGATCGAGCACAGCGACCACTGAAGGAAATGCTTTTTTTTCTTCAACTTCTTTTATCATTGGACTTTTATTTTAACGAATCTTGATAACAAAAGAAGATTATTTTTTTTATGAAAACATCAACCGATTTATTTTGTTTCTTTTGTATGCTTTTTTAGATAAAACGTCATATTTTTTTATTGACGGATTGTAAAGATTTTTCAAAACGAAAGAAAAAACGTCTTGATTTTCAAGACGTTTTAACCTTTATATTTTATTTCGCTTTTTTTGTCGTTTTTTTCGTAGTGGATAAAGTTTTGGTCGCCGCTTTTACAGGTTGTAAGACTGCAGGTGGTTCATGCTCAAAGCGATCCATCCATACGTCATATACACCATTACCAATGAGAATAATAAAT
>CAZOHK010000037.1:0-8823 GCA_964579925.1 uncultured Staphylococcus sp. | reverse complement strand
GTGAAGGTTTACCTGCATCACCTGGTGCTGCAACTGGTAAGATTTCCTTTACCGCAGAAGACGCTGCAAAACGTGGCGCTGCTGGTGAAAAAGTTGTGCTTGTTCGCGCAGAAACTTCCCCAGAGGATATCGAAGGCATGGTTGCCGCTCAAGGTATTTTAACTGCACGTGGCGGGATGACCTCACACGCTGCTGTCGTAGCACGTGGCATGGGTAAAACCTGTGTTGCTGGTGTTGGCACTGCTGTGATTGATGAACATAAAGGTACCGTTAAGTTTGGTAATAAGACCTATACAACCAAAGATGTGATTTCTATTGATGGTTCTACTGGCTTGGTTTACGAAGGCGATATCGCCCGAGTTGAAGCTGGTTTAACTGGGTACTTTGGTCGCATTATGAAGTGGGCGGATGAATTCCGTACCCTCAAAGTTCGCACCAATGCTGACACACCAAAAGATGCGGAAACCGCATTAAAGTTTGGTGCTGAAGGTATCGGTCTATGCCGTACTGAACACATGTTCTTTGATAAAGAAAGAATCTTCTACGTTCGTAAAATGATCCTTGCAGAAACCCTTGAAGCAAGAGAAGAAGCATTGGCTAAACTCTTACCTTTCCAACAAAAGGATTTCTATGAACTCTTCATGGCGATGAAAGACTTAAACGTCACTATCCGTTTACTTGATCCACCTTTACACGAATTCTTACCACAAGAAGATGACAAGATTAAAGAATTGGCCACCGAGTTAAAGATGACGGTTGCGCAAGTCAAAGCCCGTATTGAATTCCTCCATGAATTTAACCCAATGATGGGTCATCGTGGGGTTCGTTTAGACGTCTCTTACCCAGAAATTGGTAAGATGCAAACACGCGCCATCATTCGCGCTGCATTAGATGCACAAAAGAAGTTAGGCAAGAAAGTGGTTCCTGAAATCATGATTCCATTAGTTTTAGATGTAAAAGAATTGCGTTTTGTGAAGGATATCATTGAAACTACCGCTCAAGAAGAAATTGCTGCAAGTGGTCAAAAATTAACCTACCAAGTCGGAACGATGATTGAAATTCCACGTGCTGCATTACTTGCTGAAAGCGTCGCAACCGAAGCAACCTTCTTCAGTTTTGGTACCAACGACTTAACCCAAATGACGTATGGTTTCTCCCGCGACGATGCTGGTAAATTTTTACCAGACTATTATAAGACCAAGATTTTTGAACAAGATCCATTCCAAACCGTTGATCAACATGGTGTTGGTAAGTTAATTAAGATGGCAGTTCAAGATGGTCGCAAAACACGTCCTGATCTTAAAGTTGGGATTTGTGGTGAACATGGTGGCGATCCACTCTCCATCGAATTCTTCCACAATGCTGGTTTAAACTATGTCTCTTGCTCACCATTCCGTGTTCCGGTTGCTCGTTTAGCAGCAGCGCAAGCGGCAATCAAAGCAAAAAGAGCATTGAAGAAAGCCTAAATCGTCAATTAAAAAAACCCACTCGCGTATGCTAGTGGGTTTTTCTTTTCTATTTTGACTTACCAATCTTTTTTAACCAGCGTTGATAATAACCTGGTTTATTGACTTGCCGTTCTCTTGCGATGGCCATCTCACCTTTTTTAACGTTCTTATCAATGGTGCTGCCAGCGGCGATTAAACTATCATCTTCAATCGTTACCGGGCTAATCAAGGTTGAACCCGATCCGATAAAGACATTTTTACCAATTGTGGTTTTGTGTTTTTTGTTCCCGTCATAATTGGCGATGATGGTTCCACATCCGATGTTGGTGTTTTCCCCAATCTCGCAATCACCTAAATACGTTAAGTGGGCAGCTTTTACACCATCACTTAGTTTGGCTTCTTTCATTTCAACAAAATTTCCAACACGCGTTTGGTTTCCTAATTGTGTATGACCACGTAAATGGGCAAAAGGACCAATGTGGTTGGCATCGCCAATCGAGACATCAATGAGTTTAGATGATTCAATGACGTTGCCGTTACCAATCGTGGATTGTTGAATCGTGGTATTCGCACCAATATGATTACCCGTACCAATCGTGACCTGGCCAATTAAATAAACACCGCTTTGGATGGTGGTGTCTTGGCCAATCACTACTTGAGGAGAGATAAAAGTGTTTTCTGGATTTTCAATCGTCACACCATTCATCATGTGTTGATGATTGATGCGTCTTTGCATGATGCTTCTTGCTTCTGCAAGTTGGGCGCGATCATTAATACCTAAGGTTTCTTCAAAGGTATCAACAGTTGAGGTGCCAACTTTAAACCCTTTGTCCATGAACATCTTGATTAAATACGTGATGTTGAGTTCACCGTTTTTAGGATTAGGTGGTAAATCTTTGAGGTGTTTAAATAAGAGTTGATTATCAAAAACATAGAAGCCAGTATTGATTTCTTTGATTTTCTTTTCTTCGTCTGTGGCGTTGATTTCTTCAACGATTGCAGTCACTTGACCGGTCTTATTACGAATCATGCGTCCATAACCGAAAGGTTGATTAACAATTGAAGTAAGGATGGTTAAATCTAATTTCCCTTGGGTGTGCGTTTGTAAGAGTTGATCTAAACTCTTGGTCGTAATTAGTGGGGTATCCCCAGAAACAATCAGGGTGGTTCCGGTTTTCTTTTCTAATAAAGGGGCGACTTGCATGACCGCGTGACCTGTGCCTTTTTGTTCGCGTTGCCATACGATTTCAGATTGACCTTCAACGACTTTAGCGGTGGTTTCTCCGCCGTGTCCAACGATCGTAATAACGCGATTGAGTTTGAGTGGTTTAAGCGCGTTGATGACGTGACCAACTAAAGGTGTACCGAGTAAATCAAACGCAACTTTGCTTTTGGTTGCATCGAGTGATTTCATCCGTGTGCCTTTGCCGGCTGCCATGATAATGCCAAATATATCCATTATGTTATCTCCCCTGGTTATTATAATATTTTTTCTTTAGAAACGAGTTTGAATAACTTGACATAATCCTGAACATGGATGGTTTCTGGACGTGCGTTCGGTAAAATCTTTGCTTGGTTCAAATAATCTTCTGCTTGTTCGCGATGGTTGGTTAATCCCATTAAATTGTTAAGGATGGTTTTTCGGCGATGAAGAAAGAGCTTCTTGATGAAGTAAAAAAATGGTCGGGTGGGTACAAGCACACCTTTAGGAAAGGTTTGTAGTTTAAAGATGATGGATTGAACATGAGGTTCAGGGAAAAAAGAAACCGGGCTTACTTCAAGCACAGGCGTAATGGTTCCCAGTGTTGCTAAAAAGATTGAAAGGGGTCCATACCCATCTTCACCTACATGCGCCATCAGTCTTGGCATCACTTCTTTTTGTACCATTAACATGGCGACTTTAAAAACCGATAAATCTTTATAAATTTTTTCAATGATTTCAGTGGTCATGTAATACGGTAAATTGCCCAAAATCACGTCATATGGTGCAGGTTCTGCTTTTAAGAAGTTTTGCCGGTGGTGTTTCCCCTTTGGGAATTGGGTTTCAAGATAGCGATGGAAGGTTTGATCAATTTCATATGAGGTATAGTGAATCTCATCGTGATGAAGCTTTTCGGTAATCGCCCCTAAACCAGGACCAATCTCCAAAACCCGATCACCTTTTTGAATACCGGATTGGTCAATGATCGTTTGCAGGACATCCTGATCAATTAGAAAATTTTGGCCATATCGCTTTAAAGCGGATACACCTAAGGAAGTTAATACTTGTTCAGTTTTTGGATGGTATTTCATAAGATGTTTTGAATGTCAGTAAGTTTAATGCCAAGCACATTTAAACGTTTGACCATCGTCTTCACATTACATGGTCCTAAGTGGAAATGCTGACAAACTTTCAATCGCCTTGCTTGTGCCGTATCGTTGCCAACTAAACCTAAGGTTAACAAATCCCCAGGCACAATGTCACCTTTTCCTTGGATCTTGGTAGTAAATTTTGATTTTAACGCTTGTAAAATTGTCTCTTTATCCGCTTGGGCGATACCTACTTTACCGTGTTTAATGGCAAGTTTTTTGTCAATAAACGCATGAGACAAACCAGGAATATTCGCATCGAGGGTTTTTCTAATTTTTTCACCAGGAAAATCAGGATCTGTGAAGACAATGATGTCCCGGCCAGTCTTCTGAACTTGCTTGATATAATCGATGGTTTCTTGTGAAAGTGCCGAGCCATTCGTTGTGACAAATTCAGCGTCAATCAAAGGGGTTAAACGTTGAACATCCGTGACACCTTCGACCACTATCAAAGCATTCATTTGGTGTTTCATAATGTTTTCACGTGAAACGCTTTAAGGGTGTTGTCGTAAAGTTGTTTGGTGAGTTGATCGGTGGGTAATTGGGTGAGCATTTTTAGTTTTTCAAAGATAATGGGTAGGTTGATGGGTGAATTTTGTTTACCTCGTACTGGATGTGGGCTTAAAAAGGGGCTGTCGGTTTCGATTAGTAGGCGTTCAAGCGGTGTTTTGCTCACACTTTGTCTTGCTTCGTCTGCGTTTTTATACGTGATAGGTCCACCATAAGACAAATAGAAACCCAAGGCAATAAACCGTTCAACAAGATGGGATGGTCCTGCGTAGCAGTGCATGACGCCACCTTGTTTAACTGGGTGTGATTCTAAAATAGGTAAGATTGCTTCATATGCATCGCGACAATGAATGACGACAGGTAGGTTCAATTGATTGGCGAGATCAATTTGTTCCACGAAAACACGCGCTTGTAAGTCATGGTCTTTTGGATCTTTTTTCCAATGATAATCTAAACCAATTTCGCCAATGGCAATAACTTTATCTGGGTGTTGTTGAATAAGCGACTTAATAAAGGTTAAATCGTAAGTTAAGGAAACATCAACCGGATGAAGTCCTACAATCGCTTTGATTTTTGGTTCTTGAATCGCAATCGTGACCGCTTGTCGAGACGATAATTCATCCCACCCCACCACAAAAAAACGCCCAACACCTTGTTGTATGGATTGTTGAACAACTTCTTGCCAACGTTGTGAAAATTGATCGGAATTGAGGTGGCAATGTGTGTCAATCAAATGCATCATTTACCTACGCAAAACCGGGAAAAGATTTCAGCACCTAAATCTACTTTTCCTTCAAGGCCTAATAAGGCGATGGTTTCCTGATATGCGAGTTGTAAGGATGAAGAAATTAAATCGGAGGTAAGGCCTGCTTTGGCGTCTTCAACGGCTTGAATCAATGACGCTTTGACTTTTTTTAACGAACCCAGCTGCCTTGTATTATGAAAACTTGGGGTGTGATAATTGCTTTCTTGAATACCCAAGACTTGAATCAATTGATCCAATAACGGTTGAATGGATTTTGTTTTTGCAGAGATATAAATTTGATTTTTTTTCGTTTGCTTCACAAGATCTTTTTTATTGTAAATATCAAGGACCGTTTTTGTTTCAAGTGCTTGTTGCAGTTCTTTGTTTTCAATTCGTTGAGGGTTTGAGGCATCCATGAGATATAAAACCACATCGGCTTGATGAATGGTTTCGATCGATTTGCGTATCCCAATTGCTTCGATCACATTGTCGGTTTCCCGAATGCCTGCGGTATCTAAAATCTTAAGCACCACACCTTGTAGATTCAATTCCGCTTCCACGACATCGCGCGTGGTTCCGGCAATATCGGTGACAATTGCTTTTTCTTCATTAATGAGCGCGTTTAATAAGGAAGATTTACCAACATTCGGTTGCCCGATGATGGCGACTTTAATTCCTTCTTTGATGAGTCTACCTTTTTCTCCTTCAAGAATTAATTGTTGGAGTTGGGGGATGATGTCTTCACAATCACGGATGACTTTTTCTTTACTCACCTGTTCAATATCTTGGTACTCAGGGTAATCAATATTCACTTCAATGAGTGATAATAGATCAGCGATGCGTTGCCGAATGGGGTTAAGTTTTTCACTGGTTTTTCCAGTCAGCGATAAGAGCGCTAATCGTTTGGCTTCGATGGTGGTCGCTTGAATGACATCTTGAATCGCTTCTGCTTGAACAAGATCCACTTTTTGATTGAGATATGCTCGTGATGAAAACTCGCCTGGTTCAGCGCTTCTTGCCCCTTTTGATATGAGAATTTCAATGACTTGGTGAGCAATCAAAGGAGACCCATGAATGATGATTTCTAAAAGATCTTCACCGGTAAAACTTTTTGGTTGAATATATTGGATCACAATCGCTTGATCGATTAGTTCACCTTGGTGTTGGATAAGTCCTAAATGCACACCGCGTTCTTTTTCATGGGTTAGATCTTTTGAAAAGACCGCACTAAACATTTGAAATGCAAGTGAACCAGAAAGGCGAATAATCGCCAAAGCGCTTTTGGTTGGCGGGGTTGCTAATGCAACAATCGTGTCACTTAAGTTATACATTGTGTTTAAAAAAGCCCTTTCGGGCTTAGTGGATTAGGGAATATAACGAATTGAGATGGCGCGGTGTTGACCTTCGCCAACGCTTTCGGTTTTAATGTTTGGCATGCCAGTTAATGCATTGTGAACCATGCGACGTTCATCAGCAGGCATTGGATCAAGGGTGACATCTTGTTTATTTCTCACCACATCTTTGGCGATGCGTTTGGCAATCGCAACCACTTTATCGTACTTGGCATCTTTATAGTCATTGATATCTAATAGAATTCGGAAGCGTTTTTTGAATTTACTCGAGGTTGCCAAACGAACGAGTTCATTTAAGGCTTGAAGGGTGACACCGTTTTTACCAATTAAAATTGGGTTTCTTGGGGTGTCTAAGGTAATGTGAATGATCTCGTCTTTGACTTCGGTTTTGGCTTTAACGTCTATACCAAATTTGGAAATTGCATTCACTAAATATGCTTCTGCAAAGGCAATCGCGTCCGATACTTCATAGACTTCAATCACTAATTTTTTAGAAAATAAACCCGCTTTTTCTTCAACGATTTTATAAGATAAATCATTGGCAGGAATGTTTAAATCTTTTTCTGCTTGAGCGAGTGCGTCTTCTAAGGTTTTGGTGGTGTATTTCTTCATTTTTTAGCTCCAATCAATTTTCTTGTTAACAAGGTTTGGCCTAATGAAATAAGTGCACCAATAAACCAGTAGATTCCCATCGCGCTTGGTAATGAGAAACCCATGACAATGATCATGATAAACATGACATTACTAATCATATTGGCTTGGGATTGGGAAGATTGGGCAGCGTTACTTTTAACGGTGTGTGCAACTTTCTTTTGTGCTTGTTTTTGGAACCACATTGGTAGTTTCATGGCAATGAATTGGGCTGCTGTCATCAACACAAAAATGACCACCGCCGTCCACCAAGGACCTTGGAACCAAGTTGAGGTAATCACACCACCTAAAGGTGAGGCTAAATTAAGACCTAAGAAACTTCCAGTAGCTAAAACCGCTGATCCAGTCATTGCACCCCAAACGGCGATAAAAACGGGGAATTGAACGAAGGCAATTAAAATTTGGTTGAACGGATTAACGCCATGTTTTTGGTAGATTGCCCATTGCTCTTGTGCCATGCGTTGTTTTTCATATTGGTTGGTGTTTGCATTGGGGTATTTGTTTTGGAGTTTTGCGATTTCTGGTTGTAATAAACTCATTTTTTGTGAAGCGATAGTTGATTTAAACGTCACGGCAATCATAAAACCACGAACAATGACGGTGGTTAATAAGATGGCGAGGACTTGGGAAAGGCCTGGAATGTTGGAGGTAAAGAGACCATTAAAGAATTCAACTAAAAAGGCGACTGGATAAACAAATAAACCTTCAATCAAACCACGGGAAAAAGCTTCACCCCATGTTTTACCTTCAAAAATATATTCACCATCAGGTCCGTAATTACCCGTGGTGGTGGTGATGCAAGAGCGATATCGTGAGGCAAAGTCATCAACTGTTGATTTATATAACGTTGTGAAGTCTTGATTCGGTGTTTCGCTAAGTGGTAGATCAGTCTTAATTTCGTTAACCCAACGATCCCAATTATTCCAAATGACAGAATTGGCACCAAGGAATTTGACATAACCATAGTTAGTGAGAATGTCTTCATCACTTAAGTTAGTTTCATTATTACTGGTTGCAGCAATCGTTGCAGCTTCCAAGACTTTTGCATCAAGTGCTAACCAAAATGCATCAGAGGGTATGTCAAATCCACTTTCTGTGGCTTGTTCAATAATGCCTGCAAGGCCATCATTTGCTTCAAAAACATTCACATCGCCACTCACACTACCGCCTTCATAGGCATACATCACCCGGGTAATGTCTTGTGGGGAACAAAAACTTGCCGTACAAGAGGATAAAATAAACAACCCTCCAAGTAAGACCACTAATTTTTGGGCTTTTGTTAATTGAATCAAACTAACTTCCTCCTCAAGGATGCGATGGTTTGCATTAATGCATCCTGATTTTCAATAAATCTTTTTTCTAAATATGGAGCCCGAACAATCACAATGTAATCGATCGATTCGGTAAGATCCATTTTCGTCGTTAACATCATTCTAATTTGTCTGCGAATTTTGTTGCGGACAACTGCAATCCCAATTTTCTTGCTAACAGAGATCCCAACTCGGGTGTGGCCTAAAGATTGTTTTGAACCATAAATCGTGAAAGCAGTGTTCTTTTGGTTAGTTTTCTTTGCGAGAATGGTTTGAAAGTCAGCGTCTTTCAATAAACGATGACTGCGTTTCACAAAAGAAATCCTTAAGCAGAAAGTTTTGCTCTACCTTGTTGACGACGTAGTTTTAGGACCTTACGACCACCTGGGGTAGCCATTCTTTCCCGAAACCCATGAATGGATTGGCGACGTCTTTTACTTGGTTGATATGTGCGTTTC
>CAZOHK010000036.1:0-9121 GCA_964579925.1 uncultured Staphylococcus sp. | reverse complement strand
AATAAGCTTGAATGATGCCGTATTCAATGCCGTTATGAACCATTTTCACAAAATGACCAGCACCAGCAGGACCACAATGTAACCAACCATGTTCAGCAGGACTGATGGCTAGATTTGGTAATAATCGAGGTGCCCCTTCAACATGAGGTGATAACGTTTCAAAAATAGGTGAACAGAAATTAACTGCCTCTAATTCTCCGCCAATCATTAAGCAATAACCACGTTCTAAACCATAAACACCACCGGATGTGCCACAGTCTAAGTAATCGATGCCTTTGGCCTTCAAGGTGATGGCCCGACGTCTAGAATCCTTAAAATTTGAATTACCATGATCAATGATGATGTCACCTTTTGCTAGTAAAGGGATGAGCGTTTGGATGGTTTCTTCAACCGTTTGCGCAGGGACAACCAATTGGAAAATACCTCGTTTTTGTTTTGCTTTGACTGCCTTGACTAAACTTGGTAAATCAAGACATGCTTTTGAGATATAACCTAATTTTTCTTGTTCTTTTAATTTATCGATTGAAGTCCGATAACCATAAGTTGTAAAACCTTTTTCAAGCAATCGACGCGACATATTTTCACCCATTCTACCTAAACCGATAATGCCAACATGTAACATAAAAAATCTCCTTTAACTATCTTATTTTATCACGTTTATAGCGATAATAAGGGTTTTGATGCAGTCAAAAATATTTCAAATACGTCATCGATTGGATGAATTTTCTTGGAAATTAATGCGATCGATGTGGCGGTTGATAAATTATCAAAAGATTGTTGATTGATGTTAAGACCAATCCCAAGAATCACATGATCTAATTTTCCATCCGTTTGTTTGGTTTCAATTAACATCCCTGCAATTTTTTTGCCTTGAACCATCAGATCATTTGGTAATTTATGAACCGTGGTTAAACCGAAGTGTTTAAAAAAATGCTGGCAAGATTGAAGGAATACTTGTTCAATGATTTGAACCGATGTGTTCTTTTTGAATTTTTTTAGGAAAAATGACACCAATAAATTTTCATTAGGATTACTTTGCCATTGGCGATTAAATTGGCCACGGCCAGCCGTTTGATAACGGGCACGAACCACCGTAAAGTGTGCCAGTTGATTAGCATGTTCTTTTACATAATTATTGGTGGACTCGATCGTATCAAAAGTGAGTAGCGTCATGACTAGCCTACAGCAACTGAGAATTTAGCGACACATACCAATTGTTCACCAACAAAAGCTTCACCATCAAAAAAGAAAAAACCAACTTTTGAACTGGTTAATTTTACGTCGAGGCGAAGTGTGTCTCCGGGAACCACTTTGCGTTTGAATTTAACTTCTTGGATTGCAGAGAAATAACCGATTTTTCCAATGTATTGAGGCGCAGTTAAAATACAAATTGCCCCAGTTTGAGCAAAAGCTTCAACGATGAGAACACCAGGGAAAACTGGATTATTAGGAAAATGACCAGGAACCCAAAACTCAGTTGGGCGAATATCTTTTTCAGCAACACTATGTATTAATGGTTCATTTTGCATGACCCGATCAATTAAAATGAATGGTTCACGATGAGGAATAATCGTTTTTATTTTTTTTAAATCAAACATAAATGAGATCACCTCTTAAAAATAAGGGCAGCGTTTTGTCCACCAAACCCTAAATTGATATTCAAAGCATATTGAACAGACCGCTTCACCGCTTTGCCAAGGGTATAGTTTAAATCGCATTCGGGACTTAATTCGGTCGTGGTAATGGTTGGCGGCACAATTTGATTCACCAACGATAGAATACATGCGATCGATTCAACTGCGCCTGTGGCCCCTAACATATGCCCGGTCATGCCTTTGGTACTTGATACATTTAAACGATATGCATGTTCACCAAAAACTTTCTTAATACCCAAGGTTTCAATGCGGTCATTTAATGGCGTCGAAGTTCCATGGGCATTAATGTAATCGATTGCTTGAGGGTTAATGTTTGCATCTTGAATTGCAAGTTGCATACATTTGGTGATGCCCTCTGCAGTTTCATCTGGAGCAGTGACATGGAATGCATCGGAGGTTGAACCATATCCAACGAGTTCCGCATAAATTTTTGCTTTTCTTGCGACGGCATGTTCATATGATTCAAGGATTAAAACACCAGCACCTTCACCCATGACGAATCCTGAGCGTTTCTTGTCAAAAGGCATACTTGCTGCAGCTGGGTTTTCTCCCATATGAAGCGCACGCATGACGGCAAAACCAGCGATACCTAAATCATTGATCGAGGATTCAGAACCACCGGCAAAGGCCACATCTAAATAGCCATCGCGAATGTATCGGAAAGCTTCTCCAATGGAATTTGTACTGGCAGAACAAGCAGTTACCACCGGTAAATTTGGTCCTTTTGCTTTAAAGCGCATGGAGATATTTCCACCAATTAAATTGATGATGGCGTTTGTAATAAAATGTGGGGATACACGATCAACACCACGGCTAATCGCGACTTGTGATTCTGCCCAAATCGAGTTTAGTCCACCAATGCCGGATGTCACAAACGTTCCAAATCGATAAGGATCAACCGATTCTGGCTTAAGTTTGGCATCATCATAGGCTTCACTTGCGGCTAAAATGCCAAGAACAATGACGCGGTCAAGTTTAGTTGCACTACGTTCATCGATATATTTACTAGGATTTAAACCTTTAATTTCTGCGGCAATTTTCACCTTACTTTTTGAAGGGTCAAATAAGGTAATACGGTCGATGCCGTTCATACCGCTTAGCATATTTTTCCACATCGTGTTCACATCGTTACCGATGGGGGTAACCGCGCCTAGCCCAGTAATGACAACTCTTTTTTTCATGGATATGCTCCTTTAGTACATGGTCATCCCGCCATCAACTACAAACGTTTGACCTGTAATATATTGTGCCTTACTTGAAGCTAAAAAACTAACGATGTGTGCAATATCGTCGGGTTGTCCAAATCGTTTTAAGGGAATCATATTTAATGCTGTTTCTTTAATTTGTGGAGATAAACCTGCGGTCATCTTGGTTTCAATAAATCCTGGAGCAACCACGTTTGCCGTTAGATTTCTAGAAGCCATTTCTCTTGCTAAAGTTTTGGTTAAGCCGATTACACCAGCTTTTGCAGCTGCATAATTGGCTTGGCCAACATTCCCCATCATCCCTGCAACAGATGCGATGTTAATGATGCGGCCTTGGCCACTTTGCATTAATGGTTTTAAGGCAAATTTGCACATTGCCCAAACACCCTTTAAGTTGGTGTCAATCACCCGATCAAATTGTTCTTCTGTCATCCTTAACATTAACGTGTCATCGGTAATCCCTGCATTGTTGACAAGCACGTCTAAACGATTAAAGGTTTGTATGGTTGTCTGAATCAATTGTTCTGCTTCTTTGACTTGACTGATATTGGCTTGGACAGCAAGGGCTTGACCACCTTTTGCTTGAACCGATTGAACAAACGCTAAAGCAGCATCCTTGGAGGCATTGTAATTGACCACCACACAATAACCTTCATTTGCGAGTTGCTGACTAATCGCTAAACCGATGCCGGTGGCCCCACCGGTAATGATGGCAACTTTTTTGACGTTATTCATGCGAGTAATTCCTTCACTAAGTTAAGGTCACTTAGACCGTTATAAGAGACCACGTTTGCACTTGGGAGAATTTTCTTAACAAAACCAGATAATACATTACCCGGTCCGATTTCAAGGAAGTCTTGAATGCCTTCTTGTGCCACATAACGAATCGAATTTTCGAACAAAACCGACGATTGAACTTGTTGAATTAAATGATTGGGTAAATCGTTTAGATTAGATAAGGGTTTTCCAGTCCAATTGAAAATCATTGGGGTCTTGGAAGGTAGAAAACGAAACTTTGGTAATGCGGTTGCCAATACTGAACTTGCTGGTTTCATTAAAGGTGAATGAAAAGCTCCAGAAACATTCAAGGCAATGGCGCGTTTTGCGCCATGTTGGGTTGCCAAGTTCATGACCTGTTTAACCGCTTCTTGATGTCCAGAAATGACCAATTGACCAGGGCAATTATAATTTGCAATCATGACGATTTGGTTTGGTTGATTGACTTGCTGACAAAGGCGATTTAAATCTTCTGCGGTCATGCCGATTATCGCTGCCATCGATCCTGGTTGTTCTAGGCCAGCCTTTGCCATGGCATTGGCCCGAATTTGAATCAAATTTAAAGTGCTTGGTAGATCTAAATGGCCACTTGCGTGTAGCGCCGTATATTCTCCAAGCGAAAATCCTAAATAGAAGGATGGACGAAGCGGTAGTTCACGTTGTAATTGTTGAAAATATAGTAAAGAAGTTGCTAAAAGAGCAGGTTGGGTAAACTCGGTTTGGTTTAAGCCGGGTTTTTCTCCGGTCAGGATTGCCCTTAAATCAAAATGTAAATGCTTTTGAATTGATTCAAAATAACTCGTCAGATGAGGGCTTGCAGCTAGTGCTTGTATGCCCATCCCGATTGCTTGGGCACCTTGACCTGCAAACAAAATTGCATAGGGTTTCATAAATTGATTAGCGCTCCGCCCCAAGTTAATCCAGCACCAAAACCCACCAACATTAATTTATCGCCTTTTTTAAGTGGGTTCATGGAAATAAATTCATCTAAGGCAATTGGAATCGATGCTGCAGATGTATTGCCATAGTGTTCCAAATTGAGGAAAAATTTATTCAGAGGAATTTTCTTTAAATCTGCAACCCCTTCAACGATACGATAGTTTGCTTGATGAGGGATAATTTTTGTCACCATATCCAGGCGACTTCCATCGAGTTCCAACAAACGATTAATTGATTTTTCAATCGCGTTGATTGCAAATTTGAACACCCGTCGCCCTTGCATTCTCAAAACTTCCTTTACCGAAAGGACATCTTCCATGTCACCTTCAGAAGCGGTATAAAACGAAACGGTTTGATGACTTTGACCACGACCAACGAGCAACGCTCCTGCACCATCACCGAAAAGAATACACGTGTTTCGATCGGTGTAATCCATAATTTTTGTCAGCGATTCCGCACCAACGATGAGAATATGGCGATAATTCGGACTGCTTAATAAAGCGGTTGCCACTTGTAACGCATAGACAAAACCTGTACAGGCAGCATTAATATCAAAGCAAGTAATATCGCGATGGTTTAAGCCAAGTTTAGCTTGGACGACGGCCGCCATACTTGGAGAGGCAAAATCAGGGGTGATGGTTGCAACAATAATTGCATCAATCATTTCTCGATCAAATTTTGCTTTTTCAATCGCATTTAGAGCAGCTAAATAAGCTAAGTCTGCGGTCGTTTCATTGACCACTTTATGGCGAGTTTTAATGCCGGTATGGGAGACGATCCATTCATCCGTTGTATCGACCATTTTTTCAAGGTCTGCGTTTGTAATTAAACCCGGTGGAACATATTTTCCGGTTCCAATTAATTTGACCGTCAGTTTATTTTCCATCTTTGCTATCCACTTTCTGGTCCTCAAATACGCCAATGTTTCTAAACTTCGCTTCTCGTTTTTGCAAAAGATTTGCAACCGATAATTTCATTAATTGCTTTAACGATTTTAATAAAGATGTTTTTAACGCTTGTAACGTCATTGGAACATCATCTTGGAATCCACCTTTGGCTTCTGGGATAATCCCATCAATAATGCCAAAAGATAATAGGTCTTCTGCCGTTAATTTCATCAATGCAGCAGCGGATTTAGCTTTTGTCGAGTCTTTAAAAAGAATTGATGCAAAACCTTCCGGAGAGATGATGGAATAAATGCTATTTTCCAACATGAAAAGTGAATCGGTCACACCAATTGCCAAGGCACCACCCGAACCACCTTCGGATAAAACCACACCAATCAATGGTGTTTTTAAAGCGATCATTTCAAATAAATTAAAGGCAATTGCTTGAGCCTGACCTCGTTCTTCTGCACCAATCCCTGGATAAGCCCCTGGGGTATCGATTAACAAAAAGATGGGTCGGTTGTACTTTTCAGCTTGCTTCATTAATCGCAGTGCTTTGCGATAACCTTCTGGATGTGGCATCCCAAAATTTCTTGCAATTTTTTCTTCAGTTGTTGAGCCTTTTTCTTGGGCAATCACGGTAATCGGGATGCCGTTAAAGGTCGCAAGCCCTCCGATTAAGGATGCATCATCACCAAATTGGCGATCCCCATGGAGTTCTAAAAAATCTGGAAAAAGTTGTTTAATGACCATGGAAGCGGTTGGCCGCTTAGGGTGGCGAGCTAAGCGAACTTTTTCCCAAACTTTTTCTTCAAGATTATTCATGCTTCAAGCCCCCTTCTTTTTGGTGAAAGCGGAGGAGGGTAAATAACGATTGCTTTAGTTGCTTCCGTTCAACGACAAGGTCAACTTGACCATGTTTTAATTGAAATCCAGCCGTTTGAAATCCTTCAGGAAGGTCTTGTTGAATGGTTTGTTTAATCACCCTTGCTCCAGCAAACCCAATCAACGCTCCAAATTCGGCAACAATGATATCGCCTAGTGATGCATAACTTGCCGCAACGCCACCGGTGGTAGGATGTGTTAACACGGAAATAAACAAGCCACCTGCTTGATCTAACTTTTTAAGCGCAGCGGAGGTTTTCACCATTTGCATTAAGGATAAAATACCTTCTTGCATTCTTGCTCCACCACTTGCAGAAAAAATGACGAGCGGTAAATGATGTTGAACTGCAAATTCAATTAAACGGGTGATTTTTTCTCCCACCACAGATCCCATCGAACCCATCATGAAGAATGAATCTAAAATTCCCAGTGCGATTGGTATGCCCGAAATTGAGGCTTGGCCACCTACAAATGCTTCTGCTTGACCTGTGCTTTTTTTTGAAATTGCTAATTTTTGTTCGTATTCAGGCATCGATAAAGGGTTTTTCGATGTCATCAATGTATCAATTGGTTTGAAGGATTGATCATCCACCATTAACCGTATACGTTCTGAAGTTTTGATACGGAAATGAAACTGACAATGAGGGCAAACAAATAGATTTTCTTGAAGGGCTTTTTGATAAAGCGCAGAGTGGCATTGTTCACATTCAATAAACAATCCATCCGGAATATCAATTGGTTGTTTAGGGACAGGTTTTTCCGCAACCTTTAAGAAAGTCCTTAAATTTGGTTTTTGTTTTGTAAAAATGTCACTCATGTAAATCCTTAATTCGTTCTAAAAAGCGTCCCACAAAACCAGTATCCACTTGTCCAGACACAAATTCTTGGGTATGAAGAATCGAATAATGAAAGGCAATATTAGTGGTGATGCCATCGATCATGAATTGTTCCAGTGCAACAATCATTTTCCGGATTGCTTCTTTTCTAGTTGGCGCATGCACAATTAATTTTGCAATCATCGAATCATAAAACGGAGGTACTTCATAACCGGGGTAAATATGGGTATCAATGCGTACACCGATGCCGCCTGGCATTATCAATTGGGTGATCTTTCCTGGGGCTGGTCGGAAGTTTTCTTTCACGTCTTCGGCATTAATTCTACATTCAATCGCATGACCGGTAATTTTGATTTGTCTTTGGGTGAAGGGTAAAGGCTTTCCTAATGCAATTTTAATTTGTTCCTTGACTAAATCTATTCCGGTAATGAATTCCGTCACCGGATGTTCAACCTGAATGCGTGTATTCATTTCGATAAAATAAAAATTTAAATTTTTATCAACTAAAAATTCGACCGTACCAGCGTTTACGTAACCGACCGCTTTTGCGAGTTTGATTGCAGCATCACCCATTTTTTTGCGTAAGCGTGCATCCACAACCGGAGAAGGTCCTTCTTCAACTAACTTTTGGTTTCGGCGTTGTAGAGAACAATCTCTTTCCCCCAAAAACACACATGAACCTAAACTGTCACAAAGGACTTGTATTTCAATATGCCGAGGATTTTCAATGTATTTTTCAACATACAAATTTTTATCGCCAAAACTTGCCTCAGCCTCTAAAGAAGTACGATCAAAAATATCCCGAAACTCTTTTTCAGTTCGAATGATGGAAATACCACGGCCACCACCACCTGATGTCGCCTTGATCATGACAGGGAAACCAATCGTTTTTGCAACTTTTAGGCCTTCTTCAAGGTTTTCAACGATACCTTCAGAACCCTCAATCACAGGAACGCCGGCTTTTCTTGCAATTTTTTTTGCAGAGGCCTTATCGCCAATCTGACGGATAGCATTTGCAGACGGACCAACAAACTTCACACCACAACTCGCGACAATTTCCGCAAACTGTTCGTTTTCAGATAAAAAACCATAACCTGGATGGATCATCGTCGCACCCGTTGCTAAGGCAGCACTGATGACGTTATTTATATTGAGATAACTTTTGTTTGATCGGGGTTCACCAATACAAATTGATTCGTCGGCAAGTTTGACTGCCATCGTGTCACGATCTGCGGTTGAATAAACCGCAACCGTTGGAATGGAAAGTTCCTTGCAGGCCCTAATGACCCGCACTGCGATCTCACCGCGGTTGGCGACGAGAAGTTTTTCCGCCATAATTACTCCTGTGGTCTAAGTTGAATAATGATCTGATTGAAACCAACCACATCACCATTTTTACAATTAATTTTTTCGACCACTCCTGAGAAAGGTGAAGCAATTTCATTCATGATCTTCATTGCTTCAACAATACAGACAGTTTGGCCCTTGTTCACACGTTGACCAACCTTAACAAAAGGTTCAGTCGTTGGTGAACTCGCAGCATAAAACGTACCGACAAGAGGGGATGTCACATCTTTAAGCAAAACATCTTCCGTCACTTTGTTGGCGCTATTATTTTGGCCTTTAGGATTGACATTTGGAGGTAAAATTTTTCCATCACTGACGGGAGTATTTATAGGTTTTGAATCAACTTGGGTAGATTCCTTTAGTTTGGATAGTGATAGTTTAAAAGGACCATCTTCTAAAGCCATGGTCGTTAACTTTGACGATTCAAAATACTTTATGAGGTCTTGGACCTTTTTGAAATCCATAGAAACCTACTTTTTCACTTTAGGTTGAGTGACTTTAGGTTGAATAAAGTTAACAATATCGCCGATTGTTTTTAATTTTTGCGCTTCGTCATCGCCGATTTTTACATTAAACGTATCTTCTAGTTC
>CAZOHK010000035.1:0-9269 GCA_964579925.1 uncultured Staphylococcus sp. | reverse complement strand
TGGAATATCAGAAATACTTAATGCTAAAGACGAACCAAACAATGCAGTCATTTCATGGGTTGCATCATGGTCAACACTTAAAACGGTGTTGACAACTTGGACTTCATTACGGAAACCATCATCAAATAGTGGACGAATCGGACGATCAATTAAACGTGCCGATAATGTGGCGTGTTCGCCTGGTCTACCTTCACGACGTAAAAATGAACCTGGGATTTTTCCCACTGCATATTGTTTTTCTTCATAAACGACGGTTAAAGGAAAGAAATCGCCATCTTTCGCTTCATCACTTGCAACCGCAGTCGCTAAAATAGCAGTTTCATCTAAACGAATTAAGACTGCACCATCTGCTTGCTTTGCAAGTTCACCGGTTTCTACAAATAATTTCTTTCCAAAAAAATCGACCGAAAATGTCCTCTTTGCCATATATTCCTCTTTCTTTTCTATAACGTGTAAAATTATAGCATAACTAAAGCTTAACCCGAATCAATTCCCTTAAAACCTTGACCATCGTTTCTGCATCTTCAACAACCAAGAACTCATACTTACCGTGGTAATTTTCTCCACCCGTTGCAAGATTAGGTGTCGGTACGCCTTTATAGGTTAAGTTTGCCCCATCGGTACCACCTCGAATCGGTACCGCTTTGATTGGTAGGGATAAAGATTCATAAGCCTTAAGGGCCCTATTTAAGACTTCCGGATGTTTGTCGATGATCGGTTTCATGTTGGCATAGCTTGGTTTAATTGAGACCTTAATCCATTCCCCATGAAATGCAGCATTGATTTTCTTGGCCGTATCAAGCAGTAATTGCTCTTGTGCTTTTAACTTTTTTTCATCATGGTTACGAATGATGTAGCGCAATTCTGTCGATTCAACAGACCCTGTGCTTTGGGTGAGATGAATAAAACCTTCATAACCATCGGTCATTTCAGGTGTCAGGTTCTTTGGTAATGCAAGGTGAAAGGTACTTGCAATCGTTTGACTATTGACCATTTGACCCTTGGCAGAACCTGGATGAATCGCTTTACCTTGAATCGTGACCAAGGCACTTGACGCATGAAAGTTTTCATAATTGATTTCATCGATTGGCCCACCATCAAGGGTGTAAGCAAAATCGGCTTTAAAAAGTTTTGGTTCAAAATGGGTGATACCGCGACCGATTTCTTCATCACATGTAAACCCAATTTGAATGGGTCCGTGTTGAAGGTCTGGGGATTTCATGATGGAGGCAACAAATGTCATGATGATGGCAATCCCAGCTTTATCATCCGCACCAAGTAAGGTGGTTCCATCGGTGGTCACAAGCGTCTTTCCTCGATGACGTTTAAGCGTTGGAAAAATCGTTGGATCAAGCAAAACATTTAACTTTGGATTGAGCTGAATCGGATTACCATCATAGTTTTTAATTACTTGAGGTTTGACATCTTTTCCAGACATTTCAGAAGCGGTATCGACATGTGCTAAAAAACCGATGGAAGCAACTTTTTCTTTTGTATTGCCTGGAATGGTGGCATAAAGATTACCATTGCTTTCTAAGCGTATATCCTTTACACCAAGTTCGAATAACTCTTCTTTAAGAAGATGCAACAAATCAAATTGTTTTTTGGTGGATGGGACTGTTGAGGAATCGGCATCTGATTGGGTATCGATTTTTACATAACGAATGAAGCGTTGAAGTAAGGTCATATGGTATTTCCTTTTCTAAAATTTTAGCAAATAAAAAACCATCCGATAACGGATGGTTTAGTTGAATTTATTTTCTTAAGCCAAGTTTTTCAATTAATGCTAAGTATGAATCGCGGTTGTTCTTTTCTAAGAATCTTAATAGACGACCACGGCGACCAACTAACACTAACAATCCACGACGACCATGATGATCGTTTTTGTGGCCTTTTAAGTGTTCGGTTAATTCTTTGATTTGTTCAGAGAGTAACGCGATTTGCACTTCAGGCGAGCCAGTATCGGTGGTGGATTTTCCAAAATCCTTCACCAAGGTACTTACTTGTTCTTTTGTTAAGCCCATGTTCTTTCCTCCTCTTGTTGATGATTGGCCTGTTCAGCGAAAACCTAGTGGAGTCACCGGTTATCATCGATAAGGTCAAGGTTTATTATATGGGTAAAAACCGGGAATGCAACTAAAAATGATTAGGTAAGGTTGGTTGTAACATCAAAGCAGTCGCTTTGTCTTTGTCCATTTGTTGAATCAAGGCATCCTTCGAGGCGAATTTTTGTTCTGGTCGCAAGTAATGCAAAAACGCAACTTCGACATTCTTTTCGTAGAGATTTCCTTGGTAATTGAGAACGAAAACTTCTAAGGTAGGATGATCTAAGTTGGCAACGGTAGGATGAAATCCTAAACTACCAAGGGAGTAATAAGTTTTTCCATCGATTTTGATCAAGGTAACATAAACACCATTTTTTGGTAAATAATAAGGAGCGTCCAAGACAATATTGGCAGTGGGGTAACCCATTTTCCTACCTTCGCCAAGGCCTTTTCCAACATACCCTTCAACCGAATAAGGCCTACCAAGAAGTTTAGGAATCAGGGATAGGTTACCAAGATCAAGTAACGAAACAATCGAACGGGTTGAAATTTTTGAGCCATTGACGAGTAAATGGGGAACGATCGTTAGTTGAAAACGTCGGTCTGCTTTCATCACCTCAACATTGCCTTGGGCGAGATGGCCAAAGGTAAAATCTGGGCCACATACTAAATGTTTGCCACCAATTTTAGCAAGAAAATCTAAAAACTTTTTTGCCTCCATGGATTTGACGAGCTCAGAAAATTGAACAATGATTAAATGATCGACGCCCAAGTCCTGAAACCGTTTCTTTTTTGCATGAAGAGGCGTCAAACTCTGAACTTCTCTGCCTGGTTTGGGATTACGATCAAACGTTAAAAGGGCAATTGGTTGCTTTGTTTTTTTGGCTTCGTTGATTAATTGTTGATGACCTAAATGTATCCCATCAAAGTATCCTAAACAAATCGTCAGCTGGGCATGAAGTAGCGGGGCATTGGAAAGATCAGTTTCCCAAACTTGCATTAAAACAAACCTCGCACAGGTTTAAAGACATGCCCTTCAAACCGGTCGTAAATTGCTAACACTTGTTGTTGCCCATCTAAAAGCAGGAGCCTTGGTTTTGGATGTTGAATCATAAAAGGTTTTCCGTCCATGATTGCCTTAATTTGAATGGGATCCTTAATCATGACTTGATCAATAAAAGAAAGCGCTTGATAAACTGTGAGTTTATGATCGGTGGTCACTTTATCAATGGTTTTTGCTGCTGCGAGTTTATATTGACCAATGGCAATTCTAGTCAAGGAGGTTAAGTGACCGACGAGGCCAAACTTAGCTGCGATGTCTTCACCGAGCGTTCGGATATAAGTACCCTTTGAGCATCGAACCGAAAAGCGAATGGAATCTTTGGTTAGGGCGATTAATTTGATTTCAAAAATCTGAATCTTTCTTGGTTCACGTGGTACGGTTTTACCTTCACGGGCAAGTTCGTAAAGGGGAACACCATTTTGTTTGATGGCAGAATACATGGGTGGAATTTGTGTGGATTCCCCAATAAATGATTCTAAGGTGTCATTGACAAATTGTTCATACAAATCGATCAGTGGCGTGGTTTCAATGACAGTACCCGTTAAATCACCTGTATCCGTCTTAGCCCCTAGTTTTAATGTTGCTTCATAACGCTTATCTAACGCTTCTAAAAACATGCCCGCTTTGGTTGCTTTACCGACAGTGAGAATCATTAAACCATCTGCAAATGGATCAAGGGTTCCAGTATGACCGACTTTTTTAGTAGAAAATTTTCGGCCCAGTCCATCCACTAAATCTCTTGAAGTAATGCCGGTTGGTTTGTTGATTAAATAAATGCCATCCATTGATATATTTCCTAATTCATCATAACATTATCAAAAGGACTTCCCAACAACAATGGCACTTCCACACCTGTTTACAATCTCCAATTCACCCTTAAAAGTAAAAATGGTCACCACTGCTTACGAAGGGATGACCGTCTCCTATTTACGGTATAAAGTTTTTGTTGAAGAACAAAACGTATCCATCGATGAAGAGTTTGATGGTTCAGACGCGACTGCGGTTTCGTTTCTGATTTTTCTTGATCATGTTCCGATTGGAACCCTACGGTATTTTAAGGATGAAAAAGGGCGTATTCATCCGGGGAGAATTTGTTTACTTCAATCCTATCTAGGTTTGGGCTATGGCAACGCCATGATGAAGTGGTTTGACACGTATATATTGGGACTTTATAAAGAAGTCACCATCACTTTACACGCCCAAACCTATTTAAAGAAATTTTATGAAAAGTTGGGATATCGGGCAAAAGGAAAAATATTTTTGGAAGCGAATATTGAACACATTGAAATGGAAAAAACGATTCAGCGTACTATTTTTTAAGTTTTGCTTTTGCTTCGGCGATTGTTTTTTCTAGTTTCTCAGCTTTTTCAAAGGTTTCATCGAGGAAAAAAGCCAAATCTGGAACTTTATAAATATCCATTTTATGCGCTAATTCGGTGCGAATAAATCCTTTTGCTTTTCGTAATGTTTCTAATTGTTTCAGGCTATCTGCTGCACCCATAAACGATACATAAATCTTCGCATACGTATGATCAGGGGTTATTTGCGCATCGGTAACGGTGACAAAACCAAAATTTGGATTCTTTAAAGAAAATTGAATAATTTCGGTAATGTACTTAACGATGGTTGCATTGACGCGAGATTGTCGATGGTTCATTTCTTTTCCTCAACCATTTGATAGGCTTCAATCACATCGCCAACTTTCATATCTTGATAATTATCAATCGCGATGCCACATTCATAACCCGTTTTGACTTCTTTGACTTCATCTTTTAAACGCTTTAATGAACTAATTTTTCCTTCATGGACCACCGTACCATTTCTTAATAGTCGAATGAGGGATTGGTTTAGGATTTGCCCGGAGGTGACCATACCACCTGCAACCACGCCTGCTTTTGTGAGTTTAAAGATTTGGCGAATTTCAAATAGACCGAGCACTTGCTCAATCATTTTAATTTTTACTTTACCCTTCATCATCGCTTCCACTTCTTCAAGTAAGGCATAAATGATGCGATGTAAACGAATATCAACTTTGAGTTCATTTGCCTTTTGTTGAATCGCGCCATCTGGGCGAATGTTAAATCCATATATGATCGCCTTTGATGATAAGGCAAGGATGACATCGTTTTCAGTAATCGCGCCAATGTCGGTTCTGATGATGCGTAATTTAACCCCTTCTGCATTTAACTTTTCTAAAGAGGATTTAATCGCTTCAAGTGATCCCGTGTTATCGGTTTTAATAATTAAATTAATCGCTTGAGTTTCTCCCGCGTTTAATTTTTCATTCATCGCTTCAATCGAGTTTATGTTATTCGATTGCCGTGACGTTTCTGTTTTTGACAATTGGCGTTTGGCGGCGATTTCTTTTGCTTGTTTTTCCGTTGGGAAGGCCATAAATGAATCACCAGCAATCGGTACTTCACTTAAACCGATAACGGCAACCGGTGTCGATGGTGTGGCAAGTTTGAGGGCTTTATGATATTCATTTGTCATTCTGCGGACTTTGCCAAAAACACTGCCAACAACTAAATAATCCGAAGCGTTTAAGGTTCCATTTTCAATTAATAGCGTTGCTTTAGGACCTTCGTGTTTATCTAAAACTGCTTCAAGAACAGTTCCAGAAGCATATCGATCTGGATTCGCTTTTAATTCTTTGACTTCCGCGAGAACCAAAATATTATCGAGTAACGTATCAATACCGGTTTTTGCTTTTGCTGAAATTTCAACAAAGATATGTTCGCCACCGAATTCTTCCGCGATGATGTTTAATTTCATCAGTTCTTCTTTAACTCGTTTTGGATTCGCCGTTGGTTTATCCATTTTGTTGATCGCTACCAAAATTGGAACATCGGCTGCAACCGCATGATCAATTGCTTCTCTGGTTTGTTGCATGACGCCATCATCCGCAGCAACCACAAGGACGACGATGTCGGTTACTTTTGCACCGCGACTTCTCATGGCGGTAAATGCAGCGTGTCCAGGTGTATCGATAAAGGTAATGCGTTTACCTTTAAATTCGCGTTGATATGCGCCGATTGCTTGTGAAATTCCCCCGAATTCACCTTCGGCGATATTCGAACTGCGAATTGCATCAATCAAAGTTGTTTTACCATGGTCAACGTGACCCATGATCGTGACAACCGGTGGACGTTCAACGAGTTTTTTGGAATCATCATCCATCGTATATTCTTCGATATTTTCCGTGGCAACGAGCTTTTCTTTTTTGAAATCTAGTCCATAATGAATGCATATTAATCCAATCGTATCATCATCCAACATCGCATTCATCGTCACCATTTTCTTATTTAAAAATAAAAATTTAACGATTTCAGGTGCTGGTTTGTTAAGTTTAGCTGCAAAAGCAGCAAGGGTCATCGGTTCGTTATAAATGAACACATCGCCACTAACTTTGGCACTCTCAGTTTTTCCGAGGTTCCCCTGGGTGTTCTCTTGTCTCAGATTCGTTGGTTTTTTCATCGTGGGTCTCCTTTTGTTTCAGTGTCTTGGCTAAGTTGGCATTCGTGATAGCAATCATGACGACTTGTTTTTTCTTCGTCAGTTGACTCATGATGTCCTTGGTGAGGGTAATCACGTAATCGATGCGATAGAATGTTAATCGTTCAATGAGTTGCTTTTGATGATTCACCGATGTATCCGAAGCAATAATTGCATAATGGACTTTGCGTTGGGATAAAGCTCTTAATGCTAATTCTCCGGTGAGGTAAGCATTCGCTTTCATCACGAAGTGAAGGTGTTGTAACCAAGGATTATGCATGGAGGACACTCAATAATTGTTGAAAGAATAGTTCGTCCGGTACGACATGGAGATGCTTTTGAATGAAATTACCCTTTTTAAGTTTCTCAATCAAGGCAGGATCTTTTTTTATATATGCACCACGCCCATTCATTTTTCCGGATGGGTCAATCAATAATAAACCTGCAGGTGAGCGAACCATGCGAATCAGGGATTCTTTTGGTAATACTTCACCGGTGACAAGGCATCGACGAAGCGGTTTACTTTTCTTCTTCGTAGTATTCATCGAAGTCCTCAACTTCGACTTCAGTTTCCTCAACTTCTGCAACTGGAGCTGCAGCCGTAGGTTCTACAGTTTCATCATCATAAATCTTCATAAAGTTAGCGGGATTCAAATTTTCGGGATTGTTTGCAGGAGCTGGTGTATATGGCTTATCATCACGTGGATCTTTTTTCTTAAATGGCTTTTTCTTCTTGTCAAAACGTTCGGGTTTTGGCGTTCGAGCTTTTTGTTGTTCCAATTCTTTTTCTAATTCACCAAGTGTCTTGGTTGTACGGACCACGGTCATCTTGGGTGCTTCAGGTGTTGCTTTGATTGCTGGGGCGACAGGTGTCGTAGGCAAGACTTTAACTTCTGCAACTTTGGGTTGCGCCATCACCGGTAAAATTTCTTTGGTTTCTTGAATTGGTGTGTCGGTTGCCATCTTTTCGATTCGAGCATCATCTTGCTTTGGAGCCATGACATCTTCCATGGTGAAACTATCATCATGCTGACGTGCAGTAGAGGATGAACGGTCTGGCCCTTGGGCTTGATTTGGTAAAGATTCTCGTTGTTTTTTAAGATCCTCTTGGGTTCTTAATGAATCCACACTCACGTATTGCAAACCTTGTGCAACCGTCGAGGTCATGTCTTTAATTTCAATCGTGTAACCAGTTAATTTACTTGCTAAACGAGGGTTGACTCCACGGCGACCTATTGCAGTTCCTAAGTTTTCATCGGCAATGATCATCGTTGCCTTTTTGTTAGCTTCATCAAGAATGATGCCTGCGACTTGTGCAGGTTTCAAGGATTCAACTAAATAAAGGGGCTTATTTTCAGAGTAAGCAATGATATCGATTTTTTCTTTATCTTTTGCATTACCTAATTGGGCGACAATTTTTTGAATACGGGAACCATTTTGACCAATACAAGCACCTGCTGCATCGACATTTGGATCAATGGAATAGACTGCTACTTTCGAGCGTAATCCAGCTTCACGAGCAATTTCCTTAATGATGACGGTACCTTCATAAATTTCAGGTAGTTCTTCTTCAAACAAGCGTCTTAAAAAACCTTCGTGAATGCGAGAAACCGCAATTTGCGCACCTTTGGTTGTCGATTCAACATCAACAACGTAAAGTTTAAGGCGGTCTCCAACTTTAAAGGTTTCACCAGGTATGCGTTTTGAACTAGGAAGATAAACCGAGGTTCGACCGATATTCACAATGGCGGAACGTTCATCAATTTTTTCAACTTGCCCAACAATCATTTCGCCAATTTTATCTTTATAAATATCATACAGTGCTGACTTTTCTGCTTCCGCAATCTTTTGGCGAAGGATGGCTTTCACCGTCATCGCTGCAGATTTTTGAAAGTCTTCAGGTGATGCTTCAATTTGATACGTGTCACCAATCGCCATGTTTAAACCTAATGCTTTGACTTCGTCTAAAGAAATTTCTAAAAAATCATCTTCCACGTTTTCAACGACGGTTTTTAACTGAAAAAGTTTGATAATGCCCTTCTTTAAATCTAGGTCCGCGCGTACGAGGGCATCATCAATTGATCCTAATTGTTTACGATAAGCTTTTTCTAAAGCCTCTTTTAAAGCAATAATAATTGCATCTTTTGAAATTCCTTTTTCTTGTTCGATTAGATCAATTGCTTGAATCAGTCCTTTTGCGTCAATCATGGTAATTTATGTTATTTCATTGCTACCGCTAATCTAGCGTAGTCAATGTCCTTTCTTTTGATTTCAATCGTTTGCGTCTTTGCTTTCACTTGGATGACCATCCACAATCCGTCAGGTTCCAATTTCGTTAGCTTTCCGGTAATCATATTTTCTCCATGCCATGGATGAATCAGGTGGAGATATAAGTTTCGATCGATATAATTTTCGAGTTCATCAAGGTGAATCGGATGTTCAACCCCTGCACTTGCAACATCAAGGATGTAATGTTCATTGACAAGTGAGGCCTCATCTAATAACGGGTTGATAAGCCTTGTCACATTCACAATATCTTGAAGACCAATTCTCCCCCCTTTTTTCTCAATCAGAACGCGGAGATACTTCTCTCCCTGTTCTAACGTCAGAGAAACCTCATAAAGGGTTAAACCCAATGATAAAATAGGTGGTTTGATGAGTTTTTC
>CAZOHK010000034.1:0-9522 GCA_964579925.1 uncultured Staphylococcus sp. | reverse complement strand
CTATCCTTACCAAACTTACCGATGGCAGAGGTGTTCCATGATGGTTTTTGGTACGTCAGTTTTTTTCTTTTGATTGGGTTAACCTTTGTTTGGTTATGGTTTCCCTCTCTTCTTCACTGGTGGATGCCAATTCTTTTTGTATTGATTGTTGCCCTGTGGGGTGGATACCTCTTTCAAAAATTGAAAAACCTTGATCAAACAATGGTGAAAAGGTATCTACACTTGATTGCGAATCCGTTACAATTTCAACGGTTTCACTTATGGAAACAAGGCTGGATGCAATTGCCTTTAACAAATTTATATCGATGGTTAGTGGCTTTTGGGATGATCTTGTACTTAATAAGGGCTTCCCCAAGCTTTTTATTCGCACTGATAGGCTTGCACACGTTTACCTGTATATGGTTACCAAAAGTTGAAAAAGAATTTGCAAACAAAATCCTCAATTTAGAGCAGAAGGAAAAAGCATTAAAATTTCCGATGCTAACGTTAGCATCCATGAAGCAACTTTACCAAGGCGTCTATCAAGTTTTTCGTTTTCAACTTGAAATGTGGCTTGTGTTTTTGATGAGCATGGGTTTGACAACCATCGTCTATGGATGGTTCTTTCCCTATGAAGATTTTTTAAGCTGGGCAAGCATGATTAGCATTATGGTTGTATCCTTAATTCATCATCGAGGCATTTACCAAGACAATCGTGGAAAACAACGATGGCGCCAAATCGGATATCTCTTTTTGAATGATAAAGAATATGATAAAATTAAGGTGTGAATATCGATTTAATTGCACCACAATCCTTAACATCTTATCGCTTGGAAGAACGCTATTTATCATTGATGAAAAAAACATTGAGCCTGATCAAACATTCACTTGATGCAAATGTGGATGTCTTGATGACAACGAACAAAACCATCCGACAATATAACGCAACGTATCGACAAAAAGACCACGCCACTGATGTTTTGAGTTTTAGTTTCCAAGAACAACCAAGCAAAATCCTTGGTCAACCGATTCATTTAGGACAACTCATCATCAGTTATCAAAAAGCCAAAACGCAAGCGGATTCATATGGTCATTCGATTGAAAGAGAATTTTCTTTCTTATTTGTTCATGGCCTATTACACTTACTAGGCTATAATCATGAGACGGAAAGCGAAGAAAAGATCATGCTTTCTTTACAAGATAAAATATTAGGAAAGAGGGTTCCAGATGGAAAAGAATAAGTTGATTGAAGCCGCCATTGATGCAACCAAACATTGCCATGTTCCTTATTCTAAGTTCAAGGTTGGTGCTGCCATTTTATTAAAAAACGGTTCCGTTATTCTCGGTGCAAATATAGAAAATTCATCGTATGGTTTATCGATGTGTGCTGAAAGAAATGCTCTTTATCATGCTCATTTACAAGGTTTTCGAAAAAAAGATTTCGTATCAATGGCCGTCATTGGACCAACCGATGGACCAATTTCTCCATGTGGGGCATGCCGTCAAGTGATGCATGAATTGATGGATGAAAATACACCCATCTACTTGTCCAATCTTAAAAAAGACATCAAAGAAACAAATCCGAAAGCGTTATTACCTTATGCATTTAGCAGCAAGGATTTAAAGTAAATATGAAATCAGGTTTTGTCGCGATTGTAGGACGACCAAATGTCGGAAAATCAACCTTACTTAACGCTTTGGTTGGAAAAAAGATTTCGATTGTATCGAATAAACCACAAACCACAAGGTTAGCGATTCAAGGTGTTTACCACGAAGAAGGGTTACAAATCGTATTCGTGGATACCCCAGGAATTCATAAACCCAAGGCACGTCTTGGGGAAATCATGAATGCCCAAGCTTACGCCTCCCTTCAGGATATTGACGCCGTCATTCTCTTGGTCGATGCAAGTAAAGCGTTTGGCCCGGGTGATCAATTTCTTGTTTCACGTTTGGAAAAAATCCCAAATCTCATCGTGGTTTTTAACAAGATTGATCTTACCAACGTTCAATTAATCGAGTCATTAAAGGCAACCTACGCACGCTTACTTCCTCAATCCAAACAGTTGGAACTTTCTGCGCTGAAACGAACCTTTATACAAGACTTACTTACCATGATTAAACCTCAATTAAAGACTGGACCCGCTTTTTTTCCAAAAGATGTCTTAACCAATTTTCCAGAAAGTTTTCAATTAATTGAGTCGATTCGTGAGCAAGTCTTACATTTAACATATGAAGAAATACCTCATAGCGTCGCGATTGTGATTGACCAACTAAAAATTGAAGAGAAAAAGCGCATTCTCTATGCAACCATTATTGTGGAAAAAGATTCTCAAAAAGGAATTTTGATTGGCAAAGATGGTAATATGCTAAGAAAAATTCGGCAACGGGTTGTTCAACAAGTGGAAAAAAATATGGGTTTAGATTTGTCTTTAGAGTTATTCGTTAAGGTTGAACCGCATTGGCGAGATTCACCCAATCGATTAAAGGAGTATGGATTATTTTAAAGACGCTACCAGGATTTATCCTCAGACAAACCCCCTATCGTAACGCGGATGCAATCCTCGACGTGTTAACGCCAGAGGGTTTTTTTACGATTCACGCAAGGGGTATCTTGAAATTAACCTCAACCATGCAGGCTATGGCAAGTCTTGGATCATGGGCAAGGCTGACCTTCAGTATGACCCGGAACAAACATTATTTGGAAAAAGCGGAGTTAATTCGATTTGCACCACTTCCAGATCAAGATGGTTTAATTCCCACCATCATGCTCCAAATTGGATTACAGATTCTTCTACTTGATGAAACCAAAACGAATGCCCCGCAACTTTATCAATCTTCGCGAAGCAAATGCATCTTATCCATGGCATTGGTTAAGTTTTCTCAAAGCAATTCTGACTTTACAAGGTGTTCCGATTGTGGTGGATTATTGTGTTGAATGCCAAAACAAAACCTCCATTGTAGGCGTCAGTACAAGATTAGGTGGCTTTATATGCCAAAATTGTTTAAAGCATACGCCGGCAACTGCCTTACCCGCAAAGACATTAAAAGCATTAAGGCAATTGTATAAACAACCTGAAGAATTGAAATCAAATCAAGAAGATCAGATTGAACTGGTTCCTTTGGTTCAAGATCACTTTGAGCATCATCTTGATATGCACATCGAAGGATTTAAAACCATCAAGCAATTATTCAAAAAAATACACTTATAGTAGGTTGACATAACAGTCTTTTTTTTGAGATAATCCCCATGTGTGCGGAAGGAAAAATTATGAAAACATTTACATTTGATCAATTAGTTACCCATTTAACAACGACAGGTTTTGTATACCAAGGATCTGAAATTTACGGTGGTTTATCAAACACGTGGGATTATGGTCCATTGGGTGTCGAGCTTATCAATAATTTACGCCGGTCATGGTGGAAAAAATTTGTCCAAGAGAATCCCATGAATGTAGGCGTAGACTCTGCTATTTTAATGAACCCTAAAGTATGGGAAGCAACTGGACATGTTGCCACCTTTAACGATCCGTTGGTTGATTGTAAAAATTGTAAATCACGCCATCGCGCAGATCAGTTAATCAATCAAGCAAAACCAGAAATTGACATCACTCATATCCCAAGTTTAGCATTAGGAAAAGTCTTGAAGGAACAAAACATCGCTTGTCCAAAATGCGGCAGCCACGACTTTACAGATATTCGTCAGTTCAACATGATGTTTAAAACCCATATTGGGGTCATCGAAGATGCAAAAACGGTTGTTTATTTACGTCCAGAAACTGCTCAAGGTGTGTTTGTGAACTTTAAAAATATTCAACGAACGACTCGAAAAAAGATTCCTTTTGGCGTTGCCAGTGTTGGAAAAGCATTCCGAAATGAAATCACGCCAGGAAACTTTACATTTAGAACCCGTGAGTTTTCCCAAATGGAATTAGAATTTTTTTGCAAACCAGGAACCGAAGCGTCATGGTATAAATTTTGGCAAGATGCCTGCATGCAATACTTAGCTTCTCTTGGTATTCAAAAACAAAACTTAAGAATTCGTGAACATAGTCCAGAAGAGTTAGCCTTTTATTCAAAAGGAACATCGGATATTGAATATGCATTTCCTTTTGGTTGGGGTGAAGTATGGGGCATTGCAAGTCGAACCGATTATGACTTAAAACAACACATGCAATTTAGTAAAGACGATCTAACTTATATGGATCCAGAAACCAATGAAAAATATATCCCATACGTCATCGAACCTTCACTCGGTTTAGACCGGCTTGCCTTAATGGTTTTAAGTGATGCTTATCAAGAAGAAGAATTAGAAAAAGATTCGCGAATTGTTTTGAAATTACATCCCGCGATTGCCCCCTATAAAATTGCCATCCTACCTTTGAGCAAACAACTCAATGATAAAGCCCAAGAAGTCATGACCATTTTATCCAAGCATTTTATGGTGACGTACGATGAGTCAGCAAGCATCGGAAAAAGATACCGTCGTCAAGACATGATTGGTACCCCCTATTGTGTAACGATTGATTTTGATACGCAAACCGACCAAAGCGTAACCATTCGCGAACGAGATTCCATGAAACAACTTCGGATGCCAATCGATGACTTAATTAGATATTTTAACGTAAAGTTATATTATTAGGCGTAATTTAGTAATTATTTAGTAGTATTACGATTTTTAATGAAAGGAGGGTTCCATGAATTTTGATCGACAATTGTTAGACGATTTATTAAAGAAATCTGATATCGCCAATGTGATATCTCGATATATTCCTATCACAAAAAAAGGTAGAAATTTTGTTGCCCTTTGCCCCTTTCATGATGATAAGAATCCCTCCCTAAGTATTAGTCCCGAAAAGCAGATCTTTAAGTGCTTTGTTTGTGGCACCGGAGGCTCGGCGATTCAGTTTGTGCAAAACTTTGAAAAAATATCGTTTCCACAAGCGGTTAAAAAAGTTGCGGAATGGGCTGGATTTGATGACCCCCGATTTAAACAAAATGATGCTGCCATTCAACGAGATGAAAAACTTGAACCATCCTTTCGGTGTTTAGAAGATTTGCTTAGTTATTATCATTTTGGTCTTGCAAGTGATGAAGGCAAACTTGCCCGGGAATATTTAAAAGGGAGAGGCCTTGATCAACCCATCATTGAAACCTTCCAAATTGGTTACGCGTTGAAGGACGGAGCAACCACCATTCAATACCTGATTAAACGAGGGCATCACCGAACCGTGATTGAGGCATTAGGGATTACGGCAAGTAGCAATCAGCAAGTGGATCGGCTCGCTGGTCGGGTAATCTTTCCCATTCATAATCGAGACGGAAGGGTCGTTGGTTTTTCTGGACGGTTACTGGCTGATGAACCTGGCCAAGCAAAATATGTCAACTCAACGGATTCTCCAGTTTTCAATAAAGGTAGCATCTTATATAACTTTCACCAAGTCAAACTTGCGAGTAAGCGGGTTGGCTTTGTTTATTTGATGGAAGGCTTTATGGACGTCATTGCATTGCACCGAGCAAATCTTCCTCAAGCGATTGCGCTGATGGGTACTGCGATTACACCAAACCACATTAAACTTTTGCAAAGTTTAGGGGTTGAAATTCGAATTTGTCTTGATCAAGATCAAGCAGGACAAACGGCGATGATGAAACTGATGGCCCCGCTCGCCCAAGCAAATATTCCGTTTCGCTACGTTATCAGTGATCAAGAAACCCGTGATGCCGATGAGATCTTAAATGCAGATGGCGAAGTTGGATTAAAGTCATACTTGAACCAATTGGTCGCTAAAATGGATTATAGTTTCCATTTCTATCAACGGGTGATGCCTTTGACCACGACGGAACAACGCGTTGCCTTCATTAATCGGATGTTACCTTATATTGCAGCGACATCTGAACTTGAGCAAATTGATTATCTCAAGCGTTTGGGTCAATTGACCCAGTTTGCAATCAAAGATTTGCAACTGTCATTAAGTAATTTGACCAAAAAAGACATCAATTATTTTGAATCCTATCGACCTGAAGCCAAGCTCCTGAACCGCTTAAAACGAGCAGAAAAAGCAATTTTATACAACATGTTTCTCAGTGGTGATGCGGTTGCGATGTATCAAGAAGATGTCAAGTTTTTCCATGATGATCTTTATCGTCAAATTGCAACGTACTTCATTGAAATTTATCAACGGAATCGGGATGAGCATTCAAACCTAGTCAGCGATCCTCCAGACCACCAAACCTTAATCAATCATATCAGTATGACCGAAAGCAAAGACCAACAACGGGTCATCAATGCGATTGCCGAATTGATGAGTGAAAAAAACTTACCCAAAGCAGACAAACACCAACTCCTGGATTACTTAAATACGTTGAAAGAGGAACGGGAAAAGCTTATCAAAGCTCACCAAATGCAAGCAAGTATCGCTGGCAAACCCGATCACGAACAAGCCCGCATCATTAAAGAGTTAACTAAACAGGGAAAACCTGAAGCAAACAAAGGAGAAAATGACGATGAAAACAACGAAGAAAAAAACAAAGATAATGCCTAAAGGTAAACCAACACCCGTGGCAAAAAAGAATGTAAAGGCTAAACCACCTGTCGGAAAAAAAGTAGTACCAAGTAAAGGTAAACCGATTTCAGCATTACCTAAAAAAACCACGATGAAATCTAAGGGTAAATCAACCAAGGTTGTCTTACCAGTGAAGGCCGTCACCGCGAAAGCAACTGCCAGTCAAGCGGCAGTGCTTAGCAAACCTTCAAAAAACAATGAAAAGGTGATGAAACCAACCCCCTCAATTCCAGTCAAACCAGGAAAAGGCAACAAAACTTCATTAAATGTTGGCGAGCAAAAGTTACTCGCACGCGTGTCAAAAAAGGCAATAAAGGATGACGAAGATGAAATCGAATCCCTTGATCAAATCAAAAAGCGCTTTGAGAAAAAAGCTCAGCAAGAAGGTTTTATCATTCAAGATGAATTATTTGATGCGATCGAACATCTTGAATTAACTGATCAAGATTCAGAAAATCTTCTCCTCCATTTTAAGAATAAAAAGATTGATATCAAAATTGAAGACGAAGACTTAGAAGATGGAGAAGTCGATGAAGAAGAATTAAAAAAAGGTGCCGTCGCAGCTGATGAACCTTTTGAAACCGAGTATGAACCCGATGTTTCCGAAGATGAAGTGGATGTGAATAAAGTCGATGTGTTTGCGAATTCGGAAGTCAAAGTCAATGACTCCGTCAAAATGTATCTTAAAGAAATCGGTAAAGTCGATCTCTTAAAACCGGATGAAGAAGTCGCGATTGCAAAAGCGATTATTGCCGGTGATATGGAAGCGAAAAACAAACTGATCAATGCCAATCTTCGCTTGGTGGTCAACCTTGCCAAGCATTATGTTGGTCGTGGGATGCTTTTCCTTGATTTGATTCAAGAAGGAAATATGGGATTAATAAAGGCAGTTGAAAAGTTTGATTATACCAAGGGCTTCAAGTTTTCAACATACGCAACCTGGTGGATTCGCCAAGCCATCACACGGGCGATCGCCGACCAAGCAAGAACGATTCGGATTCCTGTTCATATGGTGGAAACGATTAATAAAATGACCCGTGTCCAACGTCAATTGGTCCAAGAACTTGGTCGTGAACCGACCGCGGAAGAAATCAGCGTTAAACTCGAAGGATTAATGTCTCCTGAACGGATTAGAGAAATTCAACGCATTGCCTTAGAACCGGTGTCGTTAGAAACTCCAATCGGTGAAGAAGATGACTCCCATTTGGGTGACTTTATTGAAGATAAAGAAGCAACCTCACCCTCGGATCACACCACTCAAGTTTTACTCAAAGAAGAACTATACAAGATCATGCAGGACCTCACTGACCGCGAAGAAAGAGTGTTGAGGTTGCGCTACGGTCTAGATGATAATCGCCCTCGTACATTAGAAGAAGTCGGTCATGAATTTGGGGTTACCCGTGAACGAATTCGCCAAATCGAAGCAAAAGCAATTCGTAAATTACGCCACCCAACCCGAGCAAAACGTCTTGGCGATTACCGCGATTCTTAATCATGGTTTCTCGTCGCATTGAAACCATTGCTTCCTTGTGTCCATTCACCGGACCTTTAATTGATATTGGTTCCGATCATGGGCAATTGTTGCAAGTCCTCATTCAAAAAGGATTTGCTTTTCCTTTATATGCAACGGAATTATCGGATGCAAGTTTTAAGTCTTTACACCATGCATTACAAGACCTAAATGTCCACGTTTATCAGGCCAATGGATTAACCAATTTATCTCCATCGATTGAAACGGTGGTCATCACTGGCATGGGTGGCAATTTAATCCAGGAAATCCTCGACGGCGGTAAAACCAAGTTAGCAAAGGTCAACACCATCATCTTGGGTCCGCAACGAGATCCCCATATCGTTCGCACATGGCTGCAAGGAAATCAATGGAACATCACGCATGAATCCTTTGTGTATGAGGATGAAAAAGGTTATCCCTTTATCGTTGCCAAAAAAGGTAACATGACGCTCAATGCGATGGAAGCATGGTATGGACCATGGTTAATCCGCAACCAAGAACCTGAGTTTGTGACGTGGTTAAGATTGGAAGCAAAACAATTAACAGCAGAATTAAAATTACACAGGCATGATGTTAAGCAACACCGCTTAGAATGGATTCAACAATATGTTAAAAACCGCTAAATTACTAAGAGCTTTTGGTCTAGATTTTCCAAAACGTTTAGCGAAACCATATGGTGACTTTGTCGGATTAATGATCGGTAAATTACCCAGGGAATTATTCACCATTGCCATTGTTCTTGACATGGAACCAATCCTATTAGAATCGATGATCAAAGAAAAACCAGATCTTATTCTGACTCACCACCCATTTATTTATGGTTCAAAAAAGACGGTGCTTAAAAACGATGAAGCAAAACGTCACATGGTGAAGATGCTCGATGCGCATCACATACCGGTTTATAGCTTACACACCAACTTTGATGCAGGTCGAGGCGGCATGAACGATGCCTTGGCAAAGGCGTTAGGATTGCTTGATATTGTCCCCCTTCAAGGCGATCCGCTTGCTCGGGGTGGTCGATTACCCAAACCGATGAAAAGAGATATTTTTGCATCCTTCGTCAAAAAACAATTAGGTTTACCTTATCTTTGGATGATTCCTTCAGGTAAATCCGTCATCGAAAAAGTGGCACTCATTGGTGGGGGTGGCGCGAAGTACTATCCAACGGCCCAAGCAGAGGGTTATGACATTTTTCTATCAGGTGATAGTGCCCATCATGTTCGACGTGGCATTGTCAACGCTGCATTTAATTATTTAGAAATTCCCCATGAGGTTGAAACCATCTTTATCCCGACGATGGCAAGTTATTTAAAGAAGCTTGATGCAGATTTAAATTTGGTAACCCGCTTTGTTCAAGCATTTCCAACCTTAGTTTGATACACTTACCATATGAATCAAGGATTACCATTTTCTAGTTATGCGTTGAGTCAACAACTACTCAAAACCTTAAATACATTAGGTTATTTGAACACC
>CAZOHK010000033.1:0-9538 GCA_964579925.1 uncultured Staphylococcus sp. | reverse complement strand
AGAAGCCATCACATGGGCTTATGAAATCCTCTTTAGTCCACAATGGTTTGCCTTTGACCAAAGCAAGCTTTACATGACCTATTCTCCATTAGATTTAGAAACGCCAAAAATTTGGCAAAGCCTTGGCATCGCTCCCGATCATTTAATTCCATTAGAAGGTAACTTTTGGGAAATTGGCGATGGACCTTGTGGTCCGGATACAGAAATCTTTTATGATCGTGGCCCGACCTTTGATCCAAAAGGTTTAGGGATTAAATTACTCCAAGAAGAAATTTCCAACGATCGCTATATTGAAATTTGGAATATCGTCTTTTCTCAATATAACGCGGTTCAAGGCGTTAAACGTGAAGCTTACAAAGAATTACCTTCTAAAAACATCGACACAGGTGCTGGACTAGAAAGACTTGCAAGTATTTTCCAAGGCACACCAACGAACTTTGAAACCGATCTTTTCCTTCCTATTATTCAAGCGATTGAACCATTTGCAACGATCAACTATCCAAAGAGTGGATTTCGTCCCTACCGTGTCATCGCCGATCATATTCGGACCTTAACGTTTGCCCTATCGGATGGGGCAGTCTTTTCCAACGAAGGTCGTGGATATGTTTTACGTCGGATTTTAAGAAGAGCTTTAAGATATGGCCGTAAGATTGGTATCCAAAAGCCCTTTTTATCCTTGCTTGTTCCAGTTGTTTTGCAAATCATGGTCAAGGATTATCCTTACCTTGCAGAACACCAACTCAATGTGTCAAAGATGATTCATCATGAAGAAGAAAAGTTTTTAACGACCCTTCATCATGGCGAAAATTTATTAAAAACCTATTTAGATAAAAAAGAACCAATTTCAGGTGATGTCGCCTTTAAGTTATATGACACCTATGGTTTTCCGGTTGAATTAACCCAAGAAATTGCACAAGAAGCGAATATGACCGTCGATATGAATCAATTTGAAATTCTCATGGAACAACAACGAGAACGGGCGCGTCAAGCTCGTCAACAATTTGGCTCGATGGCAAAACAATCTGCTGATTTATTGTCATTTACCAATAAGAGTGAATTTCATTATGATGCAACGCCGCGCCAAGCAACGATCATCGGGTTATTTCAACAAGGTGTGATGGTAAAAGAATTGAGCGATGAAGGTGAAGTCATTCTTGATCACACGATTTTTTATGCCGAAAGTGGCGGTCAATCTTCGGATTTAGGTATTATGGAAAATGCCAAAACCAAAGTGGATGTTCTGGATGTTCAAAAAGCACCACATAAACAACACATGCATCGTATTCATGTTCAATATGGAACCCTGAAAATAGGTGACGTGGTTAAACTTGCCGTCGATCAACCACGCCGACACATCATCAAACAACATCACTCCTCCTTACACTTATTACAAGCCGCATTAAAGCAACATCTTGGTGCCCATATCGTCCAGCAAGGTTCATTTGTTGGTGATACATATGCTCGGTTTGATTTTAGTCATCATCAAAAAATTAGTGAACAAGAAATCAGTGCCATTGAAGAAGATGTCAATGCCCAAATTCAAGCAGCGTACCCTTGCACCATTGAACTTTTGCCAATTGAAGCGGCAAAGAAAACCGGAGCAACCGCACCATTTGAAGAAAAATATGGAGACATCGTTCGCATCGTCACCTTAGGTCCTCGTTCTAAGGAATTTTGTGGCGGTACTCATGTTTCCAACACCCAAGAAATTGGTGTCTTTGCGGTTGTTTCCGAAGAAAGCATCGCCGCAGGAACTAGACGTTTGGTGATTGTCAGTGGTGCACCTGCTTATCAGCACTTTAAGCAAAAGGAAACGATGCTTTATCAATTACGTCAACAACTAGGGGCAACCTCGACAAAAGAGATTTTTGATCGGTTGAAGGTTCTCAAGCAAGAAAAAGACCAGCTTACCCTTTCGTTATCTCATGCCCAAGAAGGACAAGCAAATGGTGTATTTTTATCCCTACAATCTTCGCTCGTTCGTCAGCCTTTCACCCATGGATTATTCATCGAACCAAGCCTATCTCGCGCATTATTATTAAAAGTGATGGACCGCTTTAAACAAGCCTATCCTGATTCATTAATTGTGATCATCGGTAAAGATGAATCTAGTTATCCAATTGGAACCTATGTTGGACCGAGTTTACGTCAAGCAAACCGCCAAGCATCGGTCATTACCAAATTAATTGCCCAAGCAATGCAAGGGTCTGGTGGCGGCAAATCGGATTTAGCGTTTGGTGCAGGTAAGCATCTTGTTGACTTAAAATCATTATGGAAAACCATCATCGGATAAACACTCCGATTTTATTGGGATTTGATTTAGGAAGTAAATCTTTAGGAATTGCTTTGCGAAATCGCCTTGGGATGGTCATGCCACTCCCAGCATGGTTTTTCCCACGTCTTGAAGAAGATTCTTTACTTCAATTCATCAAGCGCTTGCTTGATGAACACCAACCAGTTGCACTTATTTTTGGTCTCCCTTACCACGCAGATGGAAGAGAAAGTCATCAAACTGCATGGGTGAAAGGAGTGGTAGGTCGATTACGCTTATCATTATTACTGCCAATTTATGAAGTCGATGAACGTTGGACCACCGTGGAAGCCAAAGAACGCCTACATGCTTTTGGTTTACCTGAAAAGAAACAAAAATCATACCTTGATTCCGTATCTGCTTGTATAATATTGGAGCAATATGAAAAACAACCCCGATAACACCTTAGAAATTGTGATGGATAATGGAAAAACTGAAATATTTTCGATCTATTTTACCTTCATCTTTCATGATCAAAATTACGTGATTTATTTCCATCCAAAAAACCCTGATGACCTTTATGTGAAGGGATATGATGAAGAAACCTTTGCATTAAGTGAACCGGATAACGATGCCATCAGTTATGCGGAAAAACTCATTCAAAATTATGAAGATGAAGAAGCAGATCATGATGAAAATGTTGGTAATTTAGAAGAATAATTGCTAAAATAGACAAGCATTAACAACAAGGAGATTCAATGATGGAAAACGAAAAAGTCCAATTGACCCGCGAAGGTTACGACAAATTAAAGTCAGAATTAAGAAACTTAATCGACATTATTCGTCCTGAAGTGATCGAACAACTTGCGTATGCTCGTTCTTTAGGTGATTTATCTGAAAACGCCGATTATGATGCTGCAAAAGCAAAACAAGCGGATGTTGAACAACGGATTCGCCAACTTGAAGATATCTTATCGAATGCCACGATCATGGATGATGCAACCGGAACAACCAAAATTGTCAGCTTTGGTCGAACGGTCAAAATCCTTAATTTAAGTAATAAAAAAGAATATACCTTTAAAATTGTTGGTACGCATGAAACCAATCCAACCGATGGCACGATTAGTAATGTTTCCCCACTGGGTGAAGCGATTATGGGAGGACGAGTCAGTGATAAAGTCACTGTCAAAGCTCCAAAATCGTATCAAGTCCAAATTCTAAAAATTGAATAGCGATTGCTGATTGAATCTTCATAAACCTCCCTATTCATTCTTGGGAGGTTTTTTATGTTCAAAGTGATGATTGGTGTTTTGTTCTTTACGATAGTGACGTTGGTTGTGTTTCTCAATCTTGATCCTAACATTGTTCAACAATCCACCAATGAAGTGTCGTCGCTGTCCAATAATTTTGTGACGGCGACGCTTTCAGGAGAAATCCAAAAACCTGGAACTTATATATTGGAAACAGATAGTCCATTAAGTTCTTTGATTGCGTTAGCAGGTGGGATAACCACGAATGCGGATGAAGAGGCTTTTCATCAGGATGTCATCGTGATTGCTGGCAACCATTATTACATCGCTCCAAAGTTTGACCCAAATGATGTATGTGGCACAACGACATTGGTCAAAGTAGGTTTAAATTCTGGCAATCGTGAAGCGCTCATGAGTTTATCCAACATCGGAAGTAGCCTAGCAAATGCAATTGTGGATCATCGACAAACCCAAGGGTCCTTTACCTTTATTGAGCAAATCATGGATGTTCCAGGCATTGGTCAATCCACTTTTACTCGCATTAAAAATCATATCAACTTACTTTGAAAAGTTGGGGCTTCTTTCTTGTTTGTTTATCCATTGTCCTCGCGACGATCAGGCCGCATTGGATCTGGTATTTGTTTTCCGGAATCAGCTCTGTTACTTTATGGTTTCAATATCGATCGCTAAGAAAACCGTTTTTAATGTGGACGATGTTGTGGTTCGGTTTACAAACCCTTCCAAACATGATCATTCAAACCCAAACGCAAATTTATGTGGTGGTTGACCGGCGTGACACATGGATGATTGTCAGGAATGCAAATGGGCGATACTTTGTTGAAACGGCGATAGATGACCCTTATCAATGGGGCGATTTTTTATCATTATCCGTCACCATAAGGCCCTTGGCATTCACAACTTATGAAGGTAAATTTAACTTTATCGCATACCTCAACGAGCGTGGGGTTACTCAGCAATTAACCATCGAGAAAAGTCAGATAGTTTTTGCGTTACCTATCAGAACTAGGCGCATCATCGATCATCGACTCAATCAGTTAGAACCCGAAACCAGTCATCTTGTTTCCTTACTTTTGTTCAATCGATCTCGTGGTGAAGCCCAATCAAGTATCCTTCAAGAGTTATTCACGATGTCAGGATTAGGTTTTTACTTATTATGGTCTATGTTACTTAAATGCTTCATGATTCGATTTGATGAACATCAATCACGATTCATCTTGTTGGGTTTCTTTCTTCCATACTTAATCTTATCGATTGGTCATTGGTCATTCTTGAGGATTTATCTTTTAGAATCACTACGATGGACATTTAAATCGAGAGCGATTCAGCCGATTAAAGGCTATGGATTAGCGATCTTTTCAACAATCAATCCATATTATTGGATCCAACCCGGAGGAAAAATTTATTTAGCATTCCAGGCTTTTATCCTATTCATCCTACCTTTATTTCAAATGAAGAAAAGGTTAGGTCGATGGCTGGCCTTTAGCAGCATGTCTTTTTTGTGGGAATGGATCAATGAAGGAACCATCAGCATCATCCAAACCATGTTGTTTTTACCGATGGCCATGATTCAAATTTGGTTCATTCCAGGGTGGTTGATCTACTTGTATTTTGGCATCGAGATTCCTCTCTTGGTTTGGTTAACAAAAAGTATTAGTGAGATGATCCTGTCAATTCCAAACTTTTCACCCATCTATTTAGGCCTCCTGAATCCGTGGTTAATGTGGATGCTTTTGATATTTCTATTCCTATGGTTGTGGTTTGAATGGTTAAAATTAATCATCCATAAGCATCATGTATTGATGATGGGTTTAATTCTCCTCACCGTCCATGTGAGTAACTTGGACCAACGTTTCGTGAGTTATGTTGATTTTCTAAATGTAGGTCAAGGCGATGCCACACTCGTTTATTCGCATGGTCAATCCTTATTAATTGATACGGGGGGAGTCAAACAATTTGATATTGCAAAAGAAGTTTTAATTCCTTACTTGCGCAAACAACGCATTCGGAAATTGGATTACCTCATCATAACCCATAATGATTTCGACCATAATGGCGGACTTGAATCCCTTCTTAAACACTTCCATGTTAAAAACCTCATCCTAGCAACTTTCCAACCATTCAGGCTAGGGCGAATGGTCATCACCAATTACCAACAATATTGGCCTTCTTTAATTGAGGATAATGAGCGATCCTTAATGGTGGGAATTGAAGCGGTCGATTGCCGCTGGCTTGTGATGGGGGATGCGACATTCAAAACGGAGGCATTATTAATAAGTGAATTTCCAAACTTAAAGGCAAATGTGTTGAGGATTGGCCACCATGGTTCAAATACCTCGACATCCGATAACTTATTAAACCAACTTCAAGTCAAGCATGCAGTGATTTCAAGTGGAGGGGGAAATCGCTATGGGCATCCCCATCCAGAAGTGATGGAACGATTAAATGCAAGGGATATTCGGGTTCGCCGCACCGATTTAGAGGGGACAATCCGCTATCAAACGTGTAAAATATAATCATGATTCGATTAATCACATCTCCATCATTCCAATTGCTTGATCAACAACTCAAGCAAATCTTATCAACCTATCCTAAAACAACGACAATCGAAACTGTCGATGCATCGAACACAGGTATGGCTCAATGGTTACAAGAGATCACCCAACCAAGCCTATGGTCGGAAGCAAAAGTGGTGGTGGTTTATCAAGCATATTTCTTTGCCGGTACCACGGTTAAAGGTTTAGCCAAAACCAAAGACGAAGAACCACTGGTCTCGTTTTTAGAACAGAAGGATTATCCAACGGATGTGATTTTTACGTATCAAGGTGACGTGGACGAACGGCTTACCTTCATGAAACTCATCAAAAAACATCATGAATGGATTGCCTTACCAATTGAGAAAAAAGACATGTGGTCATCGTTATTCATTCGATGGCAAAAGCAACTTGAGGTTAACCTCAATCCCAAAGCTTTAATGACCCTCATTGATTTAACCTTCCCTGATTTGGATCGGGCATATCAAGAATTAAAAAAGTTAAGCGTTTATGGCAAAGACATCAACGAAACCACCGTTCGCAACTTGGTATCTGCAAACCTAGATGACAATGTCTTTGCCTTAACGAACCATTTAATGGCGGATTCCCTACAAGGAGCGTTAACCTCCTTTAAAGATTTAATGACGTTACAAGTTGAACCAACCTTACTCATTAGCTTAATTGGAAAGCATTTTCAATTGTTTGCAAAAGTGACGCATCTACTCACTCAGTCCATGGACACCTTTCAAATGAGCCAAAACCTAAAGGTTCATGAATTTCGAATTCGTTTAATGTCGCAAGCGAAAAAACGATTTCCTATCCGCAGAATTAACCACATTTTATTAAGTTTAGATGCATTGGATGAATCCATTAAAAAGGGCCGCCAAGATAAAGTGGAGGCCTTGAGTTGGTGGATTGTGAATTTTAATACGATTACTTCTTAAGAATGCGTTCGTACATCGATGGTCTTCTATCTCGAAAAACGCCCCAAGAATAACGTAATTTTTCTAATTCCTTTAAGTCAAACGCGTGGGTGATTAATCCGGTGGTGGTTCGATCCATTTGTTGGAGAATCACACCGTTGTAATTACTAATAAAACTGGTTCCATAAAATGTCATATGATGCCGCCCATAGGATTCTTTGCCAATCCGGTTGGCAGCAATCACCGGTATCAAATTCGCTGCAGCATGACCCATCATCGTATTTTGCCAATGAATTTGTGAATCAATCGGTAAGGTTGGTTCTGACCCAATCGCTGTTGGATATAAGAGCATATCCGCACCTTCTAGGGCAAGAATGCGTGCGACTTCTGGAAACCATTGGTCCCAGCAAATGCCAACGCCGAGTTTGCCAAATTTAGTGGCAAAAACTTTTAAAGGGGTGTCACCTGGGGTGAAATAAAACTTTTCTTGATACGATTCTCCAGTAGGAATATGCATTTTTCGGTATTGGCCAAGCAAGGTCCCATCTGCATCAATGATGGCAATCGAATTATAAAAGACGTTATTTGCTTTTTCAAAATAAGAAATGGGTAACACCACATTTAAGGACTTTGCAAGTTTTTGAAAATAGATCAAATCTTGATTATTTTCAAAAGGTCTCGCAAGTTCAAAATGATCATAGTTTTCGACTTGGCAAAAATATAAGCCCATAAAGAGTTCTGGTAACAAAATTACATTTGAACCTGCTTGCGCCGCCTGCTTGACTAGTTTTGTCGCAAGGTCAATATTGACCTGACGTTGCGAGGTCATCGACATTTGAATGGCAGTTACGGTCACTTTGGACACCTTAGCGAACCCCTTTAGGAATTTGTTGCGTGATACAGTGGATGTTTCCTCCACCTAACAAAACTTCTTTACTGTCAATCATGACCACTTTTCGTTTGGGAAAGACAGCTTTTAATTGGGCAAGGGCAATCTCGTCAGTTTTTTGATTAAATTTTGGAACGATAACACCATCATTAACGAAATAAAGATTAAGGTAAGAGGCAGCTAATCGTTCATTCATGGGGCGATTCTTGCTTTGTGTACCTGTGCCTGGTGTTAAGCCTGCAGATTCAAAATAAGTCCGATGAATCGCTTTAGGCATCACCACGGTTGAAATTTTTAATGGTTGGCCATTGATATCCGTTTGTTGTTTGAGAGCTTCGATGGTCAATAATGATAATGGTTGCTGGGCATCTCTTGGATCAACCCCTTCGGCAACAAGGACATGCCCTGGACCAACAAAGGTTGCCACATTATCCACATGTTCCTTGGTTTCATCATTATAAATACCACGCGGTAACCAAATGACTTTCTTCGCGCCTAAAGATTCCAAAAGTTTAGTTTCAATTTGTTTTTTCGTGAGTTTTGGATTTCTGCCTTTATGAAGTAGGTTATATTCGGTAGCCATGACCAATCCTTCTCCATCGACATGAAATGCGCCACCCTCCATCACGAACCCATCCGTACGGTAGGTATCTAACTTTAAAATAGAGGCAATTGCCTTCGCCAATGCGTCATCTTGATCCCACGGTTGATATAAACCGAATTCTTTTCCACCATAAGCATTAAATTCCCAATCAACAGCGCGAAACTGACCAAGTTTATTCTTGAGAATGGTTGGTCCGGTGTCTCGAACCCAAGCATCATCGTAAGGAACTTGAAAGAATTCAATATTTTTGATCTTAGTTTTTTGAAAACTTGGCCAAATCGAAGGATGGACCCCAATCATAACCGGTTCAAACTTTGCAATTTCTTTTGCAATCTTGATAAATGCCTCTTGGGCCTCTTTTGCTTGATTACGCCAAACGTCACCTCGAAAAGGCATGAGCATCAGGGTTGCGTCATGAGCGGAAAACTCCGCCGGCATAAAATACCCGTCTTTACTTGGGTTGAGGAGTTTGGTGTTCATTAAGATTATTTTATAACAAAAAAAGAAAATTGTGCGAATTATGACTTAGCTAAGAGTTTGCTTTGTTCAGAAAAGAACGACATTAATCGGGATTTTTGTCTTGCTGCGGTTTGTAATTTTTGAATGCCATGACTAACCGATTTATCAATCAGTTTAATTGCAAGGTTCAATGAAGTTTGGGCTGCTTTAAGGTCTTTATTGATTAATTGTTGTTTCACGCGTTTAATTGCCGTACGCATACTCGCTTTAAAGGCAAAATTATGATCTTCTGCTTTTTGATTGGTTGCGATACGCTTAATTTGAGATTGGATGTTTGCCATATAGACCTCTTTTCTTAGATATTTTATCACAACGTCGGTACTATTCAATCAAAACGCGAGAAAGGGTTGCTTGAAAGATTCATTTTTATAAACGACCAGATATACTTGACAGAACCAAGTAGAGTGATAACATAGGGGCATATATTTAAAGGAGAAATTGCTATGGTTTTAGAAAAAATTCGCGAAGTTGTTGCAAAGAAATTCAAAGTACAAGCAAATAATGTCAATGTTTCAACACGCTTAAGAGAAGATTTAAATGTTGACTCTTT
>CAZOHK010000032.1:0-9750 GCA_964579925.1 uncultured Staphylococcus sp. | reverse complement strand
TAACACTTGAACCATCCCTTGTTGAATCGTCACCGATTGTTGACTAATTAAATCTAGGTACGTGCCATCGTTTAATTGGGTATACGCAATCCGTGAGTCTTTGGTGAGATTAAAGATACCTTCAAGGTTTCCATGTGGTGAACTTAACGTCGCTTCAATGAGGTTGGATTGTAAAGGATGTTCATTGATAAAGAATTTTCGATAATGAGAAAAATAGGGTAGTTTTTTGATTGCAACTAAACGTTGGATGAATGCATAGAAGGCTGGATTTTTGATCGTGGTTTGAATCGGATCTTTTTCAAATAAATCGGGAAGTTTTTTCGCTAACATCTCTTGACCCGCGTAAAGAAAACCAATGCCCGGTTGAAAAAAAGACCAAGCGGTTAAGTTTTTTAACATCGTTTCATTGGTGACCAGGTGGTGGATGCGTTGGACATCATGGTTTTCTAAAAAATGAGCCTTGACATAATCTTCGGGGTAAATATAACCTTGAGCTTGAACCATGCGTAAATACATGGAAAGCGATCCTTTACCAGTCAAGTAATCCGTCAAGAATTCATGAACATCATAATCATAAAGCATGTCAAAGACTTGAAACATTTCTGCATCGCTATGGGCACTATAACCTTCTCCACGTAAGTATTGAATGAAGTGTGGATGAACCGATTCTGATAACCAAATGGTTGCTGGATTGATTTGACCAATCGTTGCTTTTGCTTCTCGCCAAAATGATAACGGTAGTAAGGGAGCGACGTCACATCGATATCCATCAAAGCCAAATGTTGTCCAATAAATGAGGACATCGATCAACGCTTTGCGAACTTCTATTTTGGTTAAATCTAAATCGGCAATATCCGACCAATCACCAATCCGGTTGGCAAGTTTGCCGTCTTTATAATAGTAATATTCCGGATGATCTTTCACCCACTTTGCATCTCTTGCGGTATGGTTGAAAACAATATCCATCATCACTTGCATACCAAGTTGATGAGCAGTTTTTAAAAAAATCTTAAGATCGGATTCGGTTCCTAAACTTGGATCAATCGCATAATAATCTTGAATCGAATATGGGCTTCCCACTTTTCCTTTTCTTGCGGTAACACCAATCGGATGAAAAGGGAGGATATACAAAACACTTATCCCCAATGATTGGATACGAGGTAAGTCTTTGGTTAAAGCTTGAAAAGTTCCTTCTTGGGTGTGATTGCGCACAAAGACTTGATAAATGGTTTGTTGTCTTAAGGTTTGGGCTTTGGTCATGCGACCTCCTACATCAATAAAACCAAGATCGATAGAATAACAATCAATGCAAAGACGATCACAGAAAAGATAAGTAGTTTTTTTGAATAATCCATCGGTTTATTTTCCAAGCGTTTCAAATCGTTGGTAAGAGCGATATCCCGCCATCACAATTAAGGATTTAATTGGAAATCCAATCACAAAAAAAGCGATTTGATTAAAGTAAAGTGCAAGAGGCGGAATGCCTAAATACCAAACACGCCATTGAACACCCCAGACAATGCTAATCAGGATTTCAGAAACCAGGACAATCAAGAGCAAAACTTTAGGTCGATGTGGTTGATCAATGGTGACCGGAAAACGCTTTTCTAGATAAGCTGTGAAAAACACAAAACCAAAAAACAATGCCAATGCCAATAATGGTAGTACATATCGTACAAACCAGTTGGATAAATCAACATCTACAAAATTACCACCCCCTAAATTAAAGGTGTATTGCTCACGCGAATAAATAAACCAAACCCCATAACTAAATAGCGTTGCCAATAAAACATAACTTAAATTGTAATATCCCGGAATTCTTTTTAACGATTGCATGACTTTACTCAACAACCACGGAATCACACCCAATGCAGCTAATCCTAAGGTGACGTATGGTGTATAGGTTCCAACGGAATTCAAGAAAAAACCAATTAAATCAATGGACGCTCCTACAACTGCCCCAAACAATGGACCAACCGTTAAGGAGGCAAGGATAATCGCACTCGATCCAAATGCAATGCGATTGACTTCACCAATTGGAATCATCAAAACCCGTTCTAAAATTAAACCGAGGGCAATAAACATCGCGGATAAGGTCATCTTTCTAATCATGGTATTTTTCATGGTCTTCTCCTTAAAATCTGAAGGTGATTCATGCAACGAGTTTCTGTCTGACGAGTCCAACAAATGCCAATGAACCCGTGATTAATAATACACTATTGCTCGGTATCCCTTGTGCTAGGACACGTAGGGCTTGTTCATAATCATCGATGAAGGGATAAGTTAAATTTAAGTAGTCTTTTTTTTCTCGGGCACGCTTATGTGGAAATGACGTGACAAAGATAAATTTACTTAGTTTTCCAAGTTGTTCGAGCATTGGTTCAACCTCTTTATCTTTGAAAGCTGCAAAAAGAATATAAATGGCTTGGTGTTGGTGATGGGTCATTGCCTTTACCAATGCATGAATGCCACCTGGATTATGTGCCCCGTCTATGACAATCATCGGTTGTTGTTTGATGACCTCAAGCCGACCTGGCATAAAGGTATCATGAATGGCTTGCTTTAACCTTGCTTCCGCGATTGGATAAGTCTTCGATAAAATATCGACTGCGGCTATCGCCATACATGCATTATCGATTTGATAATTTGCGGTCATTGTTAATTGAAATGGTTCATGTTTTCCGTATCGAAAAGAAAAAGGTGGTTTGTCTTGAATCACCTCGTGTGGTTGTTTTGTAAATATTGGTGATTGACCACGACGTGCGACATCGGTTACGACATTCATCGCCCCAGTTGGAAGTGGTCCAACTAACACAGGGATACGTGGTTTAATGATGCCGGATTTATGTTCGGCAATTTTTTCAACCGTATCACCAAGGTATGCTTTATGCTCTAAGGAAATATTGGTAAGGATACTTAAAACCGGGGTAAAGATGTTGGTGGCATCTAACTTACCACCCATCCCCACTTCGATAATGGCAAAATCACATCCTTGATCTTGAAAGTAATGAAACGCTAATAAGGTTTGCATTTCAAACGCAGTGAGTTCAAATTGATCGAAAATTGTTTGCCATTTTTTAAAAAACTCAATGATATAGCGATCACTAATTTCATCTTGATTAACATAAATCATCTCTTGGAACCTTGATAAGGCTGGGGATGTGTATAAACCAACTTTTTGAAAACGTGATTGGTAAATGTTTCGAAGAAAGGTCGCGGTTGAACCCTTACCATTTGTACCGGTAATGTGAATCGCCGGGACGCGAAATTGAAAAGGGTGTTTCTTTAAAAAGTTATCGTACTTATCACGAGCATAAATCGGAGATACTTTTTTTTGAAAATAAACGTTCAGTTCTTCAATTGTGTTAATCATTCACATTACCTTTTTGAGCAGACCGCATCGTCTTATCGACTTCTTTCTTTTTGATCGCTTCCCGCTTATCAAAATGTTTCTTTCCTTTTCCAACTGCAATCAACACCTTCACGCGTCCATTTTTTAAATACAATCGGATCGGTAGAATCGTTAAACCCTTTTCTTGAATTGCCTTGGTCAATTTAAGTATTTCTTGTTTGTGCGCTAACAACTTTCTGGTCTGAAGTGGTTCATGATTGAACAAGGTGCCTTGTTTATAAGGAGCAATATGCATGTTGAGTAAATATAGTTCCTGATTTCGACTGATCACATAGCTATCTGATAAAGACCCACCACCTGCTCGTAAACTTTTGACTTCGGTACCCGTTAGTACAATCCCAGTTTCTAAAAAATCAGATAAAAAATAATCGAAGCTTGCGCGCCGATATTGCACCAAAATTTTTTCTCCGGTTGTTTTTTTCATCTTCAAATCCGTTGAAAAAATTATACTATAAAGTGAGGTTGAATTAGGGAAAAGGATTTGCTAACGTTTTAAGCTTTGATAGGCTTTTAAACCCGCTAAGAAAACATCCATCGCCTTACTCATGGCCACGGGTTCAAGCACAAACGCGATGCGAATTTCCTGCTTGCCTCGACTTGGATCGACATAAAAATCTTTTCCAGGGGTGACGAGCAACCGTTGACCTTTGTAGGTAAAATCTTGGATTAACCACAAGGCAAAGGCTTCGGCATTTTCAACCGGTAATTGTAACATCATATAAAATGCGCCTTCAGGCATGACAAATTTGATTGACGGTTCTTGCTTTAATTTCTCAACCACCATGTCAATTCTTGCTAGATACTGATCCCGAGTCCATTCAATATGTGACGCGGGTAATTGATAAAGTTGACTGGCACCAACTTGATCCAATAACGAAACCCCTAATCTTGATTGACCTAATCGATGTATGCGTTTCATGAACGCTTGATTTTTACTCAGCAAGCAACCAATTCTTGCCCCACACGCAGAGTAACGTTTGGAGACACTATCCACGATGATCGTTCGATCGGCAACCTCGTTAAAATGGGCAAAAGAAATCGCCTCGTGCTTACGAAACGTTAACTTACGATATAGCTCATCTCCAATTAACCAAAGATTATGTTTTTTTGCTATTTGGATGAGAACCATTAACTCTTCTTTGCGATAAACCCGACCAGAAGGATTACTCGGATTTGCAATTAAAATTGCTTTTGTTTTTGGCGTAATGCAAGCTTCAATGATGGCTTGAGAAGGCAACGCATATTGTTGTTCGGCGTAGGTTGGGATACCTTTAAGTTGAATGTCGAGTTGTTTGGTAAAGGCAAGGTAGTTCGGGTAAAAAGGTTCTGGGGTTAAAATCTCATCACCTGGATTACAAATCACATAAAAGGAAAATAGGAGCGCATCGGTTGCTCCTTGGGTGACTTGTAAGTCTTGTAAATCAAACATATAACCATCTTTGGCAAAATAACTTTGAATCGCCTTTAATAACGATGAGTGTCCTTGGGATGGGGCATAGGCCAAATGGGGATGGTCATAACTCCTCATCGCCTCAATAAACACAGAAGGTGTTGGTAAATCTGGTTCGCCAATATTCAAATAAAAAACCTTATGACCTGCTGCTTCTGCAGCTTTCGCATAAGGTAATAATTTTCGGATTGGTGAAGGAGGATAATTATCTGCACGGCTTGAAATCAAGGGTTGTTCCATACGGAACCCTACTTTCTATTTGCTGCCGAGGAACTGATATCCAGCACCGACAACCGCTTTTTTAAAGGCCTCATCTTTAACCGAGGCTTGTAACATCACTTCTGCTTCTTCCGACATTAAATTAACTTTCACTTGGCTAACACCAGCCACTTGTTTTAATGCAGTGGTTACTTTTGCTGCACAGTGCATGCAGGTCATCCCACCGACGCGTAAGGTTTTAATCATTGGCATATTTATTTCTCCTACTTTATTTTACTATGTTTGCTTTGAAGCTGCGCAAACGAAGTGCGTTGAGAACAACTGAAACCGATGAAAAAGCCATTGCCAACGCCGCAATCATGGGATTGAGTAACCAACCATAAACGGGATAAAGTAAGCCCGCAGCAAGGGGAATGGCAATTACGTTATATATAAAAGCCCAGAATAAGTTTGTCTTCATATTGATAACCACCTGTTGGGACAAATGGATAGCAGTGACCAATTGGCGAAGATCGGATTGAAGTAAGACGACATCCGCAGCATCAATGGCAATGTCTGTGCCAGCACCAATCGCAACTCCAACATCAGCCCGCATTAATGCCGGGGCATCATTGATGCCATCTCCAATCATGGCGACTTTTCTGCCTTGCTTTTGTAATTGTTGAATGGCAGCATCTTTATCTTGAGGTAAAACTTCTGCAATCACCTCCGTCAAACCTACATCCTTGGCGATGCGTTCGGCAACGGCCTTTAAATCACCGGTAAGCATGACAAGTTTTTTCCCCATATCTTTGAGGATACGTATCGCCTCGATGCTTGTTGGTTTGACGGTATCGGCAATCACAAAATAAGCCATTACGTTGTTTTCTTCGCGCATTTCAATGATGGTTTTTCCTTGATCAAGAATCATGTTTAAATTGTCAGGAATCGTCAAAAGCTTGCTGATGCGATAGGTCACGCCGTTGACGTTGGCGCGAACACCCATCCCTGGAATATAAACAAAATCTGTAATCCCAAGCAGTGAGGAGGAACCATGAAATGAAACGATTGCCTTTGCTAAAGGATGTTCAGAGTATTGTTCAATCGAAGCGGCAATTTTTTTGACGTCGCTTTCTGACCATTTCGAGGTGAGCATCAAATCAACCACCCGTGGTTTTCCTTCGGTGATGGTTCCAGTTTTATCAAAAACAATCGTATCCATTTGATTTAATTTTTCCATTGCTTCCGCTGATTTCATTAAAATGCCTAGTTCCGCACCTTTACCAGTGCCCACCATCATCGTAACCGGCGTTGCTAAGCCAAGGGCGCAAGGGCAAGAAATCACCAAGACTGCAATCATGATTTGCAACGCAAATTCAAAAGACTCTCCTAAAAGCATCCAGAGGATAAATGAACCAAACGCAATCAAAAATACAATGGGGACAAAGATGCGAGAAATTTGATCCGCAAGTTTTGCTAATGGAGCTTTGGTTTGACTTGCCTCTTCAACCAAGCGAATGATTTTTGCAATCGTTGAATCTTCTCCTAAAAATCGAACTTCAACCTCAATCGCTCCAAATTGATTGACCGTTGCGGCGATGACCTTATCACCTTTATTTTTTTGAACAGGTAACGACTCCCCCGTGATCGATGCTTGATCGACCATCGTTTCGCCATGAATAATGACGCCATCCACGGGGATGAGTTCCCCAGGTTTGACAAGAACGATATCCTTAAGTTGGAGATTGGTCACGAAGGTTTCCATGTATCCTTGATCGGTCTTCTTCCAAGCTTTTTTTGGTTTTAAATCAATCAGTTTTTCTAAAGCCCCTAAGGTTTTTTGTTTTGAAATCTCTTCAAGATATTTACCTAACGTTACCAAGGTCAAAATGGTCGCAGCGGATTCTAAATACAATTGATTCATCCAAGTCATACTTAATTCAATTTGATTGGTAAAGAATCCATAGAACGAAACGATCGTGATATAAACCCCATAGAGGAAAGCAGCTCCCGTTCCGATCGCGACCAACGAATCCATATTTGGATCAAACTTGATTAATCGTTTAAGACCAACCGAAAAGTAACGGCGATTAAGGATTAACACCGGAAGAAAAAGCACCCATTGTGTGGTTAAATTACCAACGGTTGTCATCCATAAGTCTGGTATGGGTAAATTAATCAACATCCCCATCGACACGTAAAGTAATGGAATAAGCAACGCCGTTGAAAAATAGAGTCTTTTTTTCATCAGACTTCGCGTCATTTTTTGTTTTTTGCGAAATTGATCAGCGTTCTCTTTTGAAATTAAGGTCGCTCCATAACCTGCTTCTTGAACCTCTTTCACCACGCGTTGGGTTTTTAAAGTCGATTCATATTCAACCTGCATGACATGCGTGATTAAGTTGACGCTGACATGTTTGACGCCAGGGACTTGGGCAACTGCGCGTTGAACCGTTGCTTGGCAAGTTGCACAGGTCATTCCTTCAATGTGAAAAGTTTGTTTTTCCATGTTTACCCCTCCTATAGGGGGGTAAGTTCATTTTATACTCTTAAACTTCATTAAACAAGATTATTTCTTTGGAATTTGATAATTGTAGTAAGAAAGTAGAAGCCTAACAACTTTTTGAGAAACATTATCGATTTGATAATCACTGACAGGATGTATCACTGGTTTTGATTTACTTTCAATGAGGTTGATTCCTTGTTTGACTTTGATAGGATTCAGACCAACCATGAGGGTTGTTGCTTCTTCCATTGCCTCAGGTCTTTCATGAGCATCTCTAATATTTAAAGCTCGAAGTGACAAAATTGAGGATTCTTCGTTGATGGTTCCGGAATCAGACAGTATCACCCGTGCATGCATTTGTAAATGAACATAATCTGAAAACTTTAGTGGCTTCAATAATTTGACGAGTGGATCGACCTTGATAGCCTTTGCAGTGATCATTTTTTGCGTACGAGGGTGGGTTGAAACGATGATCGGTTGTCGATAATCCTTTGCTAACATATTCAAAGTTTCAACGAAAAAATTAAATTGTTTATCGTCATTGATGTTTTCTTCTCGATGGGCAGAAACAACAAAGTATTGATTGGCTTTTATCCCTAAGAAAGAAAGGATGGTAGAACGATTGATTTTCTCACGGTTTTTCTCGATCACTTCTTTCATCGGTGAACCAGTTTTAATAATCCGATCAGCAGGTAAACCTTCTCTTAATAAATATTGTCTTGAAAGGGTTGTGTATGGCAGATTGATATCAGAAATATGGTCCACAATTTTTCGATTTAATTCTTCTGGTACTCTTTCATCAAAAGACCGATTTCCGGCCTCCATATGGAAGACTGGTACTTTTTTCTTTTTTGCGGCGATAGCACATAAAGCTGAGTTGGTATCACCTAACACCAAAAATAAATCCGGTTTGACTTCATCTAATACTTTTTCAATCTTAATTAAGATATTTCCAATTGTGCTTAATGCAGTTTCACCCGCCGCGGATAAAAAAACATCAGGCTTTCTTAGACCAAGATCTTCAAAAAAAATCTCATTTAATTCGAAATCGTAATTTTGACCTGTATGGACGAGGGTTTGAACAAAGGTATCTTTCGCATCATCAATTGCCTTAATGACTTCAGAAAGACGAATAATCTCAGGCCTTGTTCCAATCACCGTCATGACTTTAAGTTTACTCATTTAACTTCTACCTCCATTGGATAGGTATCTGGATTTTTTGGATCAAAGATTTCAGAGGCCCACATGAATGTCACCAAATCTTGTTTTCCAATATTGACAATACTATGGGTATAGCCTGGAGGAATATCAACCACTTGTATTTTACTACCATCGACTCGATACTCAATAATTTCTTTGGTGCCAACTTTTCTAAATCTAATCAAACCTTGGCCACTTACCACCATAAACTTTTCATTTTTTGTATGATGGAAATGATTACCTTTCGTAATCCCCGGTTTACTAATATTGACGGAAAACTGTCCTTCTTCTTTTGTTTTGATGATTTCAGTAAACGAACCTCGAAGGTCTTGATGCATCGTTAAATCATAAATGAAAGCTTTTTCATCTAAGAAACTTAAATACGTTGCATAAAGTTTTTTTATGAATGGATCTTTTTGATTGGCAATGGATAACGTTAGCCTTGATTCATGAAAACTTTTGATTAATAAAGCAATTTGTCCAACGGTCATTTCATACTCAGGTAAAACTCTTAAGATACCATCAATCGTAGTGACTTTGTTTTCAAGGCACCGAATCATTTCTGAAACGACATCATCGATATAAATTAAAGAAACCTTTGCATGTTCATCATTGATTTTGATTGGTATATTTCTTGAAATGTTGTAGCAAAATGTTGCAACCACCGAGTTATAGTTTGGCTTCGACCACTTACCAAAGATATTAGTGAAGCGATAAATCAGAACTTTATTGCCGGTATCATTAGCATAAGAGAGGAATAAATCCTCACCAGATTTTTTACTTTTTCCATAAGGATTATCTGAAATTGCTTGGATAGATGATGAAATCACGATTGGGGCTTTTGATTTACTTAATTTTAAGAGTTGTATCAATGAAGAGGCAAATTTTACATTTCCTTCTATGAAATCTTCTGGATTCGTTGGCCGATTGACACCGGCAAAATGATAAATAAACTTTGCTTCTTTAACAAATTTCTTAAAAAGA
>CAZOHK010000031.1:0-9795 GCA_964579925.1 uncultured Staphylococcus sp. | reverse complement strand
ATGGTTGACCAAGAACTACTCGATTTAGAAGCAAAACCAGGCAAACGGGGCGGCGGTTATATGACATTCTTCCCTCGCTATCAAATGCCATTTGTCTTCTCTAATTTCAATGGTACTGCCGGAGATGTCGATGTTTTGACTCACGAAATTGGCCATGCTTTCCAAGGCTTTATGTCACGCAAAATTAAACCAGTTGAATATCGCGATCCCACCATGGAAGAAGCGGAAATCCACTCGATGTCTATGGAATTCTTTGCAACCCCTTATATGGAATCCTTCTTTAAAGATGATAAAGATAAATACCTCTTTGGTCATTTAGAAGGTGCAATTAATTTCTTACCTTATGGGGTAACCGTTGATGAATTTCAACATTGGGTCTATGAAAATCCGAATGCGTCTCATGATCAACGCTGTGCAAAATGGCGCGAAATCGAAATTAAATACACACCTTATAAGAAATATACAGGATTCCCTTTATATGAAAAAGGCGCACGTTGGATGAGACAAGCACACATTTATAGCTCACCATTTTATTACATCGATTACACCCTTGCTCAAGTGATTGCTTTACAATTTTTAGGTTTAATGAAAAAGAATCATGATAAAGCCTGGAAAAAATACGTGAAGGTTTGTTCACTCGGTGGAAAATATCCATTCACGGAATTACTTGATAAAGCAAAATTAAAAAATCCATTTATTGAAGGAACGATTAAGAAAACATTCAGACCTGTGAAGAAAATTTTAAAGGAATACGGTCAAAAGTTTCAAGATTAGTTAAATCAGACATTAAAAACCATAAATCATTATGGTTTTTTTAATTAATCCCTTATAAAAAATGCTTCTAAATTAGTCTAGAAAATTGATAAAAAAAGTTAAAAGAAACGCTTTACAAAACGATGGTTGTGTTATGATATTTATACATTTAATTGTTAATCTTTGGAGGCATCATTCATGGAAGTAAGGCTTGAGAACCTAACGAAGATTTTTGAAAGTAAGAATTCAACGAGGACGATTGCGGTTAACGCATTCAATTTTACCATTCCTGATGGTAAACTTGTTGGTTTGCTTGGCCCATCTGGGTGTGGAAAATCAACCACCCTTTATATGATCTCGGGTTTACTTTATCCTACTCATGGACGTATTTTCTTCGGAGATGAAGATGTCACGGAGTTGTCACCAGAACAACGCGGCATTGGTTTAGTTTTCCAAAACTATGCCCTCTATCCACATATGACGGTGAAGAAGAACATACTTTTTCCTTTGGAAAACATGAACATTAAGAAGAAAGCAATTGCAGATGCAATGGAAAAAGCAAACTTATCAATTGCTCCAAAAGAAGCAAAAGTTTATTATCAATACTTAAAAAACTCATTCGCCGTTCGAAACAAATACAAACGCTTAGAAAACGAAGCAAGAGCATCTTTTCAATCTCAAGTATTAGATTTGAAAAAAGCAAAACAAAACAAAGAAAAGATTGTAACGGATATCAAATCGATTAAAGTTACTTTTCAAAAAAAATTAGTGGACTTTAAATTGGAATTCGAACAAGAATTAAAGTCTAAGACACCTCAAGATCTAAAAGGTATCATTTTAAAGATCAATCAATCGTTTTCACGTATTGAACAACCATATTTAGCATTAAAAAGAGAAAAAATCATTCAGTTACTCCTTAATCCAACCAAATGGCTAAAGTTCAATCAATATTTATTAAAAGAACTCATGCCGATTGTCCCAAAAGTCTTAAAGGAACTTGAAGAAGCTAAATATAAAGATTATGGTGCTTTCATGAATCAAGAAGCGATTGCAATGGCCAAACTTGTTGGCATTGAAGATCAACTTCAAAAACGACCAGCCCAATTATCTGGTGGTCAGCAGCAACGAGTTGCGATTGCCCGTGCACTTGTGAAAAAGCCCAAAGTTTTATTACTGGATGAACCATTATCAAATTTGGATGCACGTTTGCGACTTCAAACCAGAGAAGAAATCAAGCGAATTCAAAAAGAGATTGGCATCACAACTGTCTTCGTGACGCATGACCAAGAAGAAGCGATGTCAATTTCTGATCAAATCGTTTTGATGAATTTTGGTGCGGAACAACAAAAAGGAAATCCACAAAACGTTTATAACCAGCCGGAAAATTTATTTGTTGCAAAATTCCTAGGTACGCCACCAATCAATCTTTATCAAGGATCGGTTAAAGACGGAAAAGTCTTCGTTCAAGATCAAGTGGTTTTTGAATCTTCAAAGTTAAAGAACAAGAATATTGCCGAAGTGGTGATTGGCGTTAGACCTGAGGGTTATGAAATGGATAGCAAAGGACCGCTAACATTAAAACCACAATTTGTCGAAATGATTGGCCGTGACGTTTCTTTAGTTGCCTCACATCCCCAAGCAGAAACTCAAACCGTTCGATTGATTTTAAATAGCGATGACTTTAATGTAAAACTCTCTGAAACCATGCATGTAAAACTAAAACCTAACAAGACCTTTATTTTTGAGAAAGCTACAGGTCGGAGGTTGGCTTAATGTTAGATCACAAACGAGATCTAAAAGCTTGGTTGTATCTGATTATTCCGTTATTTTTATTATCGGTATTTACCTTTTACCCACTTATCAAAACCTTCTTAATATCGATGTTTTCTGAATATAATGCGCTGACCGATGATTTTGGAAGGTATTTTGATTTTTATGCATATACTGCTATTTTTAATGATCGATTTTTCATCAATGCAATTTCCAATACATTAATCCTTGTGTTCGTCTCGGTTCCAGTGTCCACCTTATTAGCGCTTTTAATTGCCGTAAGTTTAAACTCGATTAAACCTTTACAAAAAATATTTCAAACCATCTTCTTTATTCCTTACGTCACTAATGCACTTGCGATTGGGATGGTTTTTAATGTCATGTTTTCTCATCCGCTCGTTGGTGGGGTTGCCGCAGAAGGTTTAATCAATACACTCTTTCAAACTGCCATTGATTGGGTTGGTCCAACGGCTACGGTTGAAAGATGGCGTACGGTTGTTCTGGTTTATACCATTTGGAGTGCACTTCCATTCAAAATTCTTGTTTTCATTGGTGGCTTACAAAATATTTCTAAGCAATACTATGATGCTGCAAAAATTGATGCCGCACCCAAATTTAAGGTGATGACAAGGATCACCATTCCATTATTATCCCCGATCATTAGTTATATTCTGATTACGTCATTTATTGGTTCATTTAAAGCATATGAATCCGTCTTATCCGTTGTAGGAACTGTCGGGCGAACCCTCGATCGAAATCGCTGGACTGCGGTTGCTTACGTTTACGACAAGATTGGAAACTCAGGGTTAGATTTCAATAACGTTTCTTACTATTCTCGGGGTGCTGCGGCAGCAGTTGTTTTGTTTCTCATCATTATGATTTTCACATTCATTAACTTATACGTCTCTAAGAAGACCGTGCACTATTAATGGGGAGAACATATTAATGAGTAAATCCATTCAATTACAAACGCAACATCATTACCAATATGATGCAAAATTAAAAGTTCAACATACCGCAAAAGTGATTCAAAACTTTATCCTATATGGTTTTTTGGCAATCATGGCGTTTGTGGTAATCGTTCCTTTTTATTGGATGCTTAATGTTTCTTTTCAAAGTAGCAATGAAGTTTTAAATTCTTTAAATGTGAGTTTTTTTCCAAAGGTTTTCTCGCCAGATAATTATTTAAATGTGTTTCTTTATAGTTCAGCATCTCAAGGGAATATTGACTTTAGTCGCTATTTATTTAACACGATCTTGGTTGCATTCTTTACAACCCTCGGCGGAACTTTCTTTTCGATTCTTGTTGCGTTTGCTTTAGCGAGATTGAATTTTAAAGGAAGAGATTTTATTTTCACGATTTTATTGGCAACGATGATGATTCCTAGTGAAATGCTTGTCATTTCAAATTTCGTTACGGTTTCTCGACTGGGATGGGTTAATGCTGACAATTCAGGTTCTTACTTAGCTGTCATTATTCCGTTTCTAGTTTCGATTTTTCATATTTATCTTTTACGGCAAACCTTTAAACAAATACCGAATGAACTTTATTACGCTGCAAAGGTCGATGGTTGTGGTGATTTTAAATATCTATGGAAGGTGATGGTTCCGATGGCAAAGTCATCCATTGTCACGATCATTATTTTAAGAATTATGGGTACTTGGAATGCTTATATTTGGCAAGATATTGTTGCGAACGAAAAATATAAACTCGTCACGACATGGTTACGAAGTTCGTTTGTTGATTTAGCGAATACTGGTTCAGGTCGTGTTTTAATTAATTACCAGATGGCTGCGACGGTCATTGTGACGGTCCCATTGTTACTTTTGTTTATTTTCTTTAGGAAATACATCATGAGTGGTGTTTCTAGAAGTGGGGTTAAGGGTTAACAATATCTTAACAATCGCATCTCTTTACAATTTGTGATGATGATTATAATTTTCTATGGAGGAAATTACATGCTAGAAAAGTCATTCAAGACCAAATTTCTTGCGTTCGCCTCGCTTAGTTTATTGTTAGTATCTTGTCAAACAAGACCCAGCAGTGAAGAACCCTCATCCAATAGTAGTTTATCGACCAGCCTGATTGATGGATCAAGTGATTCCACTGTTTCAAGTGTTGTATCGAGTTCATCTATCAATCCCGAAGCGCCCAAAATTCTCAATTGGTATAACCTAAGTCCAGATGCAGTTCTCGATACAAGTACACCTGTGACCATTAATTTTTGGCACCGAATGGGTGCTTCGAGTCAAGCATTGGTTCAACAATGGATTTCTGCTTTTAAAATTGAATATCCACATATCACGGTCATCGAAGAAAAAGTTGCCAATGACTACACCGCAGTTGCCGATCGCGTTGCTCTTTCCATCACTGCTGGTACAGAACCAGACATTGTTGAAAGTTACCCAGACCATGTTGCCCGCTATGCGCAAGCAAGAGCCCCCCTGGCATTAAATAACTTTATCAATCACCCTGTTTATGGATTGAGCATAGAACAACAAGAAGACTTCTTACCAGGATTATGGAGAGAAAGTCAAAGTTATGATAACGCCGGTACCATTTTGTCCTTACCATTTGCAAAATCAACCGAAGGTTTATTTTATAATGCTGCTTATTTTGAAACCCACGGTTATGAAGTGCCACAAACTTGGGATGAAGTTTTTGAAATTGCAGAATCCATCAAACAAAGAGAACCGAATGCGATTCCATTTGGCTATGATTCGGAAGACAATTTATTTATCACTGCTGCTAAACAATGGGATGCACCATATACTGGTTATAACGCAACAACTGGTCGTGGAGAAGTTTTGTTTAACAACACCAAAGCCCATGACATGGTGAAATATTTTAAGGACAAGGTTGATCGTGGCCTCATGTTGACTCGGTCTCTCAATGCCGATGCTTACACCTCCGATATATTTAAGACAAACGAGCGTCTTTACATGTATGTTGGTTCAACTGGTGGAACCCGATATGCTTATATTGGTGCAGATGCAGCATTTAATACCGGAAATTATCGAGTTGGTGTTGCTCCCATTCCTTCAAAGACGATTGATCGGCCTGCTCAAATTCAACAAGGTCCGAATATTACCCTATTACGAAAAGTAAATAATGAACAAAGAATGTTGGCAGCATGGCTATTCGCTCGTTTTATGACGAATGCAGATAATTCCGCTCAATTCTCAATTCCTTCTGGCTATGCTCCAATCCGTTATGAATCCTATGAAACGACTCGTTGGAATACATATGTATCTGGCATCGTTGCCAATCCTTCTACATTAGTCCAAGCCCAAGAAAAACTTGTCAAAGAAGCGATTGAAATGTTCTTGGAAAACAGCGATAGTTTCTTTACTTCCTCTGTCTTTAATTTAAGTTCCAAAACAAGAACAGAAGTTGGTGCTTTAATTGTGAAGATTTTCGCTTATAATGCAAGTAACGAAGCAGATCTTCAAAACTATATCGAGACGCAGTTTGAAGAAAGTTACGATTTCATTGTCAACTAAACAACCATCCAAACATAAAAAGGAGGAAAATTTTATGTCAAAGAAGATTGGTTTGCTTACAACATTACTAGGCAGTATGTTACTTGTTGCATGTGGTGTCACGCCATCGAGCAGTGATTCAACCAGCGCTTCAAGTGCATCCTCGACCAGTTCTGTTAGCTCATCGTCTAGTAGTTCGGCCAGCTCATCGTCTAGTAGTAGTTCTGTCAGCTCTTCCTCATCGGTCACGCCTTCAAGCAGTGAACTCGTTGACGAAGCTCAAGAATTCTTGGACATTGCATATGACGCATTAGGCGGATTATTTGCTGACCCAAGCAATATCATTGCTGGATTTAACGTTCCAAGTTCATTAGCAAATGGTGTTACAGCGACTTGGGAATCCGATTTACCTGGGGTTGTTGCTTTTGGCCAACCTGCCAGTGGAATTGTGACCGCGGTTGTGAATCGCCCTAATTTAGGTGAAGGTGATGCAAGTGTAACCATCACGGCAACTCTATCGATTGCATCTTCACTTTCTTCTCAAACGTTAACCCGTGATTGGTCAATCGAATTAACGGTTAAAGAAGAAACAGTTCCGCAACTTGTCATTGACGATGTTGCAGACATTTTGGCAATTCGTGACACAGCCTATGACAACACCCTTAACGTCACCGTCGACGATATGACGATTGTTACCGTTATCGGTTCAGATGCATTTGCATATGACGGAACAGGTACGATTTTGCTATATCAATTATCAACTCCACTAGTAAAAGGAAATGTTTATACCATTTCTGGTATCGTCGATTGGTACTTCGGTTTATGGGAAATTAAGAACGTCACGGCAGTGGAACAAGTTGGAGCAACTCCTTCTAATCCCACTAAAGAAACCATTGACTCGGTTGATGCAAAAATTGCCGATTTAACTGAAGATGGTGCTCATTTAGCCGCATTTGAAAACGCAGCAGCTGGAAACTTTGAACCAATTCATGCCACTGTCACTGGATTAGTGCATATGATTTCAGGCGACACGGGAAATTATAATACTTGGATTTTAGACAAAGATAATACAGCTGGTTATGTCGCTGGAAATGGTTCAACCAAAACTCCAGCCAATGGCTTGATGGTTTATTATCAAACCCTTGACTTCAACTTACTTCGCCAATATGCCGGTATTGTTGTTACGATCGATGTCATCATTTATACCTACCGCTCAAATAACAATGGGTTTGCCATTTATTACACAGGTGGACCAACTGGTATTTCTGCACTCTTGAGTGATGAACAAAAACAAACCTTAGATGCGAATGGTTTATCCATGCCAGCAACAATTTTAGACGCCACCACATTAACCTTGCCAACCCTTGGAAGTAATGGTTCAACGATTGCTTGGACGTCAAGCAATAGTTCGTTAATCAATGCCACCACCGGTGAAGTCATCATTCCAGAATCAGCGCAAGCGGTTACCTTAACCGCGAGCGTGACGATTGGATCACTAGTCGCAGTTGTGAAAACCTTTGTGATCGTGGTCGGATTATTAGAAAATACAGATTTAGTCGATTTCGAAGGCTTAGCATTAAACACGATTGGTTATTCTGAAGTGAAAGTTTTATGGAAAAACACGTCAGGATCAAGTGCTGGCAAAACCTTCGTCGTTGGTGATGCTACTGGATTTGCTTATATCTTTAATAGTGCAGTACTCAGCATCAACGTCGGTGACTTTGTTGGACTCAACTATAAAGTTGGGGCATTCCGTGGATTAAATCAAATGACGGAAGTGCAAGTCCTTACCCCAGAAGCAGAAACCGCGCCAACCACCTTAACACCAACGACATGGACATCAACGGAAGCCACAACCTTTGCGACATCGTTAAAAATTGGTGTTCGTTATGTCACGTTTGAAAATGTCATTGGCTATCAAAGCAGTACATTCACGAACGGTTATTTACCAGGTTTTGGAGTCAGACAAATTCAACTTAACGGCGCAGATTCAACCTTAAGAAATACGAAGTTTAACGTTACCGGCTGGATGATTGGCCGTAGCGGAGACGCCCCAGCAAATAGCATCACCATTCAAGGTGAGCTTTATTCCACCCCAGAAGTTTTAAGTGATGCTGAAAAGCTTGCTTTAGCTTCAGAACGTTATGTTGCACCTAATGCAAATCCTGCCTTAACTGGTAACTTAACACTCCCAACGACCACCACGCCATCAGGCACAACAATCACTGCTAATATAGCTTGGACATCATCGAACACGGATGTTATTTCTAATACGGGGGTTGTGACTCGACCAGCTATTGGGTCTTCGGATGCAGACGTAACTATGTCTTATGTGTTAAGTGTTGGTGAATTATCTACAGAATCAAGGGATATTGCATTCACAGTAAAAGCTTTAGAGGATTTACCTGCAGTATATGCAACTGATCTCTTCATTAATTTCTATATGGAAGGTTCAACGGGCAATAGAAAAGTTATTGCAGTTCATAACAATACTGGAGGTACTGTTGATTTATCAAATTATAAAATTGGGTCGCTCAATAATCTCACTGCAGCTCCAGTTGCAGCAAACATTTCTGGACCAACATTATCGGGAAATCTTGAACAAGGTAAGTCCATTATAATTCATCATATTGACATGACCAATATATCTGCAACGGGATATATTGCCGAGTTTAAAACCATGATTGACACATTACCTACCGGGAATATTGCTGTGACCAATGGATATACGTTTAATGGAACGCAAGGTGATGTAATGGCAGTAGCTAAAAACATTTCAGGAACATGGACTTTTGTTGATTTTTTAGGAGAATGGACAACCGCGATTCCAAGCGGAACCTCGGCTGCTTGGGAAACGTCCTATACAAAAGATAAATCTTTGTATAGAAAATCAACTGTTGTAAATCCAACCACAACCACGGATTGGAATGAATGGGATGTAGCAGACGTTCATTCATTTGATTCTAGAACATATACTTGGCGTTAATTTCGATAAAAAGCAAACAAAAAGGTGCTTTATTAGCACCTTTTTCTTTGAAGAACAAAGTATGAATCTTTACAAAAAATACATATCATTGTTTCTTTACTTGATTTTTTCAATCGTGAGTTCTTTCCTTACTATCACTTTTTCTCAAGCTTCAAAAATTGTGGATTTTTTAGCAGTTAATCAGGAAACATTAGAAGAAAATCCCCTTGCTTTCTTTTCTGCAACTGCAATTGCAAATCGCCATGACGGCAGTGATGCATTTGTGGTGGAAGAACCTATTCTTGATCAACTTTATTCATCGAGTGATATTGAATTTCGCTTTCGTTTGTTTACACTTGTTTCCTTTCAAGAAAATGATGCTGATGACATCCTTGTTTTTTACTTAGATGATATTTTAGTTGACGATGAATTGGTCCTACCGGCTGATGATGGTGAAGTTGATATACGGATGAAGATTGAGTTTAACCAACCCATCGCTGAGAACCAATCCATTTTTCAAACCATCCCGTTTGTCACTGGGTATGACGCTACCACTAGGGTTATCTTCTTTGAATACAGCCAATTTAATGACGCGACGCAACCCTTAACCATTGAACATATTGAAATTGTTTATGCGGTTCTCGATATCGGTTTAACTTCCACGCTGGTGATTGATGAAGACGTCATGTCTTTGATTGATGACATGACCTATCAACCTTCCGTAATATACGCCGACAGTTATTTAACCAATCCATCCATTTATTATGATGCGATTTGGTTAACGCGCTTCAAGGAATTCAATATTTATGATGTTTATTTCTTAG
>CAZOHK010000030.1:0-10595 GCA_964579925.1 uncultured Staphylococcus sp. | reverse complement strand
CACCACATGGAAACCTTGAAGGTATCTTTAATCTCACCAAAGACTCACGGATTGTGTATACCCAATTAAACGATGGCACATACTTAGATCTAATCAGTCAACAATCGGTGACGATTCAACAAGGGATGGTTCAAGTGTTAGAACCACTCATCTTGGTGATTCCAATCAATGGGCAACATCCATTAAAGAAATGAAAAACTTTGTTTTAATTGCACCTATTTTTCCATACACGTTCTATCAATTTGCGATTGGACTAAAACAACAAGGTTTTCGTGTGTTGGTGGTAGGGGATGTTGAGGATACACAATTATCACCACAACTGCGGCAACATCTCGATGGCTATTATCATGTTCAAGATATGAACCATTATCCAAATTTAAAACTTGCGATTGAATTTTTTATCGCTCAATTCGGACCGATTGATTTCCTTGAATCGAATATCGAGTATTGGCTACAATATGACGCTCAACTCCGAGAAGATTTCCAAATACCAAATGGGTTAAGACCTGCACAATTAAAGATCTATCAATCCAAATCATCGATGAAACATTTTTATCGTCAAGCGGGAGTGCCAGTTGCAAGGTATCAATTAATTACGACACTTGAACTGGCGATCAACTTTGCTAAAGAGGTTCATTATCCATTGTTTGTTAAACCCGACATTGGTGTTGGTTCTCAAATTTCCTACAAATTAAAAAATGAAGCCCAACTTCGAGATTTTTTCGCTAGAAAACCAGATCAAGTGTTTATCCTTGAAGAATTCATCGAAGGTGAAATTTTCTCTTTTGATGGGATGACCAATGATCAGTCTGAGGTGGTATTTTACACAGGCCATCAATTTCCAATTAACATTGCGTCGATTGTGAATGAAGATGCAGAAACGTACTATTTAACCTTAAAAGATTTACCAGACGAGCTCGTCAAGAAAGGACTTGCATCGGTTAAAGCATTTGGACTAAGTCGGCGCTTCTTTCACTTTGAGTTTTTTAAGTTAACCAAAGATTACCCACACCTAGGAAAAGCAGGAACGTTTATTGCGTTAGAAGCGAATTTAAGACCACCTGGTGGATTTACCATGGAAATGATTAATTACGCCAATAGCGTCAATGCTTACCATATTTACACCGAGGTCATGGCAACCAATCAATGGGTTTTGAAAACAAAATATCCTCGTTATTTTTGCGCAAACGCAGCAAGAAAAAACCACCATCAATATCGCTTTGACCTCGCTTCCATTCGCCAACGTTACACGAAACAGATAGTTTTTGAAAACGCCTATCCTTATCCTATTTCGATCGCCATGGGTGATTACTTTTTTTTGGCAAAGTTTTCTACCCGTGAAGAAGTTGAAGAATTTTATCAATTTGTTTATGCAAAATAAACTATAATATTAACATGGCGATTTTAGTAACTGGTGGCGCTGGATATATCGGTAGTCATACTGTGGTGGAGTTGTTAACGTTAGGTGAACAAGTCATCATCGTTGATAATTTTTTTAACGCCAAACCAGAAGTTTTAAAACGCATTCAAACGATCACGGGTAAGAAACCTATTTTTTATGAGCTTGATGTGCTTGAAGAAGCTAAACTTCAATTGATCTTTAAAAAGCATACGATCGAATCTGTCATTCATTTTGCCGGTTATAAAGCGGTGGGTGAGTCTGTGGCAAAACCATTAGCTTATTACCATAACAATTTAAACTCAACCATGGTGCTTTTAAAAACCATGCTTGCAAATCAGGTATATCGTTTGGTCTTTTCTTCCTCGGCAACCGTTTATGGCAATCCTAAAAAAATGCCAATACTTGAAACGGATCCAGTTGGTGGTACGACCAACCCATATGGTTCAACCAAACTCATCAATGAAATGATCATTGAAGATGTGGTTAAAGCAAATCCATTATTTCACGCAGTCATCCTTCGATATTTTAATCCAATTGGTGCACATTCTTCGGGATTGATTGGTGAAGACCCACAAGGTATTCCCAACAATTTAATGCCTTATATCACGCAAGTTGCCATCGGCAAAAGACCCTTTTTAAGTGTATATGGAAATGATTATCCAACCATCGATGGCACGGGAGTTCGAGATTATATCCATGTGGTGGATTTAGCATTAGGTCATGTTGCGGCGTTAAAGCAATTAAAGACGAATCCAAAAATGGTGATCTATAATCTTGGCACTGGAAAAGGAACATCTGTCTTAGAAATGGTTCAAGCATTTGAAAAAGCAAACCGGGTCAAGATTCCATATCAAATTGTTGCGAGACGTCCAGGCGATATTGCAACGTGTTACGCAGATTGCACGAAAGCTTTAAAAGAGATAGGATGGAAAACCCAACGCACGGTTCTCGATGCATGCAAAGATTCCTGGCATTGGCAACAAAAGAATCCCCAAGGATTTGGCGACTAATCACTGAATGCAGGAATGTTGTTAGCGTGGATGATTCAACACTTTCCACTTAAATTCATTTCTAGAGAAAAGAATCATGACAAAAAAAACTAACCAACTTCATCCCTGGCGTTATTGGTTCTTAATAAGTTTTGCTTTAAGCAGTTTGATGATTGCATTGAATTCACTTTCATCTTCAGAAGTATCTAGTGATTATTCCACTGGTGTTACCGATGTGATTGTTTCCATCGCAAAAGCGGTTTTACCACCAGTCGACATTGTGATCATACCGGTTGAATCCATAGAGATTGTTTCTTCCAATCCTCAAAACGAGATGTTTATTGGTTCATCTATAACTTTGACAACCACCTTCACACCGGCAAACACAACCGATCAATCGATCATTTGGACCTCTTCGGATTCAGATGTGGTGGGGATTAATTCTGCAGGTGAAGTCAGAGCCTTCCGTCTTGGAGAGGCAATCGTGACTGCAACCACCTCAAACAACTTGGTTTTTTCTACCGTCACCATACGTGTGATTGAGTTACCGAGCATCAGCGATTTTGAAATCAATGCTTATGCTGGGGATCAACTACGATCCGTTGTTGAAAAAGATACCTCTTTGAGGGTTCAAATCCATAATCCAGTTCCGGCGAATGCAAGCATCGACGATGTTATCTTTTCTTCGAGTGATGAAAATGTTTTGACCATTCAATCATTAGGCATTATTCAAGGGAAAAATGTTGGCGTTGCCACCATTTATGCTCAGGTTGGATCGGTAACCAAGTCTTTAACGATTACCGTGGTTGATGAAATCGATGTGGACATACCAACACACATTCATCTCGATGGTGAACCTATTGCAAAAGTTGGTCGCCCTATCCAATTAACATATGATTTTGGAAACATCGAACCAACCGACAAGCAAGTAACCTTTCAATCAAGTCATCCTTGGATTGCTGTGGTTGATCATCTCGGCTTGGTAACCCCCTTTGATTTTCCCGGATTAGAAGCACAAGTGGTGACCATCTCAATTGTTGCAAATGGCAATCCTCAAGTCACCGATTCTATGAGCATTGAAATCCAAAAGGTATTTCCTGAATCCATTACCATCACGAATATTGATTCAATTGAAGCCAGTCGAACCTTATCGATTTCACCAACCTTTAGTCCAACGGATACCACCGATAAACAAATTATCTATACAAGCACCCAACCCGAGGTTGCAACCGTTAGTGTGAATGGTTCGATTGGCGTAGTGTTTGCAAAATCTATTGGGGTCACGACCATCAACGCACGAAGTGTGATGGATCAGACCATTGAAACCACCTTTACGATTGAAGTCGTACGACCAACCCTTCTTACCCCGAGTGTGATTGAAAGCATCCATATCTTTGTTCGAAAAGGAATTGGTCATATTGGTCTAAATCTATGGAACGGAATCCTTGGCTTTTTAACCTTTTATGCTTGGTTTAAAAAAGAAAAAAATCAATATCTCATGCTTTCTTCTATCACCGGCATCACCTTAGGATTTATCTTTGAAGGGTTACAATTTTTTGCCGAAGGTCGTTCACCTGAATGGATGGATGGTGTTTATAACACGATGGGGTATCTCATTGCTCAACTCTTATTGTTCACAATTCTTATAAGGTATCAACAAAAGCGATCCATAAAGGAACCCAAAAAGCTTCCTTGAACTGACCTTGATTTATTGAGGTTTTATTCCTTTAAACCTTGCTTTTATGATAAGATAAAACATAGGTAAAAACGATGCCAAAACGTACAAATTATATATCTTGGGATGAATATTTTATGGGTATTGCCGTGAACTCTTCCATGCGAAGTAAAGATCCTTCCACGCAAGTGGGAGCATGTATTGCCAACAGCGTTAATAAGGTTGTGTCGATTGGTTATAACGGCATGCCAATTGGTGTGGATGATGATAAGGTTTCCTGGGAACCTAAAGAAGGTTTAGAAAGTAAATACCTTTATGTTGCGCACGCAGAGTTAAATGCGATTCTCAATGCCAAAGATGGCTCAGCCCTACATCAAACGAAAATCTATGTCACCTTATTCCCTTGTAATGAATGTGCAAAAGCAATCATCCAATCAGGGATCAAGGAAGTGGTGTATGCAGAAGATAAGTATAAAGATACCATTGCCGCACAAGCGGCTCGAAAACTATTTACATTAGCATGTGTAAAGATGACCCCATATAAGGGACGGTTGCCTCATATCGAATACCGGTAACGATGAAAAAAGAAAAAAATCGTTTTGGACTCATCAAAGGATTTGGCAAACGCATTTTTTTATTGTCACTGGTTTATCTTGTGTTGATCATTTCCATTTGGACAACCCTCGCCCAGTTTTTTGAAGAGGGGTTAGGTTTCAATTGGATTTTCTGGGTAATCATGGGTACATCTCTCGTCCTATGGATTGCCTTCGTCATTTATGTTGAATTAGCTCAATTAAAACGTTATGGACATGATTAAACTTGACCATGTTTCCTTTCGTTATGATCAACAACGTGATGTCTTAAAGGATATTAGTTTCACCATTAAACAAGGACAATACGTTGCGTTAATGGGTCATAATGGTTCCGGTAAATCGACGTTAGCAAAATTACTCGCTGGTTTACTTGAGTTAAAACAAGGGACAATCGTCATCGATCAATTATTGCTATCGCCTAAATATATGAAGGACATTCGAAAAAAATTAGGCATCGTTTTTCAAAACCCAGACAATCAATTTATTGGTGCAACAGTCGCAGATGATATTGCCTTTGGATTAGAAAATCGCCAAATTCCTTCTAACCAAATGCAAGGATTGATTGATCGTTATGCCAGTCAAGTCGGGATGAAAGACTTTTTACATCAAGAACCATCATCCTTATCAGGCGGCCAAAAACAACGTGTTGCCATGGCAGGTGTTCTTGCGATGCAACCTAAAATATTGTTATTAGATGAGGCAACGGCGATGCTCGATCCAAAAGGGAAAACAGAAATTCGGGATTTGATACTTGAATTAAGAACCAGCTTTCCAGCGCTAACGATCATTGCCATTACTCATGATGTTGAAGAAGTCATGCTTGCGGATGAAGTCTTGGTTTTAAAAGATGGGATGTTAGCCTACCAAGGCTTGCCGTTTGCATTATTTAAAGATCAAGCACTCGTGCAATCCCTTCACTTAAACTTACCTTTTGCGTTTCAATTACTCTCACAATTATCTACCCACAAACCAACCGACCTTCTTGATATGGATGCATGGGCAAAATCATTATGGCGATAATTATCAATCATGTCTTTCACATTTATTCCCAAAAAACGCCTTTACAGTTTGAAGCATTACACGATGTGAGTCTGACGATTCAAGAAGGTAGTTTTACCGCATTGGTTGGGCACACCGGAAGTGGCAAATCCACACTCATCCAACATATCAATGCCTTGTTGTTACCAACCTCTGGGTCTTTACAAGTCAATGGCATCACAATTGAAGCTAACCGATTACCTAAACAAGTTAAAAAAATTAGACAATATGCTGGTGTTGTTTTTCAATTTCCCGAAGCTCAACTGTTTGAAGAAACCGTCGAACAAGATGTCATGTTTGGCCCATTAAATTTTGGCTTAACTAAAGAACAGGCGAAGCAACGGGCAAGTCTTGCATTAGAACAAGTCGGTTTGAATGCAACGTTTCTTTCAAGATCTCCTTTTGAATTATCTGGTGGAGAACGCCGGCGTGTTGCGATTGCAGGCATCTTGGCGATGCAGCCAAAAGTGTTAATTTTGGATGAACCAACTGCCGGGTTGGATGCCCAAGGCGCAAACCTGATGATGGAATTATTTACCAAGTTACATCAACAAGGATTGACGATTATACTTGTTACCCATGATATGGATCTTGTTCTAAAGTATGCAAGCCAAGTCGTTGTCATGGATCAAGGCAGGGTCAAGATTCAAACCGATCCAGAAACGCTTTTTTACGCCAAACATGACTTTCACATTGAAAAACCTCAATTGGTAAAATTGGTTCAATCGTGTTTAGGCCGAGGTATGCCGTTACCTCTAAAACGTTATCGAAACCTTGAAAAATTTGTTCAGGATGTGAAGGGGATCACCTCATGACCACGATGTCCATTGGGCGTTATGTTCCCTATCCATCCTTCATGCACCGGTTAGATCCGCGTCTTAAACTCTTTGGCATGATTGGTTTCATGGTGACGATCTTTTTGAGATTTTCATCAGTTTGGACGGACTTAGCCTTTTATGGATTGATCTTCATTGCGATGGTCATCCTCATGAGAATCACACATCTTAAACTTAAACAGTTATTCAAACAACTTAAGGCACTTTGGATCATGTTGATTTTTTTGCTTTTCATCAACCTGCTCCTACCAAATACCCAATCGATTTCAACCTACTTTGATTTATGGGGCATCAAAATTTATTACGCTGCCATCATTCAAACGTTTTACATAGTGATGCGATTGGTATTAATGATTGCTTTAACCCTCATTCTCACGGCATCAACAAGACCGCTTGATTTAACCTACGCGATTGAATGGTATTTGACACCCTTTAAAGTTATTCGATTTCCAACCCATGAAGTTGCGATGACGATGAGTATTGCGTTAAGGTTTATCCCTACATTGTTAGATGAGACCCTTCGCATCATGAAAGCCCAAGCATCAAGAGGAGTTGATTTTGTTCATGGCAAACTCAATGAAAAAATTCGCGCCATGGTATCCCTCATCGTCCCGTTATTTATTTCTGCTTTTCAACGGAGTGAAGAATTGGCGAATGCCATGGAAGCAAGAGGTTACAATCCAAGTGCAACGCGGACAAGGTATCGCCAACTACATTGGCATCTTCGCGATAGTATGGCATTCTTTTTCATTCTAACGTACGCAGTCGGCATTATTTATTTGAACTCAATTGGGTTCACTTTACCGCTTTAGAATATGCAACGATTCTTAGGTACATTGAGTTTTCATGGTCAACCCTTCCAAGGTTGGCAAACCCAAAAAGAGGGGCGTTCCATTCAAGAACAAGTTGAAAAGACACTTTCAACGATGCTCAACCAAGCCATCCATGTCCACGGCGCGTCGCGAACCGATGCTGGGGTTCATGCAAGAGGATTTGTTTTTCATTTCGATGCGGTGACGCAGTTAACTACCAAAAAAATGCTCCTTGGTTTTAATCGGATGGTAGATCCCCATATCCTATTAAAACAGTTAAAAAAAGTCCCAACTCGTTTTGAGGCAAGGTATCAACATTCAAAGAAAACTTATACATATCAAATTCTTCAAGGTGAACGCGATCCGTTTTTGAAAGATGTGGTCATGCATGTTCCTTTCAAAATGTCCATCTCCAAACTAAAAGAAGTTGGAAACCTGTTTGTTGGCAAACATAACTTTCAAAATTTCACAACCAAAAAGGAAGATGGTGCTTTTTTCATCCGGACGATTTATCAATGCAAGATCAGTGTCTCGGGTCGATTAATAAAGTTAACCTTTGTAGGCGATGGCTTCATGACCTATATGGTGAGGATGATGGTTGGGGCGATGATTGCTTATACGCAAAATAAAATTTCACTCGATACCATTAGGCAATCCTTAGCAAAACCATCCAAAGGAAATTTATCATTTAAAGCGGAACCGCAAGGCTTAACTTTGGAAAAGGTGGTGTATGAAAAATAAATTAGATTATTGTTATCATTCCCATACGATGCGCTGTGGACATGCACAAGGTAGTGATGAAGCCTATGTCTTAAGTGCGATTGATAATGGATTTAAAGTTATCGGATTTTCCGATCATATTTTCTTTCCCGGAATTCAACAGCCAGGTATGCGTGGTGATTTCTCACTATTAGAGGAATATAAACAAAGTGTAAGGTCTTTGCAAAAAAAGTATCAGGATAAAATTAAAGTCCATCTCGGATTTGAGGCGGAATACTATCCAGTATTTGATGGCTATTATGATGCATTAGTTAAGGAGCATCGGTTTGACTACCTTATCCTTGGTCATCACTTTCGCCTTGAAAAAAATAAATTCCCAATTTATTACGGAACCATAAACGAGCCAAGTTTGCTTCATGAATATGCAGATGGTTTGATAGCCGGTATGAAAACAGGGCGATTCGCGTATGTTGCGCATCCAGACTTATATATGTTGGGATATCGCGGTGGTTGGGATGAACACGCACAAGCCATTGCCCATAAGATTGCCAAGGCTTCGGTAACCTATGGGGTTCCGCTTGAACTCAATTTAGGGGGAATCAATGGTCGAGGATTGATGCTCATCCAAGGAGAATATCGCTATCCATATCCGTACATTGGTTTTTGGAAAATTGCCAAGATGTATGATGTGACCACCATCATTGGTTTGGACGCACATACCCCGGAAGCATATCAAGGTCGAAAATACGATATCCTGTTTGACATCGTGGATCAGTTTCAGTTAAAAACGCTCAACCGCTTAAGTTTCAAGTGATATAATTTGAAGGATTCAAGGGAGTAACTATGGGACGAGCATATCAAGTCAGAGCATCCTCGATGGCAGCGACCGCAGCAAAGCGGTCTGCGCTTTTCATGCGGGCATCAAAAGAAATTTATATGGCAGCAAAAAACGGGGTCGCCGACCCAGAAAGCAATCTCCCCCTCAGAGCGGCAATTGATAAATATCGAGCATTAAATGTGACCCGTGAAGTCATTGATCGGGCCATTAAGAAAGCTGCTGGAGGAGAAGTTGAGGCTTATAACGCAGGACGTTATGAAGCATTTGGGCCAGGTGGATGTTATCTGATCGTGGATACATTAACCGACAATATTAATCGGGCCATTTCTGAAGTTCGTTCATCCATTACCAAACGCAATGGAAAAATGGGATCGGTCTTATTTAACTTTAATGAAGTTGGTCAATTTGTCTTTTTAGGTCAAAACCAGGCGAATGTAGAGGAACAACTCATCCTCGGAGATGTCGATGTCCAACAAATTCAAGTTCACGATACTCAACTTGAGGTTTTAGTAAGTCCAACGAGTTACGCCCAAGCTAGGAAAATTCTAGAAGCAATGGGGGTCAAAACCTTTATTGCTGCAGAAATCACCCTCATTCCGAATGAAACCGTGACCTTAGAAGGTGAGAATTTACAACTTTTTAAGCAATTATTAGATGTTTTGGATGAATTACAAGATGTTCAAAACGTCTACCATAACGTGGAGTTATAGACCACTGCATTTCGCTTGTTTTCATTGACTTTTATCGGTTTGATTAGTATTATTTATGTCGGCGCTTTATACAAGCATTTCAAATTTGTTATTGGTAAAGCTTCAGCTCAGGAGGACTCCTTATGCAACGTCAAACGACCTTTGCAAAACCCGCAACTGTCACTCACAAATGGTATCTCGTGGATGCCACTGGTTTACCCCTTGGTAGACTTGCTTCCAAACTTGCCTTAATTTTAATGGGTAAAAACAAAGCCACTTACACCCCAAATGTAGATGGTGGAGATTTTATCGTTGTGATTAATGCTGAAAAGGTTGCACTTTCTGGCGACAAAGTCGACAACAAAAAATACTATAATAACTCACAATATGTCGGTGGTTTACGTACAAGAACCGCCGGTGTCATGTTAAAGGATTACCCAGAAGAAATGTTAGAACGTTCCGTTTGGGGTATGTTACCAAAAGGTAGATTAGGTAAAGTGATTCATGGTAAATTGTTTGTTTATCGTGGAGCAAAACATGAACACGAAGCGCAAAAGCCTGAAGTCTTGAAGATCACCTTATAAGGAGAAACATATGGCAACCAAGAAAAAAGAAGTGACCAAGTATTACGGCACCGGCCGCCGTAAGTCCTCAAAAGCTCGCGTCTATTTAATGGATGGCAAGGGTGCAATTACGGTCAATGGACGTCCTGTGGACGAATACATGCCATATGACACCTTAGTCATGGACTTAAAGCAACCACTCGTCATTTCAAACAATGCCGACAAGTACGATGTTGAAGCAACGGTCGTTGGTGGGGGTTTCACTGGTCAAGCTGGTGCAATCCGTTTAGGTATTGCTCGCGCATTATTGGAATCCGGTTCCGAAAGAACCCCTTTAAAAGTAGCAGGTATGTTAACCCGTAACCCACGCGTTAAAGAACGTAAAAAATACGGTCTTAAAGCTGCACGTCGCGCTCCACAATTTACGAAACGTTAATTTG
>CAZOHK010000029.1:2780-10619 GCA_964579925.1 uncultured Staphylococcus sp. | reverse complement strand
ATTAGCTTCTGGCGAAGTCGGTTATTTGGCAGCGCAAATCAAAGAGATTAAAGATGTGCGTTCTGGAGAAACCATTACTCTAAGAGACCATGCAGCCACCGAGGCATTACCAGGATATCGCGATTTAAACCCAATGGTTTTCTGTGGTTTGTTTCCGGTTGATGGTAAAGAATACCGAGACCTTAAGGACGCGTTAGGAAAATTAGCATTAAGCGACGCGAGCTTGAAATTTGAACCAGAAACCTCACAAGCTTTAGGTTTTGGCTATCGTTGTGGTTTCCTAGGTTTACTCCATATGGATGTCATCCAAGAACGTTTAGAACGAGAATATAACCTGAATTTAATCTTGACTGCACCTAGTGTGGTTTACCATGTTCATCTCCACAACGGAGAGATGATCTTGCTCGATAACCCAAACAAATTACCACAACTCACGACGATAAAAGAAATCAGTGAACCTTATGTAAAAGCGACCATTACAACACCAAAAGAATACGTTGGACCGTTAATGGAACTTTGCCAAAATCGCCGGGGTATTTATACCGAACTTGAATATGTCGATGAAACCCGGATGACGTTACGTTATGAAATCCCTTTAGCAGAAATTGTGTATAACTTTTTTGATAAACTCAAAAGCTTATCAAAAGGTTATGCTTCATTTGATTATGTCTTGTCAGACTACAAAGTGGGTAACCTCGCAAAAATGGATATCCTGCTCAATGCCGAAATCATCGATGCGCTTTCAACGATTGTCCACAAACCTTCGGCCTATAATCGGGGAAACTTCATTGTTGAAAAATTGAAAACGATTATCCCACGGCAACAATTTGAAATACCCATTCAGGCAGCCATCAACGGAAAAGTGATTGCCCGGACGGATATCAAAGCCGTTCGTAAAGATGTTTTAGCCAAATGTTATGGCGGGGATATTTCTCGTAAACGTAAATTACTTGATAAGCAAAAAGAAGGCAAAAAGCGAATGAAAAACATCGGTTCAGTTGAAGTACCTCAAGAAGCTTTCATGACGGTTTTATCGATCGACGATTGAACTTTTTTTAATCTACTAAATATCTACTACTTTTCCAAATTTTATGGTATATTTTAACAAGTTTAATTATGGCAATTAATGATTTAGCCATCCGCTTTACGGATGAACAATATGCAACCAAACAAGATGTCGCAAAGACGCTTGGAACCGCGGTTGTCGATGCATTGTGGGGAACCATTCTTCAGTATCGTGCTACGTTTGCGCGTATCTTACCGCTACAAGCAATGGATAAGCAACCTTTGCAAATCGTGTTGACCCCTAGTTTGTTAGAGAAAGTCATGGCCTTCGATCGGAAAATGTCAAAAGCGGTCAGTCAGTTTAATTATCATCAAATTCAAGACAAAATTGCTTCCCCCCTTTATCCACTATTGCTACCAATTCTTGCAAGTGTAGGTAAGCAATATGGTGCGTCGACCGCCGAACGAAATTTAATGTATATCCTTGAAGGTAAGGCAGTCGAACGGAAGGCCGAACTCGCATCCGTAAACCAATATTTTCGTGGAATCGAATTGATTGCAGGCAGACGTCAAACCAAACTCGATGAGGACTTGATGGGTGACTTACTCATGTTACTCAATCAAACGCAAGAGTTAACGATGTTTTATCGAGAAAAGGAGTTAACCAACCGGCCAAAAAGTTTAGTGGCCAGGGTTTATGAAGCTGCACCGTATCCTTTAATTGAACCGATGATGAAGACGTTATTGCAAACCGTCAACCAAATGACCTTGTCACCTTTGGTGATTGCCACAATTGCCTTATATTATCTTGATTACATCAAACCATTTGAAACGTTTAATGATGAAATGAGTTTTCTATTATTTAAAAATATCTTAATCCATAGTGATTATGAGGCTGTTGCTTGCTACCTGAATATCGAACAATTTATGGACAATGAAGCTTACGAAAAGTGTATGTTAGAGGTTCAACGCACACGCGACATCACCTATTTATTGGATTTCATGTTGCCTTTCATGTTAACAAGTGTTGAACAAATTCTTGATCGATTGGTTGGTTTACAAAAACAGACCTTAATTGCCGAACAAAAACAACCTCAACCCACCCTTGCTTCGTTTCCGGTCCCGGCTGCATTACCAAAAGAAACCACGCCGTTTACTGCGAGTGAGTCCACCATTGGTGAAGTAGAATCAAATCGCTTACAACAACATCTGATTGAAACGCATCCGAGTATGAAAAAAGGTGAAGCGTTCTTCTATGCCCGGCACCATACGGTTGGAAAATATTACACGTTATCCCAATACAAACAACAACTGTCCTGTGCTTATGAAACCGCACGAACTTCAATGGAACATTTGGTTCAATTAGGTTATTATCGTAAGGAGAAGTATAAAAATAAATACGTTTATACACCTGTTGACTTAAAAGGAGCAACCCATGATTAACATTTACAGCTCAATCCTTGAAAATCCGTTTGTAACCATTTTTTTATTGCTTGCCGTGTTTGGATTCGTTGCCGTATTGGCAAGTTGGATTCGCAAACTGATTTGGCCAAATCAAAAAGATGGTGCTGCCATCGATCCTAAAAAAGCGGTTCAAGAAGAACTTGATCGCGTCTTGGTTCCTTTAAATCAACCTTTAGCGACCAAAAACAATCCAGCATCAACTTCAAAACCTACTCGTAAAAAAACAACTACTTCAACAACGAAAAAACCATTAGCAAAGAATGCCCGTAAACGTACCACCAAAGCATCCTAAGTCTTTATATGTTCACATTCCGTATTGTGACCATATTTGCCATTATTGTGATTTTACTAAAATGCTGACCAATCCTTCGCAAACCTCTTTTTATGTTGCCGAAGTTTTAAAGGAAATCGCCAGTTATGGTTCGCATCGTTATGAGACGATTTTTTTTGGTGGTGGTACCCCAACCGCCCTTTCCCTAGAAGTTTTCAAAACATTATGTGAGGGCGTTTCACCTTACGCAGCGGTTGATGCTGAATGGTCAGTTGAATGTAATGTGGAATCGACAACCCCAGAAAAATTAGCCGTCATGAAAGCCAACGGTGTCAATCGATTATCATTTGGTGTGCAAACTTTTCAAACGACTGCGCTTCAATCTTTAAATCGGCACCATAACGCAGATGATGTTCAAAAGACAATTACCGAAGCAAAGCGGCAAGGCTTTAAACGGATTAATGTTGACTTAATTTATGATTTACCAAAAGTCAGTGACGAGGACTTAAAAAAAGATCTTCAAGCATTTTTGTCGTTAGATGTTGACCATATTGCTACCTATGCTTTAACCATCCATCCAAACACCGTGTTTGGTATTCAAAAAGTAAAGCCAGCAACGGACGAGGTTTCACGTGGCCATTATGAAACGATTTATCAAACCTTAACGCAACATGGTTATGAACGCTATGAAGTGAGTAATTTTGCCCGTCACCAAGAATATGCAAAACATAATTTAACCTATTGGAGAAACCAAGAATACATCGGTTGCGGCCTTGGGGCAAGTGGTTATTACCAAGGCATTCGTTATACGAACACAAAAAACATGACAAAATACCTAAAAGGTACGCGCCGTGATGTTGAAGAAATCATCGATTTAAAAATGAAACGCTTTGAGTACTTAATGTTAAATCTTCGTCTTAAGGATGGTTTTTCATTACCTGAATATGAAACTTTATTTGGCCAATCATTTGAAGTCGATCACCACAATACCTTACCAATGTTGTTAGAACGTCAATTGATAAACATCGATAAAAATAGAGTTTTTTTATCCTTTGAAGGCATGCTCTTATTAGATTATGTCGTCATTAAATTAACGGCATAAATTTTTTAGCACTTTATGATTGACAGTGCCAAAAACCTTGTTATAATATTTTTAGCACTCAATAGATATGAATGCTAAAGGAGGTTTATATGGAACGCAATCGTCGTGATTTAATCTTAAAGCATCTCGTTGAGCATTTCATAAAAACCGCATCTCCGGTTGGTTCTCATACCTTAATTGACAATTATCAATTACCTTTTTCATCTGCCACTATTCGTAATGAAATGTTAGCACTAGAAACCGACGGACTCTTGGAAAAAACCCATACTTCAAGTGGAAGAATTCCTTCGAGCAAAGGTTATCAATACTATGTTGAGCATCTACGAACCAAGAGTGTGGATGAACGAATCAAGCAACAATTACAAGTCATGCTGTCACAAAAATCTCAATCCGTTAATGACATCATTCAAAAAAGCTCCGAGATCCTTTCTAACATGACCAAGCTAGCATCGGTCGTGCTCGGTCCCAATGCAAAACAAGAAAAACTGATGAGCATTCAAGTGACGCCACTTGATAACAATTCAGCTACCGCTGTTTTTATCACGGATTCAGGATATGTTGAAAATAAAACGTTTGTATTACCTAAAAAGATTGATAAAGAAGCTTTAGCAAACTGCATGGACTTGATCAACAAACGTTTAAAAGGAACTCCGGTATCAGAACTTTCGGAAAAAATGAATGCGATCCGACCAATCCTTGAAGACTTTATCACCGAACATGATGTTGTCTATCAAGCTTTTTCTCAAGCATTCATTAACTTTGCAAGTGAACGCTTAAAGCTGTACGGTAAAGATTCCTTATTTAATCAACCTGAATTTGCCCATGATGGTGATAAATTAAGAAAAATTTTAACCTTGCTTGAATCCCCGAGTTTACTGAAGGATTTTACAAAGTCAAAAGAGGACCTTTCTGTTTCCATCGGCCAAAATTCACATAATCAAGATTTATCAATTGTCTCTAGTAAATTCAAACTTCCTGGAGAAAAAGAAAATCGGATTGCCCTTGTTGGCCCAACGAGAATGGATTACGATCGAGCACTCTCTGCCCTAGAATACGTTACACAAATGCTTGAGAAATACTTTGAAAAAAATCAAGAAAAGGAACCTAAGGAGGTCAAAGGAAAATGAAAAAAGAAAAAACTGAAAATCAAACAAATCCAGAAACCGCATCACCTAAACCGGAAAATGTAGCACCTGAGGCAAAAAAGGAAGTCACAGCTGAGGAAAAGCTATTGATAGCAGAAAAAGAAATCTATGAATTAAAGAACAAATACGCCATGGTCTTTGCTGATATGGACAATTTAAGAAAGAGCCAAGATAAGTCCTTTGCGGAAGCCCTTCGTTACCGAGCAGAAGGATTCGTTGATAAATTACTTCCTGCACTTGATGCCTTCCATATCGCCCTAAAAAATCCGGTGGATGATCCCAAAGTAAAAAATTATTTAATCGGATTCGATTATATCTACAAGCAAATTCAACAAGCGTTAGAAGACGAAGGGGTTCGGGAAATCCCCATCAAACTTCAAGACACATTCGATGTTCAAACCATGCACGCGCTTGAATCGGAAGTTAGCGAGGGCCCACCAAATCGCGTGCTTCGCATTCTCTCATCTGGTTATCGATTACATGACCGGGTGGTCAAACAAGCACTAGTCATCGTTTCAAAAGTAGCAGAAGTTAAATCAAAAGAAGCATCCGCAAGTTCAGCCTCACAAACAAATGAAGTTAACGGCAAAAAAGCCGCTTAAAGAAATGGAGAAACATTATGGCTAAAAAAGAAATTATCATCGGTATCGACTTAGGTACAACCAACTCGGTTGTCTCATATGTCCAAGCAGACGGAAAAGTAAAGGTGATTCCAAACCCAGAAGGTAAGAACACCACGCCTTCCGCAGTCGCTTTTAAATCCAGTGGAGAAGAAATCGTCGGCGATGCTGCCAAACGGCAAGCAGTGATTAACCCAGACACCATTTTGTCGATCAAACGATCGATGGGAACAGATCAAAAAGTGACCGTTAAAGCGTTAAATAAATCCTTTTCTCCTCAAGAAATTTCTGCAAAAATTCTTGCATACATGAAGAAATATGCTGAGGATTCACTCGGACAATCGATTAAAAAAGCGGTCATTACCGTTCCTGCATACTTTAATGATGCCCAACGTCAAGCAACCAAAGATGCTGGTCAAATTGCCGGATTAGAAGTTGTTAGAATCATCAATGAACCAACTGCTTCGGCTTTAGCCTATGGATTAGAAAGTAAAAAAGCAGGAAAGATTTTAGTTTATGACTTAGGTGGTGGCACGTTTGACGTGTCCATTCTTGAAATTGGAGATGGAACCTTTGAAGTCATTTCAACCGCCGGCGATAACCGCCTTGGTGGAGATGACTGGGACTTAGAAATTGTCAAGTGGATTCAAGATTTAATCAAAACCCAATTTGGCGTTTCCTTAAATGACAAAATGGCGTTGCAACGATTTAAAGATGCTGCGGAAAAAGCGAAAATTGAATTGTCCTCCATGGTTGAAACGACCATCTCATTACCATTCGTTGGCCAAAATGCAAATGGTCCTATCAACTTTGAAGCAAAGTTATCACGTGCTAAGTTCCAAGATATGACGAAAGCATTATTAAAGCGAACCGAAGAACCGATTCGTAAAGCTTTATCTGATGCGAAACTAACGGCAAATGATCTTGATGAAATCTTGATGGTCGGTGGTTCAATTCGCATGCCTGCCGTTCAAGAATTAGTTAAGAAAATGTTGAATAAGAACTTAAACTTTTCTGTCAACCCAGATGAAGCAGTTTCTGTTGGAGCCGCTATCCAAGGCGCAGTGATTTCTGGGGATGTCAAAGATGTGGTTTTACTTGACGTAACCCCACTCACCCTAGGGATTGAAACCATGGGAGAAGTGCTGACCCCATTAATCCAACGAAATACAACCATCCCGACGACAAAGAGCCAAATTTTCTCAACAGCAGCAGATAACCAACCAGCAGTGGATATTGTGGTTTATCAAGGCGAACGGCCGATGTCCCGTGATAATAAACTACTAGGTCATTTTAAGTTAGATGGCATCAAACCTGCCCGCCGTGGTCAACCAAGAATTGAAGTGACCTTCTCGATTGACGTCAACGGTATTGTTAAAGTTTCCGCAAAAGACTTAGATTCTCAAAAGGAACAACAAATTACGATTTCAGGAACCACCGGTTTAAGTAAAGAAGAAATTGATCGAATGGTGCGTGAAGCAGAAGCAAATAAAGATGCGGATGGTAAGCGTAAAGAAGAAGTGGAATTAAAAAATAAAGCGGAACAATTCATCAATAGCATTAACCAAAGTTTAGAAGAAAAAGGCGATAAGATTGATGCAAAACAAAAAGAAGAAACCATCAAGCTCAAAGAAGAATTAGAACAAGCCATCAAAAATAATGATTACGAAAAATTAAAGTCTAAACTCGCTGACTTAGAAAAAGCAGCCCAATTTATGGCTCAAAACCAAGCTGGTCAAAGCAATAACCCGGATGCATCAACCGGAAATCCTGGACAAAGTAAAGCCGATGATGATGTGATTGATGCCGATTTCACAGAAAAGAAAAAATAGGTAGTTCATGGCCAACAAACGAGATTTATATGAGGTCCTAGGCATTAGCAAAAGTGCCAGTAAGGATGACATCAAAGCAGCGTATCGAAAGCTTGCAAAACAATATCATCCGGATCTCAATAAAGCCCCGGATGCAGAAAAGAAATTTAAAGAAGTGCAAGAAGCTTACGATATCCTCTACGATGATCAAAAACGCTCAACTTATGACCAATTTGGTCATGCAGCATTTGATCAACAAGCAGGTGGCAATCCTTTCCAAGGCGGAGGCTTTGGAGGTTTTTCCGGTTTCCAAGATGTTGATTTAGGTGATATTTTTGGTTCATTCTTTGGTGGAAACGGTCAACGCCGAAGTCGCCAAGCTAGTGGTCCTCAACGTGGTGCGGATACCCAGATGCGTTTA
>CAZOHK010000029.1:0-2770 GCA_964579925.1 uncultured Staphylococcus sp. | reverse complement strand
TACGTATTGATTTTATGGATGCAATCAATGGTAAAAAATTGACGATACCGATTCAATATGATGAAAGTTGTGTAACCTGTGCGGGGAGTGGCGCTCGCTCGACAAGTGACCTAGAAACTTGTCGCCAATGTGGTGGCTCTGGTCGTCAGCGCGTCAGGCAACGAACGATTTTGGGCATGATGGAAACAGAAGCCATTTGTGATAACTGCCAAGGCCGTGGTAAGAAAATCAAGAATGTTTGTACCACTTGCCAAGGCAAAGGATTTAATCATACAAAGCATGATATTGAAGTTAATATACCTGCAGGAATCAACGCTGGTCAACAAATTCGCCTTTCTGGAAAAGGTGAACGCGGAGACTTGGGTGGCCCAAATGGTGATTTATATCTAGAAGTTGCCATCAATAAGCATCCTCACTTTACAAGGGAAGGCAATGATATCCATTTAGAAATTCCCATTTCGTTTGTTGATGCAACCCTTGGTGTAACGATTGATGTTCCCACCGTTTATGGTGACGTTTCCCTTGTCGTACCGTCAGGAACTCAACCCGATAAGGTCCTCAAAATCAAAGGCAAAGGGGTAAAAGATTTAAGAGGACAAGCCCCAGGCGATCAATACCTTCACATCAAAATTGAGACACCAACCCAATTAAGTAAAAAACAAAAAGAGCTATTAGAAAACTTTAGAGAAGAGGATCGCCATCAAGATTCAAGTTATAAAAAATTTAAGAAGTTTTTTCGAAATTAATTTATAATAGAGGCATGACCAAAACTTGCCGCAAATGCGGAACCGCATTTAGTGATGACTTAAAAACATGTCCGGTTTGTAAAACCGCGATTATTTTAGATAAACAAGAACAATCCGTTTCTAACGTTACCGCAAGTTATGCTGCCCTCAGAGATCAATTGGAATTGGTTTCTTTAAAGTCGAGAACCATGGCAAGTATTATCTTTTTTCTTTTTGGTTTTTTAGGATTGGGTTGGTATTACTTGGGTTTCAAAAAGCGAGCATTGCTCAACATCAGTTTAGTCATCATGACCTTTACTTTATTTTGGACATTATGGTCCGCGCAAATGTTTTATCCATTCTTAGGATGGTTTATCTTTCAGACCGTGATCGCTTTATATTATTTATTCAATCCTGATGCAAAAGATGCTCGGGGTGAATTATTAAAGTAGTATGATTCGCATCTTTGCCCAGTGGCAAGACCGCGTTATCTTGGCTGAGGATGACCAGCATCATTTGGTGAATGTGTTAAGAGTTAAGCCAGGTGAAAAAATTGAATTATTGATGCAGGGACAAGTGTACGCTGGTGAGGTTCAATCGACTCAACCTCTCTTGATTAAAAGATTAGACCAAATACAAAGTAACCATGAATTACCTTTTTCATTGAACCTCATTTATCCTATTAGCAAAGGTGATCGCTTTGATTGGGTCATTCAAAAAGCCACGGAATTAGGAACGGATTCCGTCATCGTCTGTACGAGTGAACGCAGTGTGGTGATATGGGACAAAGCAGATATTGGAAAAAAAAGAATGCGTTATCAACGCATCATCGATGACGCAACCTTGCAATCAAAACGAGAAAAAATCATGTCATTTAATGCGATTCATTCGTTAAAGGATGCCTTAACGTTATCTTTTGATATAAAATTCATTGCCTCGGAATATCATCTTGGATCTTCATTTAACCTTCCCGATGCATTCCGCATCAAAAAAGGTTCAAGCGTCGCCTTATTGGTTGGCTCAGAAGGCGGATTCAGTGAACATGAAGTCAAACTTGCCATTAAACTTGGATATAAACCTTTATCATTAGGTCCTAGCATCCTCCGAACGGAAACTGCAGTGGTCACTGGTTTATCCATCCTACGCGAGAAAGGATTATAATATGGCAAATTATCTTGCTCAAACCTACCGCGAAAAGAAACGTTTTCTAAGTTCAAAAGACGGCATATTCTATCTCCAGCAAAGGCGGACATTACTCCTTTATCCAGCGTTTAAACATTTGTTTTTTGCAACCAATTTGTTTACCTTACTTCAAGCGGTCATTATCCTTAAAGGATTAATCCAAAAAGAAGCAATTGATTTGTACTTGAAACAACAAGGACAAAACTCCATGCAAATGCATGGCCGAATCAAACATCATGCCATTCGAGAAAGTTTCCTAAAAGATTTAAGATTCCAATATCAGTTCAATGACCAACAACAGATGTCAATCATCCTTCCCTTCTTTAATCGAGCAATGAATCATATTTATCAACATGAACCGGATAAGTTGTATGACTACCCATATAGCAGACTTGAAGAAGACTTTTCAACCTCGATTGTCGATGCCTTTGAACATTATGGTTTTGATCTTTATCAATCCAATTTTGTTAACTTAGTTACGTTGACACCACGTGATCGAAGTTCGATGGCTTTTTATCAACCTGATGCGAGAGTCGTACTGATTATTAATCGTCAGGGTCGACTCGATGTCAGTTTGTCGCTTTATGATAAAGGCATCAAAAAACCTAACCTTTCATCCATCCAAGAAAGGCTCAATCTTGCCATCAAACCATTTTTTGATCATGATCGCCAAGATCTTATCGAACAATTGAAAGTTCAAGGCTTTTTATCAGAAGGTTATGCAAAATCGATGATTCTCGAAAAAAAAGCAAGCTTCATTCGTCGCTATAAAGATTAGTTTTTTGATTGACTCAAGTCAAAAACACCCATATAATACATGAGGAAATAAGGAGGTGGTTTTATGGCAGTGCCATTTCATCGCA
>CAZOHK010000028.1:0-10625 GCA_964579925.1 uncultured Staphylococcus sp. | reverse complement strand
ATCTAACTTTCCATTGTGAGTAGCATCATAAATTTCACGTCCATCTTGATGAAACCTTAATCCACTTAAAACAAGCAATCAGTGATTTATTGACGAATGCCTTAAAAGAAAACACGATCCATATTCACATATCATTTTATCCCCAATCCAAAAGTAACCATTTGGACATCATTCAAAACCAATACCCTCGCTTTATTACGGAATCCAATCAAGTTAAGATTGAACCGAGCGATGATGAAACCGAACAAGAAATTTATCATGGTAATGTCTTTGCTGGAAAAGAAAAAGATCTGGATGCGATCCCACCTGTAACCAAGGTCCAACCTAAAAAGAAGAAACCATCATAAAGTGTGAGTACCCGATAACCCCATGAATGAACTCACACTTGTTAGCCAAGTGCTCAGCCAAATTATTGACCAAAGACATAATTTTTCTGATGCACTTAAACAAGTCGTTCAACAATCCCCCACTCCCGTTTCACAAGGATTGATTCGATCCTTAACAAGTTGTGAGCTCCACCATCATCGGTTACTTGAACATGTGGTTCAACGTTTTTTCCCCAATCTTCCAAAAGAAGATCGCTTATATCTTCAAGTAGCAATTGGTAACAATGTGTTTTTAAAGCGTTTGCCACAACAAGATGTCGTCAATGATATGCAAATCTTTTTGAATATTCGGAACACGCCAAAACAAGTTTTAGAAGCCTTTATCGCATTAGCCATGCCAGGAAAAAATTTAATCGACCCACAAATCAAAGAAAACTCAATTCCCTACATTAGCATTAAGTTTAATACACCAGAATGGTTAGTATTGATGTGGGTTAAGCATTTTGGATTTGCTATAACCTTAAAAATTCTTGCAACCAACAATAAGCCAGTTTTACAAGCATGCCGGGTCAATACGTTACGGACCACAACCGAAAAGTTATTGGCTTCGTATCCAGAATTAACTGAAACACCGGTTGAAGATACCGTGATTTACCAATCTAAAGAACCTTTAAAGAATCATCCTGCATATGCACAAAACCTAATTTTTCAACAACGTCTTGCCATCACTGACATCATGAAGCAATTTAGTTTTGAAAACGTAAAAGGTGAAATGTTGTTGGTGGAAACGAGGCCTCAAGCATTATATTTGGAATTACCCATTTACACGGAGCAAAAGATTAAAATTAATGTGGTAACCAATTCGATTGAACGTAAACTTGCCATGCAAAAATCGATGCATGCGTTTCAACTAAAAAATATTGTTCTTTATGAATCAGAACCAAAAGGACTTGTGACCTACCTGTCAAAAAAACAAGATGTGGTGTTAGTCGTTCCCCAATGCTCAAAGTTTGATTTAATTCGATCGCTTCCAGATTTCTTTATCCATTTTCGCCAAGAAGATCTGGATACATTAATCGCAACCCAACAAGAAGCGCTCTTGGAATCAAGCCATTTTGTTGAAGAAGGTGGGTTATTATTTTATGGGGTTAACACAATGAACCATAAAGAGGGTAAACTATTAATTGAAGGATTCTTGGAAAACAATCCCAAATTTAAATTAATTCAAGAATTCCAATATTTTCCTTTTGACAAATACAACACTGCACTCTACGTAGCTGCAATGAGAAAGCAAAAATAATTATGGAAAGCATCTTCGGTCAAACTCTTGTTCAATTAGAAAACACCTTAGAATCCTGGGGTCAAAAAGCATTTTATGGAAGCGTCATTTACGATTGGATTTATCAAAAGAAGGTCCGAAGTTTTCAAGCGATGACCAACGTTAGTTTGACGTTAAGAGAACAACTAGAAAAGCATTTTCATTTTCAACTTCCTTCCATTCACGTTCGCCGTGACTCGTTAGACAAAACCATGAAGTTATTGCTTAAGTTAGAGGATGGTTATTTAATTGAGGCAGTTTTAATGCGCTATAACTATGGCAACGTCATTTGTGTGACTACCCAAGTTGGCTGCAATATTGGATGTTCATTTTGTGCGTCAGGGTTATTAAAGCGGCAACGTAATTTGACTGCAGGGGAAATGATTAGCCAAATCGTAGTTATGAATGACTTACTTGATGCCGAAGGAAAAAAAGAACGCGTCAGTCATATTGTTGCCATGGGTACGGGTGAACCGTTTGATAACTATGAACATGTGATGAATTTTATTCGCGTTGCCAATCATAATAAAGCCCTTGCCATTGGTGCAAGACATATCACCGTTTCTACTTCAGGTTTCCCTGAGAAAATCATGCAATATGGTCATGAACCCTTACAGATCAATCTTGCGGTCTCTTTACATGCTCCCACCAATGAAATCCGTACCAGACTAATGAAAATTAACCAAGCTTTTCCTTTAGAAAAATTGATTCCTGCGATTAAAGATTATCAAACGAACTCTGGCAGACGTATCACCTTTGAGTACATCCTCATTGAGGGAATTAATGATCAAATGGAACAAGCTGAACAATTGGCAGTTTTAATTAAGGATATTTTTTGTTATGTTAATTTGATTCCATACAACGCTGTCATGGAAAATGAATATCGTCGTCCACATCCTCAAGCGGTCAATGCCTTTATGTCACGATTAATTGAATTAGGCGTTAACGCAACCGTTCGTAAAGAATTTGGTCATGATATTGAAGCGGCGTGTGGGCAATTAAGAGCAAAACACAAAAATGAAGAAGCGCGGTAGTTTTGCATTTAAATCGGATATTGGAAAAGTCAGAACCACGAATGAAGATCAAGTCGTGGCGTTGGTGAATCGGCACCAAGATGTATTGCTTGCGGTTGCAGATGGTATGGGTGGTCATGCTCGTGGAGACTTAGCGTCACGGTTGGCGATGCAATCCTTAACCAAAGGTTTCAAGAATACGTTTGGATTATTAACTTCAAAAACTGCGAGTCTATGGTTGAGACAACAAGTGGTTCAAGCAAATCGAACCATTTATCAAGAAGCACAAAAAAGTTCCTCGTTAAAAGAGATGGGAACAACGCTTGTTATTGCCCTGATTGTGAACAAAGATCTCATCATTTTAAATATTGGTGATTCTCGTGTTTACCTGTTTGAAAATGGTCAATTGACCCAAGCAACGGAAGATCAAACCTATGTTGAGTATTTGTTCCGCCAAGGCAAAATTACCGAAGCGCAAAAGCTCACTCACCCTCAAAAACATGTCCTACTCAACGCCTTAGGATTAAATACTTCTGTATCGTATGACTTAAAAATTACACCCTATCAAGGTCAAACGATTTTAATTTGTAGTGATGGACTTTATAACAATTTGTCAGAAGGTGAACTCGCCACCATTATTCGTTCCTCCGATTCCGTGAATCAAAAAGTTGACTCCTTGATTAATCTAGCCAATGCAAATGGTGGCAATGACAATATTGCCGTTGCGATTTGGGAACCCGAACAATGATTGAAGAAAATGACATCATTGATGAACGCTACCGAATCATTCGAGAACTAGGTGAGGGTGGTTTTGCCTATGTTTATCAAGCAGAAGACCTCATTACCGGAAAAGAAATCGCCCTTAAAATTATCAAAGAAAACGCTTTAAAGTCAAAAGATAATCTGACTCGCTTTGAACGGGAAGCAAGGGCTTCTGCAGCCTTGAATCACCCCAATATTGTTCGGGTGATTAATATCGGTTATCATGAGAATTTACCTTACATGGCTTCAGAATTAATCAAAGGGAAAACGTTGCGTGGTCAATTAGATGATCAAAAACGATATGGGTTTAAAAAGGCATGTGAGATCATGTATCAACTATGTGATGCGGTTGCATTTGCCCACAATGCTTTGGTTATTCATCGGGATATTAAACCAGACAACGTTTTCATGACGCCTGATGAAACGATTAAACTTGGTGATTTTGGTATTGCCTTTTTTGAAAACTCAAGACGGGTAACCAAGAGTCAAGTCATCATTGGGTCCGTCCATTACTTACCTCCAGAAGTCACCAATGGTCAATCACCAACCTTTAAGAGTGATATTTATTCTTTAGGCATCACTTTTTTTGAATTGGTCACCGGCAAAGTTCCTTTTGAAGGTAATAATCAAATTACCGTCGCGATGCGTCACATTAAAGAAAAATTTCCTTCTCCCCGCCATTGGATTCCTTCAACTCCAAGAGCGATAGAAAAAATCATCTTGAAAGCTTGTCGTAAACACCCTCAAGATCGATATCGTTCCGTAATCGAGTTTCAACGTGATATTAAAGAATGCCTTGATCATCCAACCCTTATTACCCCAAAACGATCGTTTTGGGCAAAACTGTTGGGCTTAAAAGTAGACGAAGCATGATCGGAACCATTGTCAATTTACAATTCGGATCATATGGCGTTTTTATTAATAATGACATCCATGTTTGCCATGTTTTAAAAACGGATAAAATGATTCTCAAACCGGTTGTTGGGGATCACGTGACCCTTGATTCAACACAATCCATGATTATCGAAGTTCTCCCAAGACAATCGTTTATTCGCCGCCCAAGAATTGCAAATCTAACGGATTTAATCGTTGTCAGTAGCTTAGTTGAACCAACCCATTCGTTTTACTTGGTGGCAATGTTTCTTACCTTTGCTCGCTATTATAATTTAAAAGTCACAGTGGTCGTTACCAAAACCGATCAAGAAGAATTTAAAGCATTTCAAACGGATTGGGACTATCTAAACCAACACGATATTCCCGTGATTGCTTTCCAAAAAAATAAACCTGATTTGACCAAGTTAAAAACCCTGGTTTCAAAAGGTAAAGTGGTTGCTTTTGCTGGGCAAACGGGTGTTGGAAAATCAACTTTAATCAACACCTTGAATCCATTTTTTGAAAGAGAAATCGGTACTTATTCTCAAGCCCTTGGTCGCGGAAAACATCAAACCAAAGAAGTGGTATTATTACCATTTCAAGAAGGCCTTATCGCAGATACACCAGGATTCTCTTCCTTGTCTTTACCAATGGTGAAGCAAGAAGCAGCGAAAGTTTTTCCTGGCTTTGAAAAACTTTTTTCCCAATGTAAATTTTTTAATTGTACGCATCAACATGAGCCAGATTGCCATATCCAAGCCCTTGTTCGTCGTGGTAAAATTCCCTTATCCATTTATCAAGATTATTTAAAGTTAATTTTAAAATTACCAGAACAAAAGGAGTATGAATAAATGCGTAAAATTGCCATCGCCCCAAGTATCCTCGCAGCAAATTTTGCCCAGTTAGAACATGATGTTCAACGCGTGATGAAACATGAGGTTGAATATTTACACTATGACATTATGGATGGTCATTTTGTTCCGAATATCTCTTTTGGTATCCCTGTGGTAGCAGCATTAACCTCAACCTCCAATGCGATCCATGATGTTCATCTGATGATTGAAAAACCTCGTGATTTTTTTGATGCCTTCATCAAAGCAGGAGCTAATATCATTACTTTTCATTATGAAGTTGGTACTGATACGAAAACCATGATGCAATGGATTCATTATCTTCATGACCATGGAATCAAAGCTGGCATCAGCATCAAACCCAATACAAAAGTAGAGGTTCTATTACCTTTTCTTGGGGTCGTCGATTTATGCTTAATCATGTCGGTTGAACCTGGTTTTGGTGGTCAAGTTTTCTTACCTACGGCGATCGCAAAAATACAATATTTACGACAAGCAATTGATCAAAAAAAAGCAAAGACATTAATCGAAGTTGATGGTGGAATCAATGCCGCAACTGCATTGCAATGCCGCCAAGCAGGTGTTGATATTTTAGTCGCTGGATCTTTTATTTTCCAACACCCTAATATCGCCCAAGCGATCAAGTTACTTCGTCATGAATGATGCGATTCTTACTATGATTTGGGTGATCATTTTTCTTGCATCAGCAAGTTATGTTTTTTTTTCAATGACGTCTTATCAAAAGTTAAAGAAAATTCCTTTTCGATTTCAACAACAACTTCCTTATGAATTGCATGACATCTATCTAGAACATGGACAACGTTTTCAACCATTCAAATGGCTCATCATTGTGATTACAGTTTCATTATTTGCATATTGGGAAAGTATGTTTATTTATCCAAATATGCCACTTACTTATGTATTTTTAGTTGTTTTGGTAGGTTTCTTGTTATCCTTGATGGGAATTTTCTTACTTCAACCTAAACGTATTGAAGTTTATTTGCTTATTGTCACAAGTTTCTTAGTCAGTGCCACCACGATTTTATTCTTTTCAAGTTATCTAACCTATATAAGTCCTTATGGCAGCCTGCAAACGTTTTTACCCTGGACAAGTTTAGTGCAAGGTATTGGTCAACTCATCTTGGTCATGAATCCCGCTTTATCGCGATGGGCGAAGTTGGAAAAAGTAGAAGGACCAAATGAAAAACCACTGTTTCGTAGGCCTCAACATTTTGTGTTGGCCTACACCCAGTGGTTAACGTTAATCAATATAATGGTTTGGGTTTTCTTAACCCAATTCGATTACCTTATCGGCTAGCTTGATTTTTCATCAAGGTACGATAAGCACGGGCTGACATTTTCATGGTTTTAGTAATGCCATTTTCCGTAATTTGATATTTTTGTAAGTTTAAATTCCAAGTTCTACGGGTTGCACGTAAACTGTGTGAACGGGCATTGCCACTCATTGGTCCGCGACCGGAAACCGCACATACTCTTGCCATAATAAAATCCTCCAGATAACCTCGTAATCTTATCATTGATAGGTCAATAATGCAACGGGTTCTCTTTTGCATGTGGTAAAATATGTTTATTAGGGGATAGACTAACGAAAGTGCAGACTTTCTTCTCACCTATCATCACCTTAATCGTGACTTAGCGTTAATAAGCATAAGCGTGCATAGCTTGCTATGCAAAATAAGGTGGTACCACGCGAATTGCGTCCTTAAACGGACGTTTTTCTTTTTTTTGGAGGAAATTACGATGGCATATGATCACAAATTGATTGAACCAAAATGGCAAAAATTTTGTGATGAAAAAAATGTATTTTTCACAAATGTTTATGACTTTTCTAAACCAAAGTATTACATTTTGGATATGTTTCCATACCCTTCCGCCCAAGGTCTTCATGTTGGCCATCCGGAGGGTTACACCGCTACTGATATCGTCGCAAGGATGAAACGGATGCAAGGGTTTAACGTTCTTCATCCAATGGGGTGGGATGCGTTTGGGTTACCAGCAGAACAATATGCTTTAAAAACAAACAATCATCCAAAGGGTTTTACAGAAAAGAACATTGCCAATATTAAAAAGCAAATCAAAGCTTTAGGGTTTAGCTATGATTGGTCAAAAGAAATTTCCACCACGGACCCTCATTACTACAAATGGACCCAATGGATCTTTATTAAGCTGTTAGAAAAAGGCTTAGCTTACATTGACGAAAAACCTGTTAACTTTTGTCCTGCACTTGGGACGGTTTTAGCCAATGAAGAAGTTGTGGATGGTAAATCCGAAGTTGGTGGTTTTCCAGTTGAAAGAAAAATGATGCGGCAATGGGTTTTAAAAATCACAGCTTATGCAGAACAACTACTTCAAGGCCTCGATGATGTTGATTGGCCAAATTCGACACGAGATATGCAAAAAAATTGGATTGGAAAATCTTCCGGAACGGAAATCATTTTTAATCTTAAAGGAATGAATGGTTCCTTTACGGTTTACACCACAAGAGCAGATACCTTGTTTGGGGCAACGTATGTTGTGCTTGCTCCTGAGCATCCATTATTAAAACAAATTACCACGGCAACCCAACGATCTGCAGTTGAAACGTATGTTCAAACTTCTGCAAACAAGTCGGATTTAGATCGAACTGAATTGAATAAAGACAAGACGGGTGTGTTCACTGGGGCCTATGCAATTAACCCAATCAATGGTGAGGCGTTACCGATTTGGACAGCGGATTATGTTCTATATGGATATGGAACTGGAGCGGTGATGGCAGTTCCTGCCCACGATCAAAGAGATTATGAATTTGCCCAAAAGTATCATTTACCCATTCGGCAAGTGATTGAAGGTGATATCACCAAAGGTGCGATGGTCGAAGATGGCCCACATATTCAATCTAACTTTATTAATGGCTTATCTATTGAACCGGGCAAACAAGCAATTACCCGTCGCTTAATTGAACTGAAAAAGGGTCAAGCAAAAACCAACTATAAACTTCGTGATTGGTTATTTTCCCGTCAACGGTATTGGGGAGAACCGATTCCCGTCTTGATCAGTAAAAAAGATGGATCGATTGTGCCACTTAAAGTCAACGATTTACCATTGCTTTTACCAGATTTAAAAGCCTTCAAACCATCAGGAACAGGGGAATCTCCATTAGCCAATGCAACCGATTGGTTGGATGTGGTTCTAGATGGCAAAACATTTGTCAGAGAAACCAACACCATGCCACAATGGGCTGGTAGCTGTTGGTATTACATCCGATATTTAGATCCAAAAAATGACAAGGCGATTGCCGATGAAAAATTGTTGAAACATTGGTTACCCGTTGATCTATACATTGGAGGGGCAGAACACGCTGTTTTACATTTGTTGTATGCCCGTTTCTATCATAAGTTTTTATATGATCTTGGCGTTGTGACCACGCCAGAACCATTTAAAAAATTATTCCACCAAGGAATGATTCTCGGTGAAAACGGAGAAAAAATGTCAAAGTCTCGCGGAAATGTTGTCAATCCCGATGAGATCATTGAACAATTCGGCGCAGATACCCTTCGCTTATATGAAATGTTTATGGGTCCTTTGGAAGCGGCATTACCTTGGTCGAACCAAGGTCTTGAAGGCTCAAGGCGTTTTCTTGACAGAGTCTATCGTTTGTTTACCGAAAAAGAATACCGTGATAGATGGGTTCAATCGAGTGATGGAACCCTCGATTTTAGCTATCATTTTTTAGTAAAAAAAGTCACGCAAGATTTTGAAAATTTACAATTGAATACTGCGATTTCTCAAATGATGATTTTTATCAATGATGTTTATAAAGCACCTACGATTCCAATCTCCTATCTGAAAGGTTTCGTGCAAATGTTGAACTGTGTTGCTCCCCATTTAGGTGAAGAATTATGGTCGTTGCTTGGCGAAACAACGTTATTAAGTTATGCACCTTGGCCAAAACTCGATGAAGCAAAATTAGTGAAAGAAACTTTTGAACTTCCGATCGCCGTGAATGGAAAACTCAGAGCAACGTTAAGTTTTTCAACAGGATTATCCGATGCCGCAATCGAAAAAATTGCAAAAGAAGACATGAATGTCATGAAGTATCTTGAAGGAAAACCGATCAAAAAAGTGATCTATGTCAAAGGCAAAATGATGAATTTTGTAGTAGGATAAGGGTATGATTTTAACGATTGATTTAGGTAATACCTCTGTTAAGGCTGGCATTTTTGATGCCGATAATTTGCTTCTTAATTCATTTCTTGATCATCTACCCATTCCTACCATTCTTGTCTACCAACAATGGTTAAAACCAATGTTGGAAAAACATAGGGTAGAACGGGTTATTGTTGCTTCCGTAAAACCTGCGATTCGCCATTTAATTGTCAAAGCAATCGCACAATTAACCACGATTCAACCACAATTCATCACCCATACAACCTATCCGAAATTTCAATTGCGCATTGATCACCCCGAAGAACTAGGACTTGATTTATTAGTCGATGCAATTGCCACCAATCAAATTTATGCCCAAGATGCAATCATCGTAGATTTAGGTACCGCAACAAAAGTAATCGCCATCAAACAACAAGGTTTCGAAGGGGTCGCGATTGCTCCTGGTATCGCCACATCTTTTAAAGCGCTGAACCAACATGCTGCCTTATTGAAAACAACCAAGATGATGACGCCCAGTCAAGTCTTTGGTAAAAATACTGGAGCAGCATTATCAAGTGGGATTATTTTTGGCCATGTCCATATGATTGAAGGATTGATTCAACAAGGAATTCAAGGTTTGGGATGGAAAAATGCCCCAATTATTATCACTGGCGGTTATGCAAAACTTTTGCTTCCGCATTTAAAAATGAAAGTGACGCATGATCCACATTTATCTCTAAAAGGTATTCAACGATGTCCCTAATGATCAAGGCATCTTTTAATCATGTTTCATCCAACAAGTTGGTTAAAATAAATCGTTTTCAAATTTGTTAAAGGAGGATGCACATATGGCATCACAATTTTCTACTTTCATGAAGGTCTACCAAAAGGAAGCCATTCAAAAACTGCAAGCATGGATAAACATTCCTTCCATTCATCAAGAGCAAACCATTACAAAAGGAAAACCTTATGGTGAACCGGTTTATCAAGCGCTCCAGTTCATCGGTAAACTTGCAGAAAAAGACGGATTTCAAGTTGATTATTGTGATGGTCACGTCACCGAAATTTCATATGGTAAAGGTCCTCTAATCGCGGTTTATGCGCATGCAGATGTGGTTCCGGTTGCGGAAGGATGGAAACATCCAGCATTTGGTGGCGTAATTGAGAACGAAAAAATGTATGGACGCGGAACCAGTGATGATAAAGGGCCTGCACTTGCCTCATATTACGCATTAAAAATGTTAAAAGAAAAAAATCTCATTCAAGGTTTTCAAGTCAAACTCGCACGCTGTCCTCCTGCTCCGCACGTCGCTCAGCATAGTGCCGCTCTCGGCAC
>CAZOHK010000027.1:0-11039 GCA_964579925.1 uncultured Staphylococcus sp. | reverse complement strand
TCGCTTGGCCGTCGATTAGATCTCAAGCAACAATAACAACTTATTGGTATTCTGGAAACGTTAAACGTTGGCGTTCTTCATTCGATGATAAATCATAACTAATCATTTGTTGATTCGATAACGTATGAATCACGTCATTGATGATGACACCACGATCCACTTGCACGTAACCTAAATCACTGGAAGGGTGTTCGATTTTTTCAAGTAGGGTGATGGGGTTTTCGTTTTCAAAATTAATATCGAAGATAAAGAAATAGGAATGATACGTAAATTCATAATTATAATATGGATCCACGCCTTCATCGGCAACATTTCCGCCGCCAACTTGGACTAATTCATAACTATATGAATTGATTGCAAACGCGAATACACCATGATCAATGGAGACGGTGATGGCTTTATGATCCCATAATGCTTCTGCCCATGTCCAACCCCAACTTAAATCGTTTTGATTTGGCATTTCTTCTAAAATAAGTGCGGATAAATTGATAGTTTGAATCACATCACTTGATCCGGCTGTGGTTTGGTAAGCTGATAACTTCATGCCGGTAATTTCTCCGGACTCAGTTGCATCATAACCTAATCCGATTAAACCATCGTTTCCCCATGGATGTTGATACGTATCAAAACCAGGGAGCACAATTTCTTCACGGATAACAGGTTCATTTGGATTGGATAAATCAATGATGTATAAAGGATCAGTTCTTAAGAACGTCACGATATACGCTAGTGGTCCTTGAAAGCGAACCGACATAATCGATTCATTAGGTTTCCCCAAGCCTTCTTCAATTAACGAGGTAATTTCAAAGGTGCCATCTTCTAAATCACGTAGAATATATAAGCGATTTGTAATCGTTCGATTATCCCAAGTCCACCACCATTCATCGGTGCGCCAATCCCAAACCGTATCCGTTGTGGCGATACGGAAGAATCCTTCGTATTCATCTAAAGCAAATTGATTAATGGCAACCCCTCGAATGGTGCCGACAGCAAGGAGCGTCAGCGTTCCTTCTAAAACATTGATTCTAAATTTAAGAATCGTGGTGGTTTGATAGCTTTGAGGTTCTTGCCAAATGTAATTGGATTGAGCTAAATAGAGATGTTCAAAGTTAACAAATAATTTTTTGTAATCTGGGGTCGTTCCTAAGTAACCGGACGTTTCATAAGTTAATTGACTTGCATCACTAACCAATGGAATGCCGGTGATCGTGGTCATGGCATATAGATTATCTTCACTAATATATGACATCGATTCAAACGGCATAAACACTTGTTCAGCGTCATTTTCAATATAGTATGGTCGTAATTCTTGCCCTTCGCTAAAGCTATAAAAATAATGATGACCCACTAAATACAAGGTTTCGCCAATCAAATTTTCACCATCGAGTAAAGGAACGATACGGTGATCAATAAAAGCTGCATTCGTTCTTAGACTGTAAACGATTTCCAAGCTATCCCGATCAATCATGACCACTGAACCAGTGGGTTGCCACCATACAAAGTCATCACAAACATAGACGTCACCGTTTTCATCTTTCGTTGCACAGCTTGAATTGGTAAATGAATACCGATAACCAATAATGATCAAATAGTCATCCGTCAAATACATACTATCTGTATAGATGGTTTCATCTTCAGTTGCGAGGTCAATGGTCGTTACATAAGTGACCAAGTTTTCATTGTCCACACTCATGACGCGTACACGGCTATCCCAACGGCTTGCATAATAAATAAAGTTGCCATCAGTTTTGACAACGTCACCTTCTTTGATACCTGCAACTTGGCTATTGGTATCAACAAAGGAATTATCTTTTTCGGTTTCAGTTGAATTATTTGCGGTTGAATCTTCTGTCACGCCAGGAGATGCCACATCATTAAATTCATTCCTGGTTTCTTGAGATTGTCTTAATAATGATCGTAGATGCTCTTCACTTTGGATTTGATTCACACCAACCGGTTCTAAAGGAATTGGTTCATTGGATCTTGTTGTCAAGGTCCCCACTAACAAAATAGTGGTTGCGGCAATAAAAGTTAGGATTGATAAAGGTTTAAGTTGACGTCCCTTTTTTAATGAATAATGAATCATCACCAAGGCGAAAGTGCCCAAAAAACCCAAAAAACCAACAAATACCATTAAATTCAGTAGAATATTCATAATTTCTTCCATCCTATCTATATTATAGACAAACCAATGTGCCTTTTCTTTCTCGAAATCGTTGTTTGAATAAGTTAAAATGTAATTACGGCGGTTAAAAATGTAAAAAGTCAGTCAGATAGGACCGCTGAAAAAATAAATTTATATCCATGAATATCGGATGAACAACATGTGAATCCGACATTCATGACCCAAGACAATTGTTAGCTAATTCGAAGAAAGAAGAAAATTATGATTTACACAATTACCTTAAACCCAAGTCTTGACTATTATCTTGAATTGCCAAAATTAAAGTTAGGATCATTGAATCGCTCAACCACATCCAATGTGGTCGCTGCAGGAAAAGGTGTTAACGTTTCGGTGATGTTAAACATCCTTGGTGTTAAATCAACCATCCTTGGTTTTTTTGGTGGTTTCACGGGTGACTACTTACTGAGTCAACTTGGACGATACTTGAACATTCATCTTCGTCCAACCCTCATTAAAGGTACATCAAGAATTAACGTGAAGTTAATCCATGATCAAGAAACCGAACTCAATGCTGCTGGTCCAGAAATCAATGGCTCAGAACTCAACAATTTATTAAATCAATTAAACACGATCACACCTAAAGATATCGTCGTGATTTCTGGTTCATCCACTGCCAATGATAAGACTGGTTTGATTGAACAAATCGTCAAATACATCATCCAACGCAAGATTGATTTTGTTTTGGATGTTTCCGGTCAAGAATTAAAAAAATTAATTAAGTACAAGCCATTATTAATCAAACCAAATTTGTCGGAGTTTCAATTCTTAGCTGATACCGATGCAACCGACATTAAAAAGCTTTATGCTCAAGCTAAAAAAGTTGCGGAAATTACTCAAAACAGAGTGTTGCTTTCTTTGGGTGAACAAGGTGCTATTTTCGTTGATAAAACCAAAGCTTACCACGTTGAAGCTCCAACTGTAAAAGTCAAACATACCGTCGGCGCTGGTGATGCGTTACTCGCAGGTTATATGTCTCGATTTGAAAAAACATCTGACCATAAAGTTTCCTTGGCATTTGCGATGGCACTCGCAGTTAAAAAAGTTGAAGGCGCTGACATCACAAACATCTCAGAATTAGAAGCGTTAGCAGAAACTATTAAAATCAAATCTCTCTAATCATGAAACTGAATTACTCAAGGACCATTTTAATCGGGTTAGCTTTTCTAACCATCCAAATGTTTTGGGGTTTCTATGAGGCCGTCATTTCAAAAATGTTGGTCGATTCTTTTGGATTAAATCCATTCTGGTCAAATTTTGTGATGACCTTTGATAACTTACTTGGCTTGTTTTTGTTACCTTTTTTTGGAACGTTGTCGGATCGCTCAACCTCAAAAATGGGTAAGCGAACACCGTTTATCACCATCGGTATCATCATCGCTGCGATTTTAATTGTCGGCGTTGCGATAGTCGACTTTTACCAACAATCTGCGGTCATCGATGCGGGGATTTTGGGGATTGTCCAAACTGGTGAACAGTTTTCATTCGCCATCACCCCATCATTAAAGGATTTGATAACCGAACTTGCCGATGCGAATCAGAAAACCTATGTCATGCTCAATGATATCGTTTACTTTTCTTCAAAACTTGATGCGTCATTTATTCGTTATTCGTTAATCTTTCAACAGGTCACGATGATTTCGCCGCTATATTTGGTGCTCTATATTGTTACCCTTTTTATTGCGCTCATATCCATGTCTTACTATCGAACACCTGCCGTTTCCTTAATGCCAGATGTTACCCCCAAACCATTTCGCAACGTTGCCAACGCGATTGTAAACTTGATGGGCGTCTTAGGTTATATCGTTGCCACCTTGATTATTAATGCAGCTACGGAGGAATTTACGCCATACGTGCGAGCCTTCATCATGCTTTCTTTGACGATGGTTGCAATTCTTATCCTCTTTCGATTTATGGTCAAAGAAGTCGCTTGGGTTAAGGACATGCATCGCGTTTCGATTGAACAAGGTTATGAAACCGAAGCAGAAGAAAAAGATCGAAAAGAAAATGTTGTCACCCCTTTAAAGAAAGAATATCAACTCAGTTTCTGGCTCATCATGACTTCTGTCTTTTTATGGTTTTTTAGTTTTAATGCCATTACAACGAAATTTACGGATTATGCCAGTAATGTGCTTGAATTAAGTAACTATGTTTTACCGGTAACCGTTGCAAACATTGCCGCCTTAATTGGATTTTTACCACTTGCGGCATTGGCAAATAAAATTGGTAGACGTAAAACCGTTTTATTGGGGATTTTGATGTTATCCTTTGGCACCTTTGTTGGGTCATTTATCACCGCTGATAATGCATGGATCGTTTATGTGATTATGCCGATTGCTGGATTAGGATTTGCCGCAATCAATGTCAATTCATATCCGATGATCGTGGAAATGTCTTCTGGTAGTAATATTGGTAAATATACTGGTTATTACTATACGGCTTCGATGGCAGCACAAATTTTCACTCCGCTTCTATCTGGTGCATTAATGACCATCTTTGGTTTACGGCTACTTTTTCCATACGCAACCTTCTTTGCTCTTGCAAGTTTTGTAACTATGTTTTTTGTTCGTCATGGAGAAGCAAGTAAACTTAAAAGCGAGTGATATAATATAGTCGAATCGAGGTGACCCCTATGATCATTGGTGTCCCAAAAGAAATTAAAAAATTAGAGTACCGAGTTGGCCTTACACCTGCTGCTGCAAAAGCTTATATACTCGCAAATCATCAAGTATTGATCCAAAAAGATGCTGGTGTTGGCTCCGGTTTTTCTGATCAAGAATACCAAACGGTTGGTTGTAAAATCCTTTCAACCATTCAAGAAGTTTATGCAAAAGCAGAGATGGTCATTAAAGTCAAAGAACCACTTCAAGAAGAGTTCTCCCTACTGAGACCTGGTCAAATTTTGTATACATTTTTACATCTTGCAGCGGCGAAACCATTAACCGAAGCGTTACTGAAAAATAAAGTGACCGCCATTGCATACGAAACCATTCAAGACAAGAATGGTCGTTTACCAGTCTTGAGACCAATGTCAGAAGTTGCTGGTCGGTTGGCGGTTCAAGAAGGTGCAAAATATTTAGAAAAATCATATGGTGGCCGTGGCATTTTATTAGGTGGTATACCAGGGGTTGAACCTGGCCATGTGGTGGTCTTAGGGGCAAATGGTTATGCAGGATTTAACGCAACCCAAATCGCTTTAGGGATGCAAGCAAGGGTGACGGCGATTGATGTGAAATTTAAACAAGTGGAAACCTTATTGCCAATTGCAAATGGCAGATTAACGATGCTTCCTTCAAACGAAACCAATATTCTTCAAGCCATTCAGCAAGCGGATTTAGTCATCTCCACCGTCTTGATTCCTGGAGACGCCGCTCCGAAATTAATTAAAAAATCTTACTTAGCAACCATGCCAAAAGGTTCGGTCATTGTCGATGTTGCGATTGATCAAGGTGGAAGTACCGAAACAAGTAAAGTCACGTATCACGACCAACCGATCTATGAAGTAGAAGGCATTATTCATTATTGCGTTGCGAACATGCCAGGTGCAGTGCCACGAACTTCGACGATTGCTTTAAACCAAGCCACCCTACCGTTTGGTCTTGCGATTGCTAACTTAGGATTTAAGCAAGCGATGAAACTTGATGCGGGTTTAGCAAGTGGTTTAAACACGTATCAAGGTAAATTAACTTTCCCTGCATTGGCGCAATTATTTCAATTGCCATTGATGACGTTTAGCGAAGTGATTTCAAAGTCTTAATCATACTCAACGCTGCAAGGGCACATTCAAACCCTTTATTGGTTGAATCTGGTTTTGATCTAGCTTCTGCTTGGGCTTCATTTTCTGTGGTTAATACACCAAAGATGACTGGTTTTTGGAGTTTCAATCCAACGTCCATGATACCTCTGGCGGTTTCTGAGCATACATAATCATAGTGACTGGTTTCACCGCGAATGACAGCCCCTAGACAAATCACTGCATCGGTTGCGAATTGTTGCCCGGCGAAAAGAGCGGCAATCGGTAATTCAAATGCACCAGGAACATGAGAAACGATAATCGATTTACTTGGGAAATCCTTAGCGGCTAATCCTGCGATTGCCCCTTGCAACAATTGACTGGTGATTTCCGAATTGAAATCGGCGACGATGATATGAATCTTACCCATGGTGATTCTCCTTTTGAAATGCGATGATATCTTTAATTTCAATCATCGTTAACTGGTACTTTTCTGAAATCTTTTTAAGTTGTTGCTTTCTTGCCATCTTGCCATCATCACTTAAAATTTCACAAATCACTGCAACAGGTTTTAAACCAGCAAGCAGCATTAAATCGACTGCAGCTTCTGTGTGACCTTCACGTTCCTTTAATCCACCTTTTTTTGCAATCAAAGGAAAGATGTGACCAGGTCTTTTAAAATCTTTTGGTTTTGATGTAGGATTGGCAAGCGCTTGAATAGTCATCGATCGTTCGATGTCAGAAATGCCTGTGGTGGTTTGTGTCCCATCAACAGAGATTGTAAATGCAGTTTGATGATGCGAGGTATTTTGATTAACCATAAAAGGTAACGCAAGTTGCTTAGCAATAGTCTCTGTCAATGGTGTACAAATTAACCCGCGGCCAACCGAAGAAATAAAATGAATATGTTGCCAGGTGGTGAGTTCTGCGGCAATCACAAAATCGCCTTCATTTTCACGGTTTTCTTCATCCAAGACGACAATGATTTTACCTGCTTTTAAATCTTGAATTGCTTGGCGGACAAGTGCGTAATTATTCATGTTTTTGTCCCATTAATTTCTCGATATATTTTCCAATCATATCCACTTCAATGTTGACAGGATCTCCAATCTTTTTTTTCAGCAAGGTGGTATGCGTTTTGGTATGAGGAATTAACCAAACTTCAAACGATGTCGCTTTCACATTGGTTAAGGTTAAGGAAATGCCATCTAATGAAACGCTTCCCTTTTCAATCATGTATTTTGTCAGTGAGGCCGGTAATTGAATCGTAACCACAGTTGCAATGCCATCTTCTCGTAAATTTGAAATCTTTCCAACTCCATCAACATGACCTGCGACTTGATGACCACCATTTCTTTGGTTAGAGGCTAGTGATCGTTCCAAATTAACACTTGAACCTTCTTTCCATAATGACAATGCGGTTTTTTGAATGGTTTCTTTCATGACTTCAACTTGATAGGTTTGCCAACCTTTTTTAATTACCGTTAAACAAATCCCATCATGGGCAATCGAGTCTCCTAACTTCGTTCCTTGAAGGACTTTCCGAGACTGAATCGTATAGCGAAACCCAGAAGGAAGTTCCTCAATTTTTTTAATGATACCGATCGTTTCGATAATGCCTGAGAACATGTTATTTAAACCTTTCAAAATATGCTTGATTGAGTATGCGGTTTTCGTTATCGAAGATTCCTTTTACAACGATAATGCCTGCCTTGGTTAACGCATCAACACCATCTCCATTCTCAATTGGATTTGGATCTAACGATGCAATCACTACTTTTTTCACACCTTTTCGAATCACAAACGACGCACACGAAGGATAGTAATCATCGTGGGCACAAGGTTCCAAGGTCACATAAAGCGTTGCCCCTCGAACATCAAAATCTTGATCCTTAAATGCATCAAACTCAGCATGTAAACCAAAAAGCTTTTGGTGATATCCTTTGGTGATGATTTTTTGATTTTTAACATAAATTGCACCCACCATCGGATCATGGCCTACTTGCTTTTCTGCGAGGGAAGCAAGTAAAAGTGCTTGGCGCATAAAGTCGAGATCTGTTCTTTTTTTCAAATAAAAACCCTGACCTTTTCAGCATTCAGGGTTAACATGAAAAAATAATGCTTCTTTCATCCAGACTTTACTGTCGCCACTTGATTTTCACAAGTTCCTACGTTTCCGCTCGCGGGGTTTACCGCCGATTGGGAATTGCACCCTACCCTGAAGACATAGTTATTATAATTGAGATGAAACAGAAGTGGTATGGAGATGATTAATAATTGTTAATTGTTGGTGAATTCGGTTATTTACTCGATAATGGTAAAGAGAGGTTAATGGTATAATCTAACTATGAAAATGAACCCTTTATTAAAATCATTTATGGAATTAGAAACCCATCGTCAAGATGAAGGTTTAGAATTGATTGCCTCTGAAAATTACACGTCAAAAGCCGTGATGGATGTTCAAGGTTCTATTCTCACCAATAAATACGCGGAAGGTTTTCCTGGCAAACGTTATTACGGTGGTTGTGTTCATGTCGATAAAGTTGAACAACTCGCGATTGATTTAGCTTGCCAACTTTACCAATGTAAATTTGCAAACGTCCAACCTCATTCTGGATCCAGTGCAAACTTTATCGTTTATAGCGCCTTATTAAAACCAGGTGATAAAATCATGTCCTTAGGTTTGAATGAAGGCGGTCATTTAACCCACGGAAGTAGTGTGAATTTCTCAGGAAAACTTTATCAATTTATTCATTATGGTCTACTGGCTAATGGTCGCATTGATTATGACGGCATGAAAACGCTCGCCCGAAAAGAAAAACCAAAATTGATTGTTGCCGGATTTTCTGCTTATCCTTATTTAACGGATTACGAATCGTTTGCCTCCGTTGCTAAAGAAATCGGTGCCGTGTTTATGGTTGATATGGCGCATATTTCAGGATTGGTTGCTGCCGGTGTTCATCCTTCACCCTTTCCTTATGCAGACGTGGTGACGTCCACAACCCATAAAACCATCCGTGGTCCTCGTGGGGGAATGATTTTGACGAACAGTGAAGAGATGATTAAAAAATTCAATTCTGCAACCTTCCCCGGAGCTCAAGGTGGTCCGTTGATGCATGTGATTGGTGCCAAAGCTCAAGCATTCTCTGAAGCGCTTGAACCTTCCTTTAAACAATATGCAAAACAAATCTTATTGAACACAAAAGCTTGCGCTGATGAATTTGCAAAACTTGGTGCGTTTGTTTCTGGTACAGAAACGCATTTATTTTTAGTGGATACAAAGCGATCTTTTGGATTAACCGGCGTTGATTGCCAGTTAAAACTCGATGAGATCAACGTCACCTTAAATAAAAATATGTTGCCAAATGATCAAGAAAAACCACAAATTACTTCTGGTGTGCGCATTGGTTTTGCTGCATTAACCACACGCGGCGCAACCGAAACGATGGCAAGAGATATCGCGAGATTGATTTATCGTTATCTTAAACAAGAGATTACAAAAGAACTTGCTGAATCCATCGTGAAACGTACGGTTAGTCTATTAAAACCACTTTCACACATATAAATCATGAATCAATTACCTCGGTGGATTAAATACGTTTTATATCTTACCGCAGATTTCATCTCGTTATGTTTGATTGGCCTCTTTATCTTTGTCGATCGGGACTTATCATTGAATGTGCTCAGTACGCACATGTTACTTTTGTTGAGTTATGTTTTATTACAAATGTCGGTTTTCTTTATCGCTGGGATTTACCAAGTGATTACAACGCATTTTTCGATGTTTGATTCCATCAAGTTTGGCCTCGTTGCGATTGGATTGAATTTATTATTTTTTCTTGGATTGACAGTATTTTCAATCCCATTCTCATTGTTAGAGTTCACCTTTGTCTTAATTGCAGAACCATCTGTTTTAATCACGATTCGGGTTGGGAGAAGACTCCTACCAATTGTGTTGGGTTTTCGCTCACCTCAACGCAAAGATGCCAAACGTACCTTAATCATTGGCGCGGGCTCTGCTGGAAAACTTGTGATTGATGAAATTAGAAACAATCAGAGTTTGCAAGCGATACCGATTGTGGTGGTAGATGACAATAAAGAAAAACAAAAACGTCGCTTTTTAAACTTACCCGTGGTTGGTCCCGTTTCCGATGTTTCTAAGTTCATCAAAGCTTACCGCATTGATCAAGTCATCATTGGGGTTGGAAGCATTAGCAGAGTCCGGTTGTTTGAAATCCTTCGATACATGGAAAAAGATCAAGTGAAAATTCGCCGGTTACCATTAATGGAAGAATTAGAAAAAGATGGTCAACAAATGAAGGTCAAAGACGTTGATGTCAATGAATTGTTGGGACGTGACGTCGTGCCTTTAATCAATGATGAAATCAAAGGTTTCATTAAAGATCAAGTGGTGATGATCACAGGAGCAGGTGGATCCATCGGCAGTGAATTAACTAGACAAATTTTTACCTATCAACCCAAATCGTTAATCCTGCTCGATATATATGAAAATGGTGTATACGATGTTCAACAAGAACTTGCAAAGTCCAATAAGAAATTAACAAACAAAATCCCGGTTCATGTCCAAATCGGTTCAACGTATAATCGCGAACGCATGGAAGAGATCTTCAAACAATTTCAACCTCAACTTGTCTTTCATGCCGCTGCTTATAAACACGTCCCATTAATGGAAGACTCTCCACAAGAAGCAATTCGCACCAATATTTTAGGGACGTATAACATTGCCTCTTTATCAACGCAATTTCGGGTTAAAAAGATGGTTTTGGTTTCCACCGATAAAGCGGTTCGTTCAACCAATGTTATGGGTGCAACCAAATACTATGCGGAAACGATTATTCGCCATTTTGCAAAACAAGCATCCGGAACATCCTATGCTGCCGTTCGATTTGGTAATGTCTTAGCAAGTAATGGAAGTGTCATTCCATTGTTTAAAAAACAAATTGAATCGGGTGGTCCAGTGACCGTCACGGATAAAAATATTACCCGCTACTTTATGACCATTCCTGAAGCAGTCGGGCTCATCCTCCAATCTGGGGTTTATGCAAAAGATGGAGAAATCTTTGTTCTTGACATGGGAAAACCGGTGAAGATCATTGACCTAGC
>CAZOHK010000026.1:1797-11051 GCA_964579925.1 uncultured Staphylococcus sp. | reverse complement strand
GACAGCCTATCTGCTCCCTTATTCCATATCGCTGAAAACGCAGGATTCAACGGGGCTGATATCGTCGACAACCAAAAGAAACAAAAACCAGAATTTGGTTTTGACGCCAAACGCGGTCAATGGGTCAACTTAATTAAAGAAGGCATCATTGATCCAACCAAAGTCACACGATCTGCGGTTTTAAATGCAACCAGTATCTCAGCATTGTTAGTGACTTCTGAAGCCGGTGTAACCGAAATCAAGGAAGACAAACCTGCTGCTCCAGCGATGCCAAATCCTGGCGAAATGTACTAAACGACTTACAAAAAGAAGACGCCAAAAACCGCCCCAACGATCAGTAAAAGATAGGGGCGGTTTTTTAATGGCTTGAAAAGAAAGATGATGAGGATGACAAGGATGATCGCGTTCAACGGAGCATGCATATGGGTTTGCCAAAGGGTTAAACCCATCCGAACAAGCGTCACCAAAATCATCCCAAAGATGGCAGTACGTAAACCAATCATCACGGATTGAACCCAAACATTATCGCGGTGTTTTTGATAGGTAGGATAACTCAACCAAATGATGAGTAAAGACGGAAGGATAAATGACAGCGTGGTAAGGATCGCGCCAAGCACGCCATGCTGGGAAAATCCTAAATACGTGGCAAGATTAATTGCAATCGGTCCTGGTGTGGATTCTGCAATCGTTAGCATTTGATAAAAAAATGCGGATTCAATCACACCGGTCGTGACAAAGGTATCAAATAATAAGGTGACCGCGACAAGACCTCCACCAAAGGTTAAAAGTCCAACCAAAATAAATTGAAGCATGAAACCGATTAAACTCATCGTTTCGGTCTCCAAAACCATGTCAGCATAAGGGTAACGGTAAGGGCAAGCAGCATCACCCAGACTGGTGATAACCATTGAAAATAGGACACCGTAAAACTAAGGATTGAAAAAGGAACCAACCACCATCTTTGCCATGCGATTTTTCCTAAATCAATTGCCGCCTTCACGAATAAAACCATGACGACGATGAACATGCCCGATAATGCCTTGATGACCAAGGGTTCTTGTAAATACACTTGTAAGCCTAATGCGAGTAAGGTGATGACTAGAATCGGTGCAAAAATGATGCCCATAACTGCCACCATCCCACCGACGATGCCTCGTTGGCGGTAACCAATCAAATTTGCACAATTGACTGCAATCGCACCTGGGGTTAATTGAGATAAGGTTACAATTTCTTCCCAATCTTTTTCTTGAATCCACTGACGTCGACGTGCCGTTTGCTTGATGATGGGGAGCATCGCTAAACCCCCACCAAAGGTAATCAAACCCAACCACAAAAACTCAAAAAATAAAGCTCTTAACGTTTTCATGTCCCAATATTATATCCTTGTTTAACGTCGAAAGGCATCATGCGTTACGCAATCCATGCAATTCAATCATTCGCAGCTTACATGATTTTTTTAATGACCGCTAACTTGGATTTATCGTAAGGAGGATAGGCAATGGGCAAATCAAATTTGGTGGATTTATGGATATAGGATTTTAAGTGGGAAAAGGTAAGGAATGAATATTTACCATGATAGGAACCAAAACCGGATTGACCAACGCCTCCGAAAGGTAAATGACTTGTGGTCACTTGCATCAAGGCATCATTGATTGCGCCATTACCAAATGACAATGCGTTCCAAACGCGCTTTTGCGTTTGACGATTTTCTGAGAACAAATAAAGTGCTAATGGTTTTTCTTTTTGTTTTAAGGTTTGAATGACCTCTTCTATTGATTGGAAGGTGATCAATGGCAGAATGGGTCCAAAGATTTCTTCTTGCATGACCTTGTCTTGCCATGTGACATCTTTTAAGATGGTCGGTCCTAAATATTTTTCTGAAGGATTTGCCGGTGTTGTATAGGCAACCTTAGTGGTATCGATTAAACCTTGTAACCGTTGGAAATGACGATCAGAAACAATACGACCAAAGCTTTGTTGATCGGCATATCGTTTTTCAATCACGGCAATTAACGCTTTTAAGAAAGGTTCTTTCACTTGTTGGTGGACATAGACATAATCTGGGGCAATGCAGGTTTGTCCGGCATTCGTGAATTTGGCAAAGGCGATGCGTTCTGCTGCAATCTTGAGGTTTGCAGTTTCATCGATGATGGTTGGACTTTTACCGCCAAGTTCTAAGGTCACCGGGGTTAAATGTTTACTAGCAGCCTCATAGACAATTTGACCAACTCTTGTTGAACCGGTGAAAAAAATGTGATCAAAACGAAGCTTTAATAATTCACTGGTAACTTTGGCATCGCCTTTGACAACATATAAATATTCGGATGGAAAGTTTTGATTGATGATTTTTTCAAGAATGGCTTCGGTTTTCGGCGTAAACTCAGAAGGTTTCATGATCACCGTATTTCCTGCAGCAATTGCCCCAATTAAAGGTTCAATCACCAATTGAAATGGATAATTAAATGGGCCGATTAATAAAATATTCCCTTTTGGTTCAGGTTGCAAAAAAACTTTAGTAAATGGCAAAAAGAATTCTCCTTTTTGCCTTTTTGGTTTCATCCAAACTTTTAAATCACGAATGGCGTGACGTAACGTTCTTAAGTTAAAACCAACTTCGGTTGTATAAGCTTCAAATGTCCCTTTATGTAAATCTGCATACAACGCATCCATAATCGCTTGTTCATGTTCAACCAAAAGAGCTCTTAGTTTCTTTAATTGGGCCAAACGAAACGCATAGGGTTTGGTTGCATCACTTGCGAAGAATGCACGTTGTTGACTTAAGATTTTTTCCATAAATACCTCTGTAAAATTATAACAAAATTCGCAAAAGTTGATGAGGTATAATAAAAGCATAAGACGTAGGGGGAATGACCGTTGAAAATCAATCGAGAATATTGGATCGAGTATATTAAGCGCTTAGTGAATCGTGATTATCGTCCTGAACCGACCGTGAATGAAAACGGTTTACCTCCCGTTTTCCAAAAAGTAAAACCAAAGATCGAACAAGTTAAATTAGAGTCACCTCGATTCAACCACCTCATTGATAGTTTGGTTATCCCACCGATTAAACCTGGAAAAAGTTTTCGAGATTTATTGTTTGAATTTATTGATGCTCGCGCAATTGACGAAGTCAAACTATATCAGAAATTGAACATTAGTCGTTCGATTTTTTCAAAAATCCGCTCGCGCCAAGATTATCAGCCAGATCGTGATAATGCCTTCCGATTTGCGATTGGGTTGAGACTAAACCTTGATGAAGCGATTGCGCTAATTAGCGCAGCCGGATTCAACTTTAAAGTCAGTTCCAAACGAGACCTCGTCATCAAACACTGTATTGAAAATGGCCTTTATGAAACCATCCTAGTGGATTCAATTCTAGACTCTTTTGGTCTTGAAACGATCTTTTCAATCAAATAAAAAAGGCGGTATGTTCATACCACCTTTTCATCAGTGAGGATTGCTTTGATTTTTAGTGACCTCGACCACCTTCACCGCCAGGACGGCCTTCATAACCACGGTTAGATTCACGTACGTAAAAGGTGTAAATGGTTTCATTGGTGACGTCATCAATGGAAGGAATCGCAAGGACGTGAAGGATGTCAGACCCTTCAACAACCCGAATCTTAATCACTTCAACGCCTTCTAAGTTGATTTGCTTTTTAAAGCTGTAGGAGATGAGTTCACCATTCATAATCGTTTTTAACTTGATTTGAATATCGCCGTTATCTTCGATTTCAGTTTTAAACGTTAATTTGGAGAACTGTCCATCCTTCATCATCGATAGATCATACTTTTCTTCGCCAACTTCAATATCGCGCTTGATCTTAATCCAATTCGATTCATCAAGTGAGATAAAGAATTTCGTCTTCACGCCATCCAAATCTTCTTCTTGAAAACCAAGTAATTGATATTCTGCCCCTTCAAAGATGACAACCCCTTCTAATAAAACTTCATCATCTTGATCAAAATCTCGATCATGATGGTCTTGGTAGCTATCCTCATCGGATTGATCGCGTAACCCTTGATCATCATAGTTTTCATGTTCATTTCGTTCTTCATCGTCTTCACGTGCTTCATCTTCTTCGGTTTCATTTTCATCTTCGTCTTTATCGCCACGGCGTCCTAATGGTTCTGAACTGACCTCGGATGAGGTTGGTTCACTGGAGGTGATGTCAGTGGATGTGCCATCAACGGATGATAACGATTCGCTTGATGTACTTGATTCGATTGACGTATCTTCCGAGGAGGTAATGATTTCACTCGATGTGATTTCGGAGCTGGTTTCTTCCTCGATGACTTCTTCTTTCACGTTAAAGTACATCTCATAATTCATTGTATTGTCTGCTAAATCTTGCACGGTGATACTTAATCGATATGTAAATGCTTCACGGTCAGAAACCAATTCCACGACTTGGAAAGGTTGACCTTCTTCACTTAGGAAACGATCCATCAACGCAATATATTCGGTGAATTTCGCGACCAAGGCTTCTTCTGTCACTAACTCAATCGCATTGAGTGCTTGAGCAAACAATGGGCCTGTATTTGCCGGGGTGGTTTCAACCAAACCACTTGAAGCGAGCATCGACACGCCTGCAATTGCTTTTTCTGCATACGCGGCTTTGATACCTTCGGTTAAAGGTAATGGGGTGACTTCACTATTGGGAACGGAAGGTAGATTTAATCCACATCCAACCAACAATGCCCCTGCTCCAATCGCCAATAGACTTAACTTTCCTTGTTTCATCTTTGTATCTCCTATGTGAGTTAAACAATCATAACCTTTATTTTATTGGTAACATTAAAAATTTTAAGATGTCTGGAAGCCTTTTTCGCCAGGCTGGTTCATTATGTTGACCGCCTTTGATCATCTCAAACCGAAATTGGGTACGAGCTTTCTTCTTCAGAATCGCGTCTTTAACTGCAAGATTGGTTTGCATATAAATTGAGGCAATTTCTAAACCTTCTTCAGCATCCCCTGTATCTAAATAGAGTTTGTTAAGTTTCAGTGGTTTTTGCTCAATCAATTGAAGAATTTGTTTGGTTGATGCATAAAAGGCATTGGATAAGCCCGCAACGTTACCAACGATCTCTGGGAATAATAAACCCGCCTCTAAGGAGATGACGCCACCCATGGAACTTCCAAGCATATAAGTATGTTCAGGTCCGGTTAACGTGGAAAAACGTCGATCAATTTCTTCTTTTAGATCAAAAAGTAAGTAATTTAAGTAATCCATCCCGCGACCATGGGCAATCCATGTTGGATGAGAAGGAAAGCGGGTATCAAAAATGTTATATTCCTGTAACCTTGCATTACCCTTCATGGCGCAACTCACGGATACGACAATACATTCAGGTAATCCTTTGGTCCGAAATGCTCCCGGAACATCCCATATTTCACCTGCATAGGAGTCGGCTTTATAAAATAAATTATGACCATCATGGAAATACACGACTGGATAACGAAGGTTAGGATCATATTGATCTGGTAAACCGATATAGAGGTTTCCGTCTCGTTTTAACACATCAATATAACGTGGTTCTTTTAATATTTTCACCCATTAAGTTTAACATAAAGTTGAGTGCCTGAATTCTGATATCTAGGTATCAAGACAGTTCAATTTGAATGAACATTCCTGGGCTCTGTCATTCGTTTTGATACCTAGGTTCCCCATTCAAATCTTCAGGCACGGACCCCAGTAACATCAATATAAACTGTGAAAAAATATAAGGAAGATTTCAGGCGTGCTTGTGGAATTATTCCACACATTGTGGAAGTTGATTAGTGAAGTAATTCTACTTGATTCGTATCGACATAGTGGCAATAAAGGCTGTATGAATCGTAAAATTTTGCATTTAACACCAACAATACTCTTAAGAGTGCTATCATCGATAATCCGTTCACCAATGCGAACATCAATAAGTCACTTGGATAATCAGCTTGACTATAAATGTTTAAATAAATCAGAATAAAAACTGTCATCCCATAATGAAGACTGACAATGGAACGATGAATTAACATATCAAAATCGTAACGATCTTTCAGATAAACCATTTCTTTTTTTGGTAATCCCGAGGTCAAGTTTTTGATAATGACCAAAAGATGAAACCCAGTTGTAGAAAAAACAAAAACGATAATGAGGGTATTAAAAAACTGGTCCTCCGGTCGGAGGTTGACCAAACCAAAAACCGCTAAATAAAAAAAGAAAGAGACGATAATCAAGGTGAGGTAATGAAACAAATTTAATGAGGCATATTGTTTTCTCGCTTCATCACTTACCTTCGTTTGGTAATACAACCTTGCATCCAAAGGAACAAAAAAAGACTTGGTGCGAATCCGATCATAAAACGAGTAGCGAATGATGGATGTGATCATCACGCCAATCCAAAATAGAAGGGATAACGATGCAAACAATAACCGATCAAATAACGGAATCCATAATAAACTTGTTTGGACCAAAACGAGAACGAAAATCGAAAAAAAGTATTTATCACTGGTCGCAATTTTTTTAATTTTTACTTGTTGATATGCACCTTTTGCAGCAGGTGTAACCTCAGTTGTTTCTAAAAAATATTGCAAAGAAACGGAAAAGTACTTCGCAATTTTTTGAAGGTTTTCCATGCTGACTTCCCGGAGGTTATTTTCCCAATTACTAATCGTTCGGTTACTAAAAAACAAAGCTTTCGCCAAGGCTTCTTGGCTCATGTTCTTTTGCACACGAAGAAACTTTATTTTTTCGCCAACCATTCGATCTTTTCCCCCGTCTCACGCATGCAAATCTCTAAACGTTTTAATTTCAATCTTTCATCTATCAATAGGAGGTAACCAACAACCATCGTTTCATCAACGCAACATTTCTTCATTATTATAAGATGTTTTTCTTCTATGTGAAATTAATTTACAATAGAAGATATGTGTGGACGATTTGGTTTACATCATGCTTGGCAAACAACCTCACAATTTTTGTATGATCAATTTCTTGTGGAATTGAATGAAAAGATGTTGACGTTACCAACTTATAATGTTGCACCGACCAATTCGATCATTACGCTCATCCACGATGGAACGCGGTTTCGTGGTGGCTTAACAAATTGGGGATTTAAAATGGAAGGCCTTCGCCAACCCATGGTCAATGCCCGGTCAGAAACCATCCTTGAGAAACCATTATTTCGGCAATCACTGAAAACCAAACGGTGTTTAATCCTCGCTTCCGGTTTTTATGAATGGCAACGAACAACCAAACCATCGAACACGTTTTGGTTTTATGATCGCGATAAACCATTTTTAGTATTTGCAGCTATCTATCAATCATGGGTAGACGAACATCAAACCAAACACGTCCGGTCCGCGATGTTAACCACTTCGGCGAATGACCTGATGAAACCAATCCATGATCGAATCCCGGTCATGTTAAATCCTGATCAATATCGCCACTGGGTTCACCCAAAGACCCCCGTGGATGAACTAACTTTCCTTTACAAGCCGACGAACTTTCCGAATTTAGCCCATTACCAAGTGAGTTCATACGTTAATCTCGTCAAACACAACGACCCACAATGTATCGAAGCAATAAAAAAATAGAGGCACAAAGCCTCTATTTTTATTTGTTCATTGAATTGGAATTAACCAATTAAGGTAACAACGAATCCGGCTAATGCACCACCAGCTAATGACGCTAAGGTGAGCAATAAAACTGGAACCCAGGTTGGTTGACCAATCTTTAAAACGGTTGCAGTTAAACGAGGACCTAAGTCGCGAGCAACGTTAAGCACGGAATAAGCGGTACCACCGACGGCAAGGGCGGCTGCTAAGACTGCAGCACCAACTGCTAATGCGGTGAGATCTGTTCCGGTCGTTAAGGTCACGGTGACTAAAACGAGTAAAGCTAATAAGAAGGAACCTAAGAAAGAGGTGATCACATTTTGAACCACATCTTTTTGATCTGGGTTACCGGTTAAAGGAGCTAAAGGATTAGTTGCTGCTTTAAATTGTGGGCGATAGATGACCCATAAGATTAAACCACCAACGAAACCACCAAGGATTTGTGAACCGATATAGACTAATGCTTCAACGGCATCGATACCGCCAGTAACGAAGACAGCCGCAGTGACCGCTGGGTTAATGTGGGCACCACTTCCGCCTGCGATTGCAGCGAAGACACCGAAAGAAATACCTAAGAATACTGCTAAAGCAGCCATTCCTTCTTTAACTTTACCAGTGAGCGCCATGCTTGCTAAGATACCACCATGAACGAGAACGAAGACGACTAAGCCTAAGAATTCGCCTAAAAAAATGTCTAACATGTTTAGACCTCCATTAAGACCGAATTATATTAGAAAAGATAAATAAGTCAAGACTACTTAACATATGTTAACTATTTTTGACTTTCGTTGTTTTTATGGTATGTTAAATGAGTTATGAACTTTTCAAAAATCGTTTATGCTGTCATCACTTTGTCATTCATGGGTGGGCTCGTTCCAAAACACACCATTCAGGCAGAAGCGACTGGTGGTTCCACCGTTTTACGGTTTGCCCAAGATGACTTGGGTAATGCTAGTCAATCTTTATCTGATTTTAACATCCAAGGATCCGGGATCACGGTTGCCAAAAATGCAAACAAAGGAATCGTAATGACCACTGGTGGTGGTCAGGCTTCCTCCGTTTTCTTAAAGGAACAACTCGCCGCGGATGCAACCAGTCCAGGTTTTTCGACTTACTTTGTCATGAATGTTTATAAACTGACCCCAGGACCAGCAGATGGCTATGTTTTTGTAATTGCCGCAAACTCAAATTCGTTAGGTGCATTGGGTGGCGGTTTAGGATATTCAGGGATTACGAACTCCGTTGGGATTGAATTTGATTTTTACGATAATGGTGGCGAAAACATGGCATCAAGCGATGTCTTCACCAATGGTTCACCTTCGAGCACGGCAGGTACGGTATTCGATGGCAGCTATTTGTCTCGCTGGAATGCGGTCTCAAATGGTGCACTGGTTCGCGCCTTCCATACGTGGATTGAATATGACCATTCACAGAGCAGACTAGAATTGCGTGTTGCCACAAGTAATAACGAAACCCCTTCGACCAGTCGCCCAGCAAGACCTACATCTGCTTTACTAACAAGAACTGCAAGCTTCAGCCAAATTAGCAACTTTTTCTATGCTGGATTTACCGCTGCAACGGGTGGCTTAATGCAACAAATGTCACTCAAGTCTTGGTATTTATCCAATTCCTATATTCCAAATGGCATTAATCC
>CAZOHK010000026.1:0-1697 GCA_964579925.1 uncultured Staphylococcus sp. | reverse complement strand
GTCACCTCTATTTGGTTGTACCAAATTCATTTTTCCGCTGGTGGTACGATTCGTCAAAGCACGTTTCGGGTCAGTACGGATGAAGCATTTGCAATCGATTATGAATTTTTTGATGGGACATATTTGTATCAAGATTGGTATCTGACCAATGGTTTTAGCGGAGATCCAATCACCTCAATCGCCGCAAGAACCACCTCCATCACCATTTTTGGTAAACCCATTCAAAACGTCTTTACCGTGGGATATGTTTTAAATGGTGGGAATGTTACCGATGCAAATCCAGCGTTTTACGTGATAAATACAACCTTAGATTTAAATGAACCAACAAAAGAGGGCCATACATTTACAGGATGGTTTTTAAATGAAGCACTCAGTTTGGCCTATGATCCAAATCAAATGCCGACGAGTAATTTTGTCTTGTATGCATCCTACAACACGAATGTTTATGATCTCACCATCACCTTAAATGATGATGAAGGAACGATTGAGACAATTGCTTTACCTTACCAAACCAATGTAGAAGCGACGCTTCAATCATGGGAAGATGCAATTGCCGAACAAACCTATGCCAAACTTGGTCATACTTTTGATGGTTGGTTTATGAACGAGGCTTTAACGTTACCTTATGTTGATGGCACCACGATTCAAAGTGATGTAAGCATTTATGGAAAATGGGCGATTCAATCTTACCTTGTCACCTATCTACTGCCGAACGCAGAAACGTATGTCACCCAGGAAGTCGCGTTTGGATCAACAATCCAATTCCCAAGTGATCCATCACAGGCTGGTCATACGTTTGCTGGTTGGATGCAAGGCGAACAATGGTTTGCGAATGGTTCGACGATGAAAGCGAACCCGTTAACCTTAACCGCAAGCTTTAGTAAAAATTCATATGGTTTAACTTTCCAAACCAATCAAGGTACCACGATTGAAGGATTGATCTTACCTTACGAAACTGCATTACATGCATATTTACCAAACGATTTATCCAAAGATGGTCACACCTTTGATGGTTGGTTTGTTGACGATGCATTGACGGTTCCACTCGAAGCACATGCGGTCTTAACGCAAACCACAACCTTATATGCAAAGTGGGATATTAATGATTACACCTTAGCGTATGAAACCAATGGCGGATCATCCATTTCAAATCTCTCTATCACATTCAATGATTCCATTGTTTTACCCGATAATCCAATTAAAGAAGGATTTACCTTTACCGGTTGGTTTGAAGATGAAACCTTGGTCGATGCAGATTTACCATTGACGATGCCAAGTCGCGATGTGACGTTATATGCTGGTTGGCAAATTAATATTTATGATCTCTACTTTCATCCTGGATATGGCATCAACATGGATGCCATCCAATATGACTTTGATCAAACGATGGATGTTTTGCCTACACCAAGTTTAGAAGGTTATACCTTTTTAGGTTGGTATGTGGATGAATCATTATCCGAAGCGTATGCATTCGAACGTATGCCTTCTCGGCAAGTGGATGTTTATGCGAAATGGGAAATTAATTCCTATCAATTGAACCTTGATACGAATGGTGGCAATCTTATCGAATCTCGCATGGTCACCTACCAAGATGCGATTGCATTACCAACGGATCCGGTAAAAGCGGGTTATACGTTTATCGGTTGGTACACCGATGTTTCGCTTTCAACAGCCTATCAACCACAAACCATGCCTGC
>CAZOHK010000025.1:0-11749 GCA_964579925.1 uncultured Staphylococcus sp. | reverse complement strand
TTTTATCAACGAAATACCTTCATAAGATATTTACTTCTTATGCTATAATAACTCCGGTTATTTGATACCATATGGATACAAATATTTCGAATGAATTAACGCCTAAAAAAACGAACCCATCAAAAAAATACAAATACAATTTGATGATCCTCTTTTTTGTTGCGTTTGGTTTTACAGGGTTTACTTTATTTACAGACGGAAACTTAAACGCTGTTATTCAATCATTTTCTCAAGCAAATTTATGGGTCATTCTTCTCATATTAGTCGTCATGGCATTTAATATTTTCTTTGAAGCGATTATTCTATTTATATTAGCGAGACTTTACACTACCCGTTACAATTTAAAAAAAGCATTAAACATATTCTTTATTGGAGCATTCTTTTCTCATATCACCCCATCTGGTACAGGTGGTCAGTTTGCTCAAGCTTACGCCTTCAATAAACAAGGAATTGAAATTGCCAACGCTGCTTCCATCCTTGTGATGCACTTTTTACTTTCTCAAATTGCACAGATTATCTTTGGATTAATCGCATTGCTTTTTCGCTTAGAAAAGTTTCTTTCGATTACTGAAGTGGTAGAATTTCCAGGTTTATCCATTCCAATTATCTATTTATCTTTATTGGGATTTGTGGTGAATTTCCTCGTTATTTTCTTTATCTTTGCCCTTGCAAAATCAAAATTCCTACATAAAACCATTGTGAATGGAATTGTTGCTTTGCTCGGTAAACTCAAGTTAATTAAGGATGCGAATAAAGTAAAATCTAACCTTCAAGTTCAAATTGAAAACTTTAGAATTGAAAGTAAACGACTTGGATCAAACACCCCAGTGACCATTGTATTGCTTATCTTATCTTTCTTAAGATTAGCTCTTTCTTATTCAATACCTTATTTATCAGCATTCGCACTACCAACTATTGATTTAAGCCAAACCAATTTCTTTGATGGAATTTTTATGACCGCTTATTTGAATGTGATTATTTATTTTGCCCCGCTTCCTGGTTCGGTTGGTATTTCTGAATTCTTTTTCTCTTATTTATTCCAAAGTCTATTTGGGGGTTATAGCCAAACGATTGCTCCTCAATTAATTTGGCGTGGTGTGACATTTTATTTGACATTAATTCTTGGTGCAATCAGTGTTGTAGCATTTAGACTTGGTAACAAAGGAACCAATCTTGCCCAGGGTGGAGACGCCTTCGTTGAATTGCAAAAATCCACAATTGAAATTCGCCGCCAAACTGCTGAAATGATGATGTCTACGGGCGAAATGTCAACCGTTAACATGAGCAATCGGTTTTCAAAAATGGCAAGAGACTTTTTTGGTTTCAAACGAAAAAAAGTAGATCGATATGGCAATATTATTCATACGGATGAAATTAAGAAAAAAGATCTTAAAGAAAAAAAATAGTTATGAAAATTGCCCTTTTTAGTGATACCTTTCCACCGGAAATCAATGGTGTTTCCGTCAGTGTCGGATTACATCAGAAAGTTTTATCTGACCAAGGTCATCAAGTCTTAGTCATCACGACAAATCCCTTTGGTAAAAAGACCGATATTCAAGACGGCATGATTCGCATTCCTGGGGTTGAATTAAAGAAACTTTATGGATATCGTATGTCGAGTTTTTTTAATGCAAAGGCTTTTCAATTTGTTCGCAAATGGAAACCGGATATTATGCATATTCATACGGATGCAGGAATTGGTATTTTTGGTAAAATCACTGCATTCTTTTTAAAATTACCAACGGTTGTGACCTATCATACGATGTATGAGGATTACACGCATTATGCTGGTTTCTTCAAAGGTCTAGCTGCAAAAGTGGTTAAGCAATTTTCTCGGTCTATTGCAGAACAATGTACGGAATTTATTTCTCCTTCCAGTAAGACGAAAGACAAGATTCGAAGTTATGGTGTCAATCGCTTTATTAACATCGTTCCAACTGGCATTGATTTCTCTCGATTTAAAAAAGAGAATATGAATTTAGAACAACTTGAAAAGATTAGAAATAAATGGGTTTTACCAGGTGAAAAAGTACTTTTGTCTTTGGGACGTGTAGCAAAAGAAAAGAGCATGGATTTAATCATTCGAGGTTTTAAAGAATATTTGAATTCCAATCCCCAACCTGTACGTCTATTAATGGTAGGAGATGGACCTGATCGACACTCATTGGTAGAAATGACTAATAATCTCGGTATAGAAAAACACGTAAGTTTTGTTGGGTCTGTACCGATTCAAGAAGTTCCGTTTTTTTATCAAATCGCTGATGTTTTTGTTTCAGCAAGTTTAACCGAAACGCAAGGTTTAACCTTTATGGAAGCGATGGCATCTGACCGATTTGTTTTATGCCGATATGATGAAAATCTTGCCGAGTTAATTCGTCATCAAGTAACTGGGTTTATCTTTAGTGATGCTCAGGATTTTGCTAGACAAGTCCAAACCATATTTTCATTGCCATCACCAAAACAAACCCAAATTAAACAAGCCTTGGCACTCGCGGTGAATCAATACTCATTGCCGCATTTCTATCAAAATCTAATAGAGGTATATCAACGTGCCACAAGGCAATACTGGTAAAATCATCGAGACGATTGATTATAAGAAAAAGAAGATTCATATCCATTTTTCATCTGGCGAATCCGTGATCGTCACACCCGACCAATATACCCAGCAATACTTTTATGTTGGAAAAAGTATTGATTCCAATACATACAATCAAATTGTCACCGCAAGTGAAAATCAACCTTTTATTGATTATGGGTTTCGTCTATTAAGTAAAGGCAGATACAGCGAATACCAAGTTCGGGAAAAACTCTATAAACGTAAGGCAATTAAACCTCAAGTCGACCTCGTGATTGATCGTTTAAAGCAAGCTCATTTAATCGATGACCAAACCTTAATGATTGATTGGGTGAACCATTACCAAAAAAAAGGTTTTGGTTTTCGTGTGATTAAGCAAAAGTTAATTGAAAAGGGAATTTCATCGGCGAAGATAGAAACCATTAGCCTTGATGTAAACCTTCAAAAAGAATCCTTGCGACTGTTAATTGGTCAATTGAGCAAAAAATATAGTCGACTGAGTCAACGACAAAAAAAAGAAAAAATGACGCAGGCTTTGATGGTGAGAGGATTTGACTCAAAAGATTTTGCCTTGTTGATTGAAGCATTACCTCATCAAACGGAAGCAGATGAAACTACGAATCTCGAGATTGCTTATCAAAAGGCAGTAAGAATGTTTTCTAGAAGATTCGAGGGTTATGAATTTCAAGAGAAAGTCATTAACTTTCTACTTCGTAAGGGCTATAATTATGCCAATATTAGAAGAAAGTTAAAGGAGCCCTCTCATGTTGATTAAAGATTTTAAAGATGGTCAATCCATTCGCCAATCATTTTTGGTGAGTCAAGTTAGCAAAGGTTTAACTGCATCAGGACAACCTTATTTAACCATCCAATTACAAGACAAATCCGGCCAAATTGAAGCTAAATTTTGGGATGTGAAACCCGAAACAGAATCGCTCATTGACGTTGGCGCTTTTTTACATGTTGACGGAGAAATTGCTGCGTATCGGCAAATGTTACAAATCCGGGTAAACCAAATTCAACGATTGAATCCTGATTCAGTCAATCTTGAAGACTTTACGATGACCGCACCAGTTCCATTAAAAACAATGGAAGCAGAATTATCAAAGGTGATGTCCAAAATTGTCGATAAAGATTACCTCACCATTACAAAGACATTAATTCAGCAATCCTATGACGCCTTTATTACTTATCCAGCGGCGGTTCGAAATCACCATGAATACACGTCGGGCCTTCTTTACCATACCCTTTCGATGATCAAAGTTGCAGAATCGCTTATGCCTCTATACCCCAAACTCAATACCGATCTCATTTATTCAGGAATTTTACTGCATGACTTAGGCAAAACCATTGAATTCACAGGTGCTGTGATCCCCAAATATAGCGTTGAAGGAAAGCTCATTGGGCATCTTCAATACATGAGCGCAAAAATTCAAGCATTGGGTGAAAACTTAAAAATTGATCGTGAAAAGGTCATGCTTCTACAACACATTGTTTTGGCGCACCATGGAAAACCTGAATTTGGTAGCAGTGTTATGCCTCTAACCAAAGAAGCCTTATTTGTTCATATGGTTGATGATTTTGATGCAAAGATGACGATGATGGATAAAGCCTTAGATCAAACCGAATTCGGACAATTTACCAATCGAATTTTTGCATTAGATGACCGTAGTTTTTATAAATCCAAAAAGTAATTTTATTTTTTATAAGGCAAAGAAGACTTAAGGGTTTGCGCAATTTGTGGCAAGTTTAATGTCATTTTCTTTGTGTTTTCAAGCATTTCAATTCGTAGACGATCGGTTGGCAAATATCGTGGGATGACGTGGACGTGAAAGTGAAAAACACTTTGACCAGCAGCTTGCATAGCATTGGAAAGGATATTGACTCCTTTTGCACCTAAACTTTGGACTTGGGCTTGGCCAATTCGTTGAGCAACATGCATGACTTGATTCACCACATCTTGAGGTGTGTTTAAAAAGTGCTCATGATGCGCTTTCGGCATCACCAAAGAATGACCATTTGTGGTTTGGTTGATATCAAGAATCGCTAGAACGAATTCATCTTCATAAATGCGATGACTCGGAATGTTGCCTTCAATGATCTGACAAAAGATACAATCCATTTTTATTCCTCCAAAAAAAATAAGGAGATTTCTCTCCTTATTTTATCATGGATAATCTTGAATGATTATGCTGCGGTATCGTTTTCTTCGTCGTATAAGGTTGGGAAACGATCTTTAAAGAAATCATATATTGTTTGATCATGGAAGTTAAGTTCTGCAAGTTTTAACCAGTGGAGATTACTTGCATTGATACTTGCTTCACGAGTCCCAATAATTTTTGCAATTTCACTTGCAATCAATTCTCTTTTTTCGCCACCATCATCTTCAATGGCATCATAATTGGTTGTCGAGGTTTCAGAAGCGTTCATTTTGGTTGTATTGACGGCTTCTAAAATTTGAACGATGTAATAGGTGGTGCTATTGGCATCATATAAGAGGAAGTTACGATCATCATTTTGTTGAGAAGTTTGTGGGATTAAATAACTGACACCATTAATTTTTCTAATAAAGTCAGAAGTTTCAGGATTTTCGACATTATCAATTTCATCATCAATCCGATCGATTGCGTTTGCAACGCCAATATTGAAGACACGGTCACGAATCGATGCTGGTAATGAACCTAAGCCACCATTTTTAATGTGCCAACCATCAGTCGTAAAGTCACGTTTGGATAATTCATTACGTTTAATTTCTAAACCAACTTCTGGTACATATTGACCATTGCCAGTAAATTCACTTTCAACCGTTTTATCAGTCAAAAGAGGATTTTCAGGATTAATTTTTTCAGCACGCTCTAAGATTTCGCCATATAAAGTTTTGTTAAAGTTTTCACCAGCAAGACCCGCTTCAGCTAATAAATTCAACTCTGGAGAACCGTCTGCAAAGGTATATCCTCTTTCATCTGCTCCTTCGCTCGTGTCAACACCTCTCCAAGCCCTTGCCAATAGTTCAAGGTCGGCGATTGGATCTGCGTTTTCATCCAAGATGTATTGATCAATAAAGGTATCCATTAAGTACTTCGCCGATTCAGGATTTTCAGAAGACACTTTTAAAGCAACATAGTTAACCTTACGAGCGTAACTTCTACCTAAAGAAGAATAGTCTTCTTGTAATAAGTACTCTTCGACTAATAATTCACGATAGATTTTTGGAATGAGACTTTCACGAATAAACGTTTGGTAGTATTCAAGGTGAATCGCATCTTCAAGCACTGAACCGGATTGAATATCTTCCGTGTTTCTTGGTGGAAATACAAAATCAACCGTCCAAGGATCAGCTTCATCGCGGTCTAAAGGATAAAGTTGTTTTTCAATTGAAAATGCAAAACGTTCTTCAGAGAATAAATTACGGGTTTCAAATTGACCAGATGCAATCAAATCATACATTTTTTGATTCACACGGCGTTCAATCTTTTCAACAAGCGAAATATCATCTGCATCGGTGGACGCTAATAGATCTTCATAAGTTCCTAAACGGTCTTCCGCGATCAAAAACATCACATCTTCTAGAGTTTTTTGAGTAAGGTTGCCACCATCGCGTAGCGCATCATAGACTACCGAGTTGACGTTCTTTTCTAATTCTGTGACAAGGCCATTCAAAATGTTTCCTTCTTGGTCGGTTGGATTAATGGTGATTTCTGAACAGCCTACTAGTAATGCAGCACTTAACGCAATCGCGGTAAGTTTGAGCTTATTGTTGAACATAACAGATTCCTCCTTGCGTAAACAAGCCACCATCGTTCGTAAGATAAGCATGGGCACAATCTTCATCGATGAGACGTTGACGTTGGAATTCTTGGTATTCTAGGAATTCAATATATGTATTCCAAGTATTCGTGTCTTGTAGATCTTGATCAAAAGTGGCACTGCGTCTTGTGACATCCATATAAGATAAAACGGCATCTTCTAAGGTTTCATCAACAAATGTAACTTCTTGTTCGGAAATCAATTGTTCAAGCATACGGAAGTTAAAGAAACGATCGAAATTGCGAATTTCACTCTTTACAGTTTCTGAACGTGTTTTATAGTTAGCAGTTGTGGTCACATTATAATTAACGAAGGTGATCAATTCAGTTTCAGACTCTTCGCCAGTACCTTTAGGATAATCTGGATTGCCAGGAATTTCTGTTGTGTAATAGTCTTCAAGTGAGACACCATCTTGAACACTAATTAGAGCCGAACGTTCAACCACAATAAAGTGAATACCTTGGTAACCACTTTCTCCGCTACCAGTACCAGCCCGAACTACAAGAATGACTTTACCATTTTCATCGGTCAAAACGGTTTCATTATCAAGCTCTGGAACCTGACGGAAACCATCGGATTCAAATGTTCCTCCTTCTAAAGTTTCAGGAGTAATCACCGAAATATTATGGCGGTTAAAATATTGATTAAAAATAATGTTGCGTGGGAAGTAAAGGGCATCGTTGTTATTAACCGGGTTGCCATCTTCATCTCGCGTCACGTCTGCATAGTCATTGAGAGACTCGAATGCATGGAAAGGAATCGTTCCTAAACCAAGTTCTTGAAACGCGGTGATTGCTTCTGCTGGCACATTAAGTTTTTCAGCGTTATCTTGAACTTCTTGAACTTCATTAAAAACCGCGTCAAAAGCGTAGACGCCTAATTTAAATTCATTGACAAAACTAGTTGTTTTAGACATGATGCCTAAATCACCAAACTGTTCTTTGGATCCATCTTCGCTCATTTCACGGGCGATTTCTCCAAACGTTTCACCATTTCTTTGTAAACTTAATCGGTTTGCAACGGCATATAATTTCTTAGCTTCTGCCTCGGTAATTCTGCCATTATATAGATCGCTTCCAGCAGCAGAAACTTTAACTAAAATATGCTTAACGTGATAAGGTAACCGTTCGTTAAGGTAGCCAGGTCCAAAATCATCACCAAGTAAAAAACTATCTTGATTGTCTTCAAAAAAACGGTCTTCAACTTCTTGCTTCATGGTCCGGTATGCAAAATAGTCTTGAAGTTCTTCTAGATCATCTACATTATAGGAATCCAATAACGTTTGTAATTCATCGTTATAATTCGTTCCATTTGTATTGGCATTGGTGCGGGCAGTTTCTTTGACACCATCGACACTAATTTCAGCTTTTCGTGTAATTTCGGCTTTTAAAGCTTGTGAGGCTGCATCTTCTTGATTAATTTGATTACGTATCACCAATTCAGATACCGCTTCAATAAAGCGTGAGACTCCAAATTCATTTTCACGATATTGACCAAATAGCGCATCGGCATCATAACCGGTGACAACGCCATCTTTGTCCTTCATCGTAATTAAAAAACCATCGGTGTTTTCAGTCACGGGATTTGTGCATGCACTTAAAGTGACAAGCGTTACCAACGCAAAGGATGCGATGGCCAATTTTGTACGATTCATTTCTTAAGAATCCTCCTAGCAATAAAGCATAGTTATTTTATTATTTTATAAGGTCATATTCAACAAATATCTAATTTTTTTGTTTGAATAAGTATTCCATTTGGTGATTAAACGATAAAATAAGCAAAATAACAGCAAAAATATAATATCATAATGTTTGAGGATTCTACGAAAATAACGTAAAATAATCGATTGAAGGAGAAAAATTATGGCCAAATTAGAAATAAAGAATTTATGGGTTAAAGTTGCCGACATTAATATATTAAAAGGGGTCAACTTAACCATTGAAGATCATGAAACCGTTGCCTTACTAGGACCTAATGGTCATGGTAAGTCCACCCTCTTGTCTGCAATCATGGGTCACCCAAAATATGAAATCACCCAAGGTGAAATCGTGTTGGATGGCAAAAATGTACTTGAAATGGAAGTGGATGAACGTTCAAAAGCGGGTTTATTCCTCGGTATGCAGCATCCATCCGAAGTTCCTGGGGTCATCAACTCAGACTTTTTAAAAGCAGCGATTAATGTAAGAAGAGATAAACCAATCCCATTGTTGGAGTTATATAAAAAACTTGATGATGCATCAAAACAAATGAAGATTCCAATGGAATTAAGTCATCGCCATTTAAATGAAGGATTTTCAGGCGGTGAAAGAAAAAGAAATGAAATCTTACAATTGCTATTGTTAAAACCAACTTTGGCGATGTTAGATGAAATCGATTCTGGTTTAGATGTAGATGCATTACAAACTGTTGCAGAAGCAATCAAACGCATTCAAAAAGATTCCAAAACAAGCTTTTTAATCATTTCTCACTATGCGCGTTTATTTCAAATGATCAAACCAACCCGTGTTGTGGTCATGATTAATGGCCGTGTCGCGGTCGAAGGTGGACCTGAAGTCATTACAAAAATCGATGGTTCTGGTTATGAATGGTTAACCAAGGAATATGGCATCAGCATCAAGAAAGAAGATAAAAATGCAAAGCCAATCTCAATGAACACCATTTCCATTGGCGCTTGTGCCACCAACGAGGTTGCCAACCATGCCAAGAAATAAGCTTATTGAAAAACAATCAGTATTTCATATCCCATCATCAAAGGAACGTGTTTTATATTACTTAGATTTAAGTCTTGTTAAGTCAAATACCTTCCATCTGGTCATCGCTCCGGAAGCGAATATTGATTTACTTGTACAAAATGGTCAAGCAGATATCGTTCTTGAAGTGGAGATTTCAGATCATGTTTGGTCCTAATAAGAATTTAACTTGGAATGCGACCGTCGGCGAACATGTTCAATTAGAATCTGCGATTGCAGACTTTACCGAAGGAAAGGGTAAGGTTTTCATACGTTTTGACATGGTAGGAAGAGATTCCAACTTAGAATGGCGAACCGCCGCCCTAGCGAGCCATCAAGATCGAAAATTTTATTCAGTAAATTTTACGCACAAGAATTTTAATACGTATGCCAACATGACAAACTTTGGGGTTACGGAAGGAAATAGCACGCTCCAATTTACGGGAACAGGTCATATCTTAAATGGAGCAAAGTTTTCTAAAACACATCAAGCAGCAAAAATCATGGTGTTCGATGAAAAATGCTTAGGTCGTGCTGACCCCGTTCTGAAGATTGATGAAAATGAGGTTGAGGCCTCCCATGCCGCAACCGTTGGACGAGTGAATGAAGAACATTTATATTATTTACAGTCGCGAGGGTTAACTAAACATGAAGCAAAACGACTCGTCACGTTAGGTTATTTACAACCAATCATTGCCTATTTTACGGATGAAAATATAAGGGTCCAATTATCACAACAAATCGACTCAGGAACTAAAAAATGAACGTTGCTAAAATTCGTCGAGACTTCCCTATTTTCAAAAGAAAATTTAAAGGTAAACCTTTGATTTATTTTGATAATGCTGCGACGAGTTTTAAACCATTGCAAGTTATTCAAGCAATGGATCGTTATTATTTGGATTTCCCTGTCAGCGCCGGTCGTGGTGAATATGACCTTTCTTATTATTTAGAGAATGAAATTGAATCTGCTAGAGCAAAAGTAGCATCCTTTATTCATGCGAAACCAAATGAAATTATTTTTACAACCGGTACGACGATGGGCGTGAATATGATCGCCCAAAGTTTTGTTCAAGCAAATCTTAAGGCGGGTGATGAAATTATCATCACCGAATCGGAACATGCTGCAAATGTTTTACCATGGTATCAAGCTGCAGAAAAAACTGGTGCCAAAATCATTATTGTCGACCTTGATGATAACCAACGTCTAACCCCAAAAATCCTTAAGCCTCTTTTAAATGCACGAACAAAAATTGTTGCTTTTGCAGATGTAAGCAATGTTCTTGGAACCAAAACGGATGTAAAAGCAATTGCTAAACTCGTTCATCAAGTTGGGGCAATCGTTGTCATCGACGGGGCTCAATCGGTACCACATTTTCCAACCAATGTTGATCATGACGATATTGATTTCTTAGTGTTTTCCGGTCATAAAATGGTCGGACCAACTGGCATTGGCGTGCTTTATGGAAAATATCAATTGTTGGAAAAAATGAAACCATTTTTTACAGGTGGAGGCATGTCTCTTCGCTTTAACAAAAAACAAGAAGTTAAATATGCTCCTATCCCTCATATCTTTGAGGCGGGAACGCAACATTGGTCTGGGATTATTGGTTTAAAGGCAGCCATTCTTTACTTAGAAAAACTTGGTTTTGAAGCCATTCACAAGCAAGAAACGCTGCTAAGAGATCGAGCAATTCAAGGTTTAAAGCAAATCCCACATATCGTGATTTATAATGAAAAAACTGATGCTGCAATTATCGCATTTAATATCAAAGGTGTGAACCCACAAGACGCATCAACCTATTTTAATAGTAAAGGCATCGCCGTCCGATCGGGTCAACACTGTGCACGAAACCTCGTTGAATACTTAAAGACTGACGGCACGATTCGCTGGTCTGCATATTTCTATAACACCGAAAAAGAGGTAGACCTATTTTTAAAAGCTGCGAAAGAAGGGAGGAATTTTCTCGATGCATATTTTCAATGATCCAATGACGATGAGACAAGTGATCATGGATCACTATGAACATCCCCGTAATCGTGGAAAAATACCTCTAAAAGGAATTCGCACAATTCATATGGACACTGCTGGATGTATTGATGACCTCGATATTCATGTGGTGATCAAGGATCAAAAAATTGATGCCTTAGCGTTTGAGGGCGTCGCATGCACGATTTCAACCGCCTCGACCTCCATCATGACGGAGCTTTTACTTGGTAAGCGCAAAGTAGATGCATTGTATATCATCGAACAATATATGAAAATGATACATGCACAGCCTTATGATGATTCAGTCTTGGGTGAAGCGATGGTATTCCAGCATACCCATAAACAAGCGAGTCGGATTAAATGTGCAACATTAGGATGGCAAGGATTGCTCCAATTATTAAAGGAGGAAAAATAAATGGATAAAGATAATATTCCCCAAGACGAATATCGTTATGGGTTTAATGATAAAGACGTTTCAATTTTAAAGACCGATAAAGGCATTACGGAAGCGATTGTCCGGCAAATTTCTCGTCTAAAAAAAGAACCAACATGGATGGAAGAAAAACGTGTTGAAGCTTTTCGTGTATTTCAAGGCTTAAAACTTCCTAATTTTGGACCAGATCTCAACTTTATTGATTTTCAAAGTTACAC
>CAZOHK010000024.1:0-11928 GCA_964579925.1 uncultured Staphylococcus sp. | reverse complement strand
TTGATTCGTGTTTTCTTTATTTTTTAATAATGTCATAGGTTTAATTTACAATCATTAATTCTTCATTTGTCGGAATCACCATCACGGCAACTTTACTTTCAGGTTTTGTAATCAACGCAATTTTTCCTCTTGTGGCCAAGTTACGATCATAATCCTCAACGATACCAAGCGCATCCTTAATTTCCTCCATCACTAAATGACGATAGAAAGAAGAATTTTCTCCAATTCCTGCCGAAAAAACCAAGACATCTGCACCACCCAATCTTACATAATATTGGCCGATGAAATCTGCAATTCTTCTGACAAAAAGTTGATTGGCTAGAATCGCTTGGGGATTTCCTTGAAGGTGAGCCGCTTCGAGATCTCTAGAGTCGTTCGATAATTTCGACATCCCTAACAAACCACTCTTTTTATTAAACATTTCGTAAATTGCTTCATGGGATTGTCCTGTTTTTAATGCGGCAAAATGAAGAACACTTGGATCAATATCCCCTGTTCTTGTTCCCATCATGATGCCACCTAATGGGGTTAAACCCATAGAAGTTGCCACAACTTTTCCATCCTTAATTGCAGCAAGTGAAGCACCAGAACCCAAGTGCAGGGTAATAATTTTAGGATTTGTCTTTAACGTAAAATGTTGTTTAACCTGCAAGGCAAGGTACTTATGTGATGTACCATGAAAACCATAACGTCGTATATCATGTTTTTCATACAACTCATATGGGATAGGAAATAAAAAATCTTGAGGTGCCATGGTTTGATGAAAAGCGGTATCAAAAACACCCACATTTTTAACCTTGGGTAAAATGCTTTGAAAGGCTTCTATTCCCATTAGGTTGGGTCCGTTGTGTAATGGCGCTAAAGGAATGAATTCTTTAACCTTATTGACGACATCCGCATTAATAACAACACTCTTAAAGAAGTATTTTCCGCCTTGTACAATACGGTGACCAACCCCTTCAATTTCTTCATAAGAACGAATGACTTTTTTTTCAATTAAATACTTTAAAAGTAAGCTAACCCCTTGTTGATGATTCGTGATCGGTATATCAAGAACAAGTTTATCTTGGCCCATAGAAAGGGTAAAGGAACCCATCGGTTGACCAATTCGATCTGCCATTCCTGAACAAAGAAGTGTTTCAGATGGCATATCGTATAACTTAAATTTTAAACTACTACTTCCAGCATTGACCGCAATAATTTTACTCATAAGAAATCCAATTCTTTCCTTATGAATTATACCGAAAATATGATGGATAAGGAAACACTTTCTTTGAAATATTTTTCAAATGAAACAAGGTATAATTAATGTAATGGTTGAAAAAGAAATTTTAGAACACTTCTTCAATTTTGGTGCCTTTCAGGGTTTTGAGTATTTTGGGGCACATCCCACAACCCAAATGATCAATGGAATTCAAACAAATGGTGTAGTTTTTCGCCTTTACGCACCTAATGCCACTAACCTTTCCGTTGTTGGGGACTTCAATCAATGGCAAGGTTCTAAACATCCAATGCAAAAAGTTCATCATTCGGGTGTTTATCAAGTCTTTATTAAAGAAGCAAATATAGGCGATTGTTATAAATTTCAATTCACTAACACATATGGTGTACAAGTTCAAAAAGCAGATCCTTACGCATTTGCAGCTGAAATAAGACCATTAACAGCAAGTGTGATTACGAGTTATGAAGGTTATGTTTGGCATGATGGTAACTATCTCAAACAACGGACAAGAAATTTTGATAAACCGATGTCTATCTATGAAGTCCATTTAGGATCTTGGAAAAAACCCGAACAAAAAGAATTTTTTAGCTATGAAGAGATGGCAAATCAATTAATTCCATACGTTAAGGAACATGGATTTACACACATTGAAATTTTGCCTTTAACCCAACATCCTTTTGATGGTTCTTGGGGTTATCAAACAACAGGTTTTCATGCTGTCGATTCTAGATATGGTTCACTTCGAGGACTGATGACTTTTGTTGATCGTTGCCATGAATCTGGGATTGGTGTGATCTTAGATTTTGTGATTGTTCACTTTGCAAGTGATGGCTTTGGTTTACATGAATTCGATGGTAGTAAACTTTATGAATATTTTGATCCAAGGCGAACGTATTCCCAATGGGGATCACCTCAATTTGATTTGAGCAAACCGGTCGTTAGAAGTTTATTATTCAGTTCGATTAATTACTTCATCAGTTATTTTCATCTAGATGGCATTCGAATTGATGCAGTCAGCAATATTGTCTACTGGGATGGAAATGTAGACCACGGAGAAAATAGTAGCGGCATTGCATTTATTCGAGATTTGAATGCGTTTATCCATCGTTACCATCCAACTGTGATGACGATTGCCGAAGACTCAACGGCATATGCAGGTGTAACCAAAGCCATTGACCAAGGTGGTTTAGGTTTTGATTATAAATGGGATATGGGGTGGATGAATGACACCCTCAAATATTATGCGGTTGACTTCGTTTATAAATATTATGATCATCATAAACTCACCTTTTCTATGCATTACTTTTATTCAGATAATTTCATGCTCCCGCTCTCGCATGATGAAGTGGTTCATGGCAAAGGAACTATCCTCAACAAAATGTGGGGTAGTTATGATGAAAAATTTGCCCTTGTTCGCAATCTTTATGCCTATCAATGGATGCATCCAGGTAAGAAACTGCTCTTTATGGGTAGTGAATTTGCCCCATTTGATGAATGGAATGAGAAAACATCCTTACCTTGGTTTTTTACTCAATTCCCCAAACATGATTCGGTTCGTCGATTAATTAAAGATTTAAATCATCTTTATCAAAAAGAACCAGCTTTGTATCTTCAAGAACATAACCCGGAAACATTTCGATGGTTAATGGTCGATAATCGAAATGATAATGTATATGCATTTGAACGTAAAATTAACAGTTCTTCAATAATTATTGTGTTAAATATGAAGGGCAATTACTATAATGATTATGATATCGGGGTCTTTGAACCAGGAATTTATCAAGAAATTCTAAACACAGACAACGAAATCTATAGTGGGTGGCATCGGTTAAATCAAAAACCAATCTTCACTCAAACAAAAGTTGGTCCAGAAGGAAAACCGTTAACCTTAACATTATCGGTGGGATCATTTGCTGTGATCGTTCTAAAAAAAATAAGCGATAATCGCTAATTTAAAGGAGTTCAATTAGATATGTTTAAAACTAAAGAAGAATTTAAAGAGATTTTTCTCCAGCGTCTAGAATCCAAATTTGGCCGAACTGTTCATGATAGTCACATTACTGAACGTTATGAGATCTTGGGCCACATCATTCGTGATTATGCTGGGCAGAATCTAAAGAAGTTACGGACGACGGATAATCAAAAACACCCACGTCAATTAATCTATTTTTCAATGGAATTCTTAATAGGTAAGTTAATGTTAAGCAACTTACATAACCTTGGACTTTATGACATGGTTGAAGCAGGTTTAAAAGACTTAAAGTTATCACTTCAAGAATTGATTGACATGGAAATGGATGCTGGTTTAGGTAACGGCGGATTAGGTAGACTCGCTGCATGTTTTTTGGATTCAATTGCTTCACTTGGTTATGCTGGTCATGGCAATACCATTCGCTATGATTATGGTTTTTTTAAGCAAAAAATTGTCAACGGAAAACAAGTTGAGGTTCCAGACATCTGGTTAAAGAATGGTAATGTTTGGGAAGTCAAAAACCTTAAACATAGTGTAGATGTAAAATTCTATGGGCAAGCAGAAACCTATTTAAAACCTGATGGTGGTTATGCGATACGTACTGTCAATGCACTCAACGTTCGAGCCGTTCCTTATGATATGGCCGTGGTTGGTTATCATAATGGGGTGACCAATAATTTAAGATTATGGGCTGCTGAACCAACTGAAGAAAACATTCCAAGCAATCAAAGCTTTAAAGAATATTTACAAACGGTTAAAGAAATTACCCACGGATTATATCCCGACGATTCAACAGAGCAAGGTAAAATTCTACGTTTAAGACAACATTATTTTTTAGTTTCAGCTGGTTTGCAATCTGTGATCGGATCGCATTATCGACGTTTTAAACGCATCGACGATGTTGCAAATTATTTTGTATTTCAACTGAATGATACCCATCCTATTCTTGCCATCCCTGAATTGATGCGAATCATGATGGATGAATATGGCCAAACATGGGATGCTGCTTGGGCCCAAGTTACTAAATCGATGGCTTATACAAACCATACCGTGATGGCAGAAGCATTGGAAAAATGGCCTGTCCATTATATACAACCTTTACTTCCAAGAATTTACATGATTATCGAAGAAATTCATCGTCGTAGTCAACTCGAATTTAGCCTAAAACAACAATCCGATGACGCGAGAAAAAACATGGCAATTATAAAAGATGGCATGGTTTATATGGCTAACCTCGCTATTTATGCAACCTTTTCAACCAATGGTGTGGCAGCACTTCATACCGATATTTTAAAAGCAGATACGTTTAAAGATTTCTTTCAACTTTATCCAGAACGATTTAATAACAAAACTAATGGCATTACTCACCGTCGATGGATGATGTACAGCAATCCTACTTTAGCCAATGCCATTACCAAACGAATCGGTGAAGGTTGGAAAACGCAACCACAACAATTAGAAAAATTGTTGCCTTTTAAATCCGATCGAAAATTACAAGACGAGTTAGCTACGATTAAATTAGCCAATAAAAAGCTTTTGGCAACATTCCTTAAGCAACATCAAGGTGTTGATCTTGATGTCAATATGATTTTTGATGTTCAAATCAAACGCCTTCACGCTTACAAGAGACAGTTAATGAATGTCTTTCACATTATGTATTTATATCAACGCATGAAACAAGATTCACAATTTAGAATTCCTCCGAGAACCTTTATTTTTGGTGCAAAAGCTGCCCCAAGTTATTTTTATGCAAAAAAAATTATTGAGTTAATTCATTCGGTTGGTAAGATTATCAATGCTGATCCTCAAATCAATAAATTTTTAAGAGTTTTATTTGTTGAAAACTATAATGTTTCCATATCCGAAAAAATCATTCCTGCATCTGATATTTCTGAACAAATCTCAACGGCTGGTAAAGAAGCTTCCGGTACTGGAAACATGAAGTTTATGATGAATGGTGCGATTACTTTAGGAACGTTAGATGGAGCAAATGTTGAAATTGCAGATTTTGTTGGACTAGATAATGCGGTGATATTCGGAATGAAAGTCGATGAAGTCCAAGCCCTTACCCAAAATCGAAGTTACCGTGCATGGGACATGTATGCCAAGTTTCCTCACATCAAAGCTTTAATCGATTCATTGATTGATGGTAGTTGGTCAGAAGGCAATATGGATACGTTCCGCCCGATATTTGATGAAATGATGCACCGAAATGATGAGTACTTTGTTCTCAAGGATTTTGATGCGTACGCTGCAGCCCAAGAAAAAATTGGAAAACTTTATCAACAACCTCAACTTTGGCAATCGATGGCGATTGTCAATATTGCTCGTTCTGGTTTTTTCTCGACGGATCGTACTATCCAACAATATGTTGATGATATTTGGAAGCTGAAAAAAATTGTATGATGATTCAACTCAAAGATTTATTTGCAGAACAAGCAAAGTTGGATACGCATATTCAACAACAACACCAAGTCACCTATGGCACTACGCGAGAAAAACGAATCCTCGCACTCCTGGTTGAAGTCGGTGAAATGATTAACGAAACCAAAACCTTTAAATTTTGGTCAAAAAAACCAAGTGCAGAAAAGCCCATCATTTTGGATGAGTTTGCGGATGGGCTTCACTTTCTTTTGTCTCTTGCAATTGAAGTTAAATCTTCAAAACTTTCCTATGAAATCATCAAGCAAAACCTGAGTTTAACTTCAGCTACGATTCTTGTTTTTCAAGCCGTTAGTGATTTATCAAAACAATGGTCTATCCCCCTTGTGGAACAGTCTTTTCAAAGGTATTTAAACCTAATTCCCTTATTAGGTTTTACGACCGAAGAAGTCGTCGGTGCTTATTTTAAAAAATTAGGCATTAACTATACCCGTCAACAAAATGCTTATTAAAAATAGGAGAACTTTATGAAACAATTGTGGTGGCCTTTATTAAAAAATCTATCCGAATTAAATGGTGTTTCTGGTTATGAAAACCAGGTCGCTGCCTATATTGAAAAACAAATCAAGCCATTTGTTGATGAAATTCAATATGATGGATTGGGTTCTTTACTCGCGATTAAAAAAGGTACCAATCCAAATCTTACCGTGATGTTAGCAGCTCATATGGATGAAGTTGGATTTTTAGTATCTCAAATTGAAGATTCAGGGATGATTCGCCTTACGCCTGTCGGTGGTTGGTGGGGCCACGTTTTGTTAGCCCAAGTCATGACATTGACAACCCGAGAAGGAAAAACATTTCAAGGTATCATTGGCGCAAAACCTCCCCATGGGATGTCACCGGAAGCGCGAAGTAAAGTCATTGAAATAAAAGATATGTATTTAGATTTAGGATTTTCAACAAAAAAAGACATTGAAGGCAAAGGGATTCGGATTGGTGATATGATTACGCCCCAAACCGATGCGATGATTCTAAATGATACCGAAATTGTCATGGGCAAAGCTTGGGATAATCGCGTCAGTTGCGCTGTACTCATCGAATTGATGCGTCGATTAAAAACGGTTAAAACCGAAGCGTCGATTATCGCAACCTTTACCGTTCAAGAAGAAGTTGGTCTTCGGGGAGCAAAAACATCGGCTTATAAGGCAAAACCTGATCTAGCCTTTTCCATCGATGTTACCCTTTCTCACGATTTGCCAGGAGCGCCAAAACAAGATACACGATTAGGACAAGGGGTTGCCCTTTCCATCTTGGATGCAAGTGTGATTTCCCATCGCGGACTAGTCGAAGATGTCGAACGTATTGCCAAGATCCATCAAATTCCTTTTACCTATGATGTGATGCCCGTTGGCGGTAATGATGCCGGTGAAATTCATAAGGCATTTAACGGGGTCGTTGCCATGACCCTTTCAATTCCTTGCCGTTATTATCACTCACATACGTCGCTGGTCCATTTAAAGGATGTTGAATTAACCACACAAATTTTAGAAAAATACTTGATTCAATTTACGCCAGCAATCTTAAAAGGTTTGCACGCTTCAAAGTTTAAAGCTTAGTCATGACGGTAGACTTGAACGGTGTTCACTATCCAGTTGACATCGTTTTTCGTCGTCAAAAAAGAATTGTTTTGCGATTTTTAAAAAATACGTTTAAAGTTTCTGCTCCAAATCGAACCCCTTTACATTGGATTCAACAACAAATTCTTAATCATGGGCAAGGTTTGATTCTAAAAATTAAACAGATGCCTTCACCCTGGACCCCTGAAGGCATGTATGTGTTTGGTCGATGGCAATCTCTCGATGCGTTGACCCAAATGTTTTCATTAAAACCAGTAGTTAATATCGAACAGTTAGCAAATGATTTGAAGCGCTTGAAAAAAGTTTTTCTTCCACCATTATTAGATCGCGTTAAATATTGGCAAAAACTTCTTAACATCCATACAGTATATCGTATCAGTGTTCGCAACATGCGTTCGAGGTTAGGTTCCAATTCAAGAAAAACAAAGCGATTATCGTTCGCTTTAAAACTGATTCATTTTTCTTGGCCAACGATTGACGCTGTGATTGTCCATGAATTAATCCATGATCGGCATTTTGATCATTCACCTAGGTTTTATCAATCTCTTCTGCAAGCCTATCCTCAATACCGGCAAGAACATGCTAAAATTTTGAAAGGCCATTATGAATGAATTAAAAAGTTTACAAGATGCCCACGTCAAGAAATTAAGATTATTAAAAGATCAGGATGGACCCTTTGAACCAACCCATTTTTTAGTGGAGGGACAACATCTCGTCGACCACGCATTAGCAGCTGGGGTTTTGGAATCCGTTTATTTCACAGGACCGATGCCAACCCTTCCATCAACCGTAAAAGTGTTTTACTGTGAACTCCATGTGATTCAAGCGATTTCCAATCAAAAAAATCCCCAAGGTATCCTTGGATTATGCCGAAAAGTAAAAAGCCAAATACCAATTGGTAATACGTTGGTCTATCTTGATCAAATCAATGATCCTGGAAATGTCGGAACGATTCTTAGAACCAGTTTAGGATTGGGCATTTCAACGATTATTTTTTCACCTAAAACTGCCAATCGATACCACCCCAAAGTCATTGCAAGTTCTCAAGGAGCGTTGTTTGGATTAAACCTTCTGGAAGATACCGAAGACGCGTCATTATTGAAACAGTATCGTGATGAAGGCTATCACGTGGTCGCCACCAATTTATCTAGCCAAGCGATTCCACTAGAAAAGTATCGCTTTAAAGAAAAGAATATCATCATTGTCGGTAATGAATCTCACGGCATTCGCCCAAATATAACCGCCCTTGCGCATGGCCAATTAACGATTCCGATGAAACACATTGACTCCATGAACGTATCGGTAGCGTTTGCAATCATTGCCTACCGCTGCATGCAATATACGCCAGCATCGTGATATAATTTAAGGGTTAAGAAAGATTAAGTAATATGTGACCAGGGACGAGTGAACAGTGAAACCACTCACAACATATGAAATTCACTTTCAATCAACTAACCGTCGATGGCGTTAACATCAAATTAAGTGCGGTCAAACGAAAAAGGATGGTACCACGGCTTCGGTCGTTCCTTACGGATGACTTTTTTTATTTAAGGAGGCCATATAGATGGGCTTAACAGAAAATATCCAAGCGATTTTATCAAAGGGTTTACTGGCAATTGAAAAGGCAATAGATTTACCACAACTGCAAGAGGTCCGTAACCTTTATTTAGCAAAAAAATCTGAATTAATGGGGGTGTTTACTTTACTAAAAGATATGGATGCAGAGGCGAAAAAACAAGTAGGTCAGCAAATCAATGCTGCTCGGGATCAACTCACACAGGCACTTGATTTCAAACAAAACCAACTGCAACAAGCGTTCATCCAAGCAAAGTTAAAAGAAGAAGTCATTGATATTTCCCAACCAAGCCTTCACGCATATCAAGGTTCTGTTAATCCTTTTTTCCTCATTGAACAAACGATTACCGATATTTTTATTGCGATGGGATATCAAGTTGCCGAAGGTCCAGAAGTTGAAAGTGATCATTATAATTTTGAATTGTTAAACATTCCAAAAGATCATCCTGCAAGAGAAATGCAAGACTCTTTATATTTTGATGAAAATACATTACTGAGAACGCATACTTCACCTGTTCAAGCTCGGGTCATGCAAGCAAGTCAAGGTAAACCAATCCAAATCATTTGCCCGGGGAAAGTTTATCGACGAGATGAAGATGATGCCACGCATTCACACCAATTTGGTCAAGTTGAAGGCTTGGTCGTAGCTGAAGGCATGAATTTAGGACATCTAAAACAAACCTTACAGTCTTTTGCAAAAAAAATGTTTGGTGATAAACGTGATATTCGTCTCAGACCTAGTTTTTTTCCTTTCACCGAACCAAGTGTTGAAATTGATGTGAGTTGTTTTGAATGCGGCGGTAAAGGCTGTAACTTATGTAAACAAACCGGTTGGATTGAAATCCTTGGTGGAGGCATGGTCCATCCAAGAGTTTTATCCATGAATGGTTATGATCCGAAACGCTTTCGAGGGTTTGCTTTTGGTATTGGGATTGAACGCGTTGCCATGCTCAGATATGGTATTGATGACATTCGCCGATTTTATCAAAATGATTTACGTTTCATTCAACAATTTAAACGAAAATAATTGAGGAAAACATCATGAAATTTTCTTATGAATGGCTAACCAAACTTGTTGATTTAAAAGACCTTTCACCACGCGATGTCGCCAATGCTTTTGATCGAGCGGGAATTGAGGTTGAATCCGTGACGCCTTTGGTCAATGCAAGCCAAATTACGACTGGCCTTGTCAAACAAAGAACCATGATTGAAGGTAGTAATCATTTATCAAAAGTCCTTGTAGATACAGGAAAGCATGGTCTAAGAACCATCGTTTGTGGCGCGAGTAATATTCGTGAAGGCCAAAAAGTTTTAGTCGCATTACCTGGTGCAATCTTACCTAAATTAACGATTCAAGAATCCGTGATAAAAGGTGTCACCTCCCAAGGGATGGTTTGCGCGCTAAATGAATTAGGAGTGGATCCAAAGTTTTTGACACCGACACAACTCGAAGGCATCGAAATCTTAGATGCACAAACCCAAATTGGCGATGATCGAATTCTAGAAACGTTAGGTTTAAAAGACACCATCATTGAACTAAAATTACTTGCCAATCGCCCAGACCTTTGGGCCATGGAAAGCATTGCCATTGAAGTCGCTGGTTTATTAAACCGCTCCTTAATCGTTCAAGAAAAACCAAAGGCCATTTCACTAAAACCAACGAGTTTCAAACTCGATATTCAAACTGAAAAAGTGAAGCAGTTTTCTATCCGCGTGATCGAAGGAATTAAACCAGCCTTAACGCCTAATTGGATGAAGCAACGCTTAATCGCAAGTGGTATTCGCCCTATTTCTTTTTTGGTCGATATCGGAAATTATGTGATGGTCCAAACTGGGCAACCCTTACACATGTATGATCTTAAAAAATTATCAAGTAAACAATTAACCTTGGTCGATTCGACAAAAGAAAATTTTGTGGCGTTGGATGCAAAAACTTATGCAATCCAACCTGGAGATATCGTCATTAAAAGTGGTCCCAGCATCATGTGTTTAGCAGGTGTCATGGGCGCACAAACATGTGCCGTTGATGCCACCACACAAGACCTCGCCATTGAGGCGGCATCCTTTGATTCGGCATCTATTCGTAAAACCGCACTTCGGCTAAATTTAATTTCCGATGCCTCGATTCGATTTGCAAAAGGAATTGATTTATCAAACTTTGACCGTGTGTTGGCATGGACAACCGAATTGATTCAATCGTTGACGACGACTCAAAGTGTTAGTCAATCCGTGAGCGTTAATCGGCTTGCGATGAATCCAGTTTATGTATTATGGACGAATGATGCAATCAATGGAATCCTTTCAACCCGATTCACTGACAATGATATCAAACAAGCCTTATCGAGATTTGGTATCCATTCAACGCAAACTTCACAAGGTTATCAAGCGTCCATTCCTCCACATCGAAAAGACCTGATGGATGTTTCTGATTTAGCGGAAGAAGTCATTCGGTTGATTGGATTTGAATCCATTCAATCGACACCGATGCCTCTTCATATTCAAGCCGGTGGCTTAAGTGAAAAACAAGAAAAAATCCGTCTCATAAAAAGTTATCTTGCAAGTCAAGGTTTAGATGAAACCCTCACCTATTCTTTGGTTGAAGAACGATTGATGAAAGGTTTTCAAATGCTTCAGCCATTAAAACCATGGATATTAAAAAATCCTTTATCAGAAGAACGCAAACACATTAGAACGGATATCGTGGGTTCCTTATTGCAAGTGGTCCAATATAACTTAGCCCGACAAGTCAATGAAGGTAAAATATTTGAAGTGTCACAAATTTCTTACCAAGGCGGCGAAGGTTTACAATTAGGGATCGCCCTATTTGGTGAGTCATCATCTCGATCTGCGATGCAACCTCAGCCAAAAACTTTCTATCAACTCAAAGGCTTAATCGAAGGCATCCTCGATTTACTTCAAATTGAAACCACCCGTTACCAATGGGTTAGCGAACCTAACCTATCCCACATTTTACATCCAGGGCGAAGTGCTGTATTGATAATTCAAAATCAACGCATTGGTGTGATTGGTCAACTTACTCCGACTTTGCAAACGTCATTAGATTTAGGGAAACCACCCGTATTTGTTGCCCAAGTTGATCTTTTTGCGCTTTTAGGTTTTAAGACAAGTCCGTTAAAGTT
>CAZOHK010000023.1:0-12503 GCA_964579925.1 uncultured Staphylococcus sp. | reverse complement strand
GTTAATCCAAGGATCGCTATATTCCCAATAATTTCTAACTCCCTTACATCAAAAGTAAAATCATTGGAATGATTTGCCCCGACAAATTCAACAAAATCGTTAGAAGGAATAAAGTCGTACTCCCAAATCACATCCAAATCTTGTGTTAAATGAGCGAAGCTCGTGAATTGAATATCGATTCCATAGATTGTTTCCATTTTTGAATGAATGAGAAAATAAGATTGGTCATCTAAAGTTTCATATTCATCCCAATTGAAATCAAAGATTCCATCCGCTGTTGGTGTTGGATTTTCTCCAGGAAATTGCTTGGCGTAAAATTCATCAAACGTGATCCCATCTAATGCATATTCATCTTCAAAACCTTCAAAGTCGTGATTGTTTGTTGAGTTACCGCTACTTGCGCTTGGAAAATTATCAATTGCCCATTGTGTGCCAATCGTGCCACTGATACCTACCAAAACCCCTAATAACCCGATGACCCATTGATTTGTTTTCATCTCAAATCTCCTTAATACCTGCCTATTGTAGCAAAATTCCACTTTGCTTTTTATGATTTCCTTTAATTAACGATAATTCTAATGAGTTGGGTGCGATATAGTTGGTAATTTTGGTCGATTTAGCATATCCTTATAACGTTGTGAAAAAATTATGAAAATAAGAAATATTGCTATTATTGCGCACGTTGACCATGGTAAGACCACGATGGTGGATCAACTTTTCCGTTCTGCCAACATGTTTCGTTCAAACGAAGCGACCAGTGAACGGATGATGGATAACAACGCGATTGAAAAAGAACGTGGCATTACGATCCTTGCGAAAGCAACTGGACTTCAATATAAAGATTATAAAATTAACATTTTAGACACCCCTGGACACGCAGATTTTGGTGGAGAAGTTGAACGGATCATGAACATGGTCGATGGTTGTTTACTATTAATCGATGCGATTGAAGGGCCAATGCCTCAAACTCGATTTGTCTTAAAAAAGGCTTTAGAGGCAAAAGTTAAACCCATCGTCGTGATTAATAAAGTTGATCGTCCGAATGTTAATTTAACCAATGTGGTCAATGAAGTGCTTGCTTTATTTATTGAACTCAACGCCCCGGAAGCCTTCTTAGACTTTAAAGTGGTTTATGCATCTGGTCTATTAGGGACTTGCAGTTTAGATGCAGATTTATCCACGCAAAAAAAAGGTTTTGGTCCAGTCTTTGACTTGATCATTCATGAAATACCTTCTCCTCGTGTCACGGTCGAAGGCCCGCTTCAATTCCAACCAAGTTTAATTGATTATAATGATTTCGTTGGTCGCATCGGGATTGGGATTGTGAAATCCGGAACGTTAAAACTTCAAGAAGCGTATACGCTTGCGAGATTAGATGGCACCTTTAAATCAGTTCGCGTTTTAAAGATGTTTACCTTCGTCGGCTTAGAACGACAAGAACGAGATATTGCCCAAGCGGGTGATATTGTTGGGATTGCTGGGATTGCTGATATCACGGTAGGAGAAACGTTATGTTCGTCCAATGATGTACGACCATTACCACCGATTACAATCAGTGAACCAACCTTACAAATGACCTTTGCACCAAACTCATCCCCATTTGTTGGTCAATCTGGAAAATTTGTTACCTACCGTCAAATCCAACAACGTTTGTTAAAAGAATCACAACGTGACGTTGCGTTACGTGTCGATACGATTCAAAATGAAGATGCCATCCTTGTCTCTGGACGCGGGGAATTACATTTAGGCATCCTCATTGAAAACATGCGACGTGAAGGTTTTGAACTTGAAGTGAGTAAGCCAAAAGTTATTTTAAAAGAAATCAAAGGCGTCTTGTGTGAACCATATGAAGAATTGGTGTTAGATTTACCTCATGAATACTTAGGTAGCGTCATGGATTATGTTTCCCCACGCCAAGCGGAATTGCGCCACATGGAACAAGGCGATGTCACCACCCGTTTAACCTATGACATTCCAACCGCCGGTTTAATCGGGATGAATACAGACTTTATGACCTTAACCAAAGGGTTTGGTATTTTATCGCACGTTTATAAAGATCATCGCCCAAGAACAAATTATGCGAACAAAGGTCACCACCAAGGTGTGTTGATCGCCTCGGAAACCGGTGTCGCTAAAACGTATTCGATTGAAAATCTTGAAGACCGTGGTGTCATGTTCATTACCCCTGGAACCCCTGTGTATGAAGGCATGATCGTTGGAGAAAATAAATATCTTCGCGATTTGATTGTCAACGTGGTGAAAGCAAAAGCATTAACCAACATGCGCATGGCAAACAAAGAATTAAAAGTCGTGTTAAAAGCACCAAGAAAAATGTCGTTAGAAACCTGCCTAGCGTATATGAATGAAGATGAACTCGTGGAAATTACCCCCGAAGCTTTCCGGTTAAGAAAAAAATACTTAAAAGAAAATGAACGTAAGCGCGCCAACTATCAAGAAACCGCGGAGAATACTGAGGAAGAAGAACAACAATAATTCATTGGTTGTTTTTGTTAGATCTCTTACCCTTACATGAAAAAACGATTACAACTTGGTATCACCACCTTTGCAGAGACCTTACCAAACCCAAAAACCGGCGAGGTCGTCTCGCAAGATCTTCGTTTGCAACAAATCATTGAAGAAGTCAAACTCGCAGAAGCGGTTGGTTTAGATTATTACGGTGTGGGTGAACATCATCGTAAAGAATTTGCGGCAAGTGCACCCGCGGTGATTTTAGCTGCTGCCGCCAGTGTGACCAAGACGATTCAATTAGGGAGTGCGGTCACCGTATTAAGCAGTGATGATCCGGTGAGAATTTATCAACAATTTGCAACCTTAAATGCCTTATCTTATGGGCGTGCAGAAATTACGGCAGGTCGGGGAAGCTTTATTGAATCGTATCCTTTATTTGGTTATGACTTAGAAGATTATGATGCACTTTTTGAAGAAAAACTTGCCTTACTGTTAAAAATTAGAGATCAAGAAATTGTTTCGCATCAAGGTAAACACCGTCCTTCCATGGATCAATTAGGGGTTTATCCACGGACACAATATCCGTTGATGATTGCCCGTGGCGTTGGCGGAAGTCCTGAATCGGTGGTCAGTGCTGCGACGATGGGCATCCCTTTATTTCTTGCGATCATTGGTGGAGAACCGATTCGATTTAAACCCTTTGCAGATTTATATCGTCAACGTTGGCGTCATCCACATGCCCCATTTATTGCCGTTCATTCTCATGGTTTTATTACCGAAGATATAAGGCAATTAGAAACCGATTTATTTGAATCGATGGCCAGTGTCATGAATCAAATTGGCAAAGAACGAGGTTGGGCTCCGTATACGAAAGCAACCTTGAAAGCCTCATTACAACCTCAAGGGGCGTTGTATGCTGGTACACCAGAAACAGTCGCCAAAAAAATCATTTTATTTAGTCAAGCCATGGGGATTGACCGCTTCACGTTACATGTCCCGGTTGGATATATGCGCCATGAACTGGTACTTGAAACGATTCGCTTATTTGGCCAAAAAGTAAAACCAATTATTGATCGAGCCTACGAACAATAAGAATAATTAAATTTTAGACTTCAGTAATTGTTTTGCTTTGGCAAGGACATCTTGATCGACTTTAGATAAGGTTTTTTCTTGGAAACAACGGACAAATGAGGTGATTGCTGCTTCTAATTTGCTTTTCATGGATGGCAATAAAGCTTCATTACCTTCAAGACGGATTTGTTCAAATAGGACAATTGTCTGTAATAAATATTGATGATCGCGTTCACAAGCATGGGCGGTTGGTTTGGTTGCGACGATTGGTTGAGCCACAGGGACGGTAATCGTTTTCATTTTAAGCGTACGTTTTTGGATGATGAGGGCAATTTCCACCACTGCAATCGTTAGGATTAAAAGTAAGGCGATAAGCCACCAAGGAATCACTTCGACAACATCCGTTGGTGGATTGGGAATATCTTGAGCGGTAATCACGGCCGTATCTTCTTCGGATTGACCAAATAAGAATTCAGTATTGGATTCGCCAATTTGGTAGGACTCCAATAAGAAGGTGTACGTTCCTTCTTGCCAACCATTTGATGGGACAAAGTTTTGGTAGAAAACAAACGAACCAATGTTTAATGAAATGATATTGGCAATTAAAGTTTTTTCTAGGAACGTTCCATCTAACGACACCACCATATACATCCGTACACTTTCAATTGGTTCAAATAAGGTAGCAATCGCATATGTTGCCCGTATCGAACCAACAATTTCAACCTCATTTTCATCCTCATAGAATTGAGGGGTCACCGAAAAGGAAGTTACTTGGACAATATTCGCGATAAGGACAATAACCTTTTCCTCAAGGTGAACTAACGTAAAGGTTTCAGTCGCTACCAAATAATCATCATATGATGCATCTACTCGGTAGGTCCCCACTGCTAACCGTGCATCGATGGTTCCATCCATGGATTGTCGAACTGGAATGGCAGGTCCAGTTCCTGAATTTAATCGATAAAGATCAAGTTGTGCTGGAATTGGTGTCCCCTTCGGTGTGAGGGTGGAGATGTTTAAATCGGCTGCCTCCCCTAACACATTGAGGTTAGCGCCTAATCGAGCAGTTCCTGTCACGTTTATGCCTTCAACCACAGCTTCAACAACATTCGCCCCAAAGAAAATTCGGTAATCTCCAGGTGTCACCAAACTCGTCGTGGTGATTTCAATTTCAAATAATAATCGTTCTGTGGCAGGAATGACATAGGTCCCATCTTGAAGATTGATGCTGATATGTTCTGGGGTTTCCGCAAATAATTCAATTTCAATATCAACTGGAAAATTGTTAAAAAATCTAACAAATACCCCCGGATGAGATAAGGTTTCATCGGGAACCATGACATATTGATAATTAGCAAAACTTCCTGCAACCCCTAAAGAATTATTAATGAAGGAGGCTTGGCTAATCACCCATGGCTGAAAAGCATGACTGATGATGGTCAGAAACATTAAACTCGATGTAATTTTTTTTAGGATTTTTTTTGAAATCATAAAAAGAAAACTCCCTAAGGATTTTACCTTAGGGAGTGCTCAATTAAAACTAGTAGCCGTTAGGGTTTTGAATTCCTAAATAAATAACACCGGTATAGACTGCGTTTTGGAAGTTTGCAGCAGTTTTAATATATAAATAATAATCTAATAACGTACCAAGTTCGGAGGTCCCATTATGGGTCTCAACAGTCGTATTTGCTGAACCGAAATTGTCCACAGTTGGTAAAGAAGTAAAACCACTTCCAACTGAAATGTCACTTACCACCATGTGGAAATATTGTGCCATCGATAAGTCTGAGTCTGAATCTGCGACCCAACCAACATAGTTACTTCCTTGACCATTAGCTTTGTTTGAGGACCAAGAAGAATCCGTACCAATTAATTGATCAAAGCTACCATTTGAAATAAACTTTACGTCTTCAATTGTTACAGTGTTTGAACCATACTCCGAGCCTACAGTGACGGTTCCGTTTTCACCGTTAAAATAAGCGGTCGTTTCAGGAATCACAATTTCACCATACCAATACATATCAATACTGGTTAAGAAATATTCTGTCAAAACCGATGAATCAGAGGAATTTAGGACGCGAATTCCGACTGTCCATTCATTGTTTTCAGCGTATTTAGCAACTTTGCTGATAGTGAAATCAACACTAAATGAACGTTCATATCCATCAATTGAGTCTGAATATCCATTCGTTGATGATAAACCCCAAGAAACATCCGATGAGGTAACACCGGAGGCATAAACCACCTCAAAATATTCACTTGAGGTTGGGCTTGTTTTTTCTCTTAACACGAATGCATCACCATCAGTACCAGTTTCGTCATGATTTTCGTATGCAGTATCTAATGTGGAATTACCTTCTAATTCAGTATATGAATATAGATTGACATTATCAGAATATTCGTCATTTTGTGTGTTTGAGTAGTGATCGGTATCATGGAATAATCTCACTTCAACTTCTAAACCAGTTAGACCGTCTAAATCTAACACATCAAAGCTTAGATTTTCCAAGTCTAATGGAGTAAGCGTACCAAAACCACCACCACTTAATGAAACGCTATGGATAACCGTTGGGTTATTGAATCCCGTCGTTTCAAATTCCCCAGAGATATTACCACTCATAGAACCCGATGATGTGTTCACACCAGTCGCGCGTAAACCTTCTGTATTTCCACCCCATAGACCAACGCCAACTGCTAGCAATCCTAAGACAACACTATTTCGTAAAAACTTGTAGTTCATGATGTTCCTCCTTTGAACCAATGAATATATTACAAAGTTATGTCTTTTTTTTCAAGCAAAAAAGAACATGGTATCAAATGAAGTTAAATCATTTTCAAGGTGAATATTGAAAAATCGTTAGTTTATTACTAAAAACAACTCTTTTACTTAATTATCGTTATCTTTTCAATGGGGAAGCGTAAGGTTTCTTTGGCGTCTTTTGCCCGTTTGCCGATGGATATGAGGACCACTGGTTTATATCGATTGGCATCGATTTCTAGGATTTTCATAAATTGATCACGATCGAATCCACCCATTGGACACGTGTCATACCCATAGGCTCTGGCGAGGATCATGATGTTTTGTGAGACCATCCCGCAATCTAGTAAACCTTCACGATCTAACGATTCCTTGGTTCGGGTGATTCTTGCTTGCTCCGCTTTTTGTTGCCGGACAAGGAAATGTTCTTTGGTAATCAGTCCAGCATCGAGGTCTAATTGATTCATGATGGGAGACATCGCATAACGATCTAAATCGTTGAGCACAAGGATTAATGCGCTCGACGTATCAATTTGCGGTGTATTAAACATCATAAAAGGTCTTAACTTGGTTTTCATGTCTGAGCTTTGAATCAGGACAAAACGCCAAGGTTGTAAGTTCCAACTACTTGGTGCGCTACTGGCTTCTTCAAGGATTTTTAATAAAGTTGCTTGGTCGATTTTAACATTTTGGTCATATTCACGAATCGATTGGCGACTTAGTATCGCGGTTTTAGTATCCATCTTCATTCCTCTACGAAAGGGATTATAACGAATATTAGGATGATGATGTTAGCAACATACTTTTATGACGAAGATAAGATAAAATAGAATCATGCCAAATAAAAAATCAGCCATTCTCGTCGGTCTTAAACTTCCCGAATTCCAAGATTTTGCACAAGCATTTGAGGAATTGGATAATTTAGCTTTGGCCTGCGACTATTACGTCCTAAAGAAAATCACTCAACAACTCGATAAACCCACCAACCCTTACTACATCGGTTCAGGGAAAACTTCAGAAGTAAAAGAAGCGCTTGAACAATCCGGTGCAGAGACTGCTATTTTTGATGCGGAATTATCACCAGTTCAAATTCGTAATTTAGAAAAGGCATTAGATGTGAAGGTTGTCGATCGCACAATGTTGATTTTACAAATTTTTGAAACACGTGCGAAAACCAAAGAAGCCAAACTTCAAGTTGCCTTAGCAAAAGCGACCTATATGCTTCCTCGTTTAATTGATGCGGATGCCAATTATGACCGACAACGATCAGGCGGTAAAGCCAATAAAGGGACCGGAGAAACCAAGTTAGAAAAAGATAAGCGTGCGCTAAGAACGGCGATGATCAAGTACCGTAAAGACCTTAAAGATTTAACCGAAAAACGTCGCGTTCAACGTTTGCAACGAAAAGATAATCATATTTTTACCTTGGCAATTGTTGGTTATACCAACGCCGGTAAATCGGCATTGATGAACCAATTACTGACGATGGCCCACCGCGCTAATAACAAAAAAGTACTTGAAAAAGACATGGTGTTTGCAACCTTAGAAACATCCTCACGTTTAATTCAATTACCAAACTTAATTAAATTTATTGCGGTTGATACGGTCGGATTTGTTCGCCGCTTACCCCACCATTTAATTGAAGCATTTAAGTCCACCTTAGAAGAAGTCAAAGAAGCGGATTTAATTCTTCATGTCGTTGATATTTCCGATCCTGAATTCCTCTATTTAATGAAAGTTGCCGATGATGTCCTGTTGTCACTTGGGGTAGAAAAAATACCGGTCCTTTATGTCCTCAACAAAATTGATATCATTCGTAAACCCCAAGGTGATTTACCCGTTAACCATGTGAAGATCTCGGCGTTACGTGGTTTGGGTTTACCGCAACTGATGATGAAAATTTCCGAATACATTCTGCATGACTATCACCCACTTGAATTAAAAATACCTTATGCCCAACAAGACATCATGGACCAATTAAGAAAAGACGGCATCATGCTTGAAGCCGAATATCTAGATGATGCGATTTATGTATCGGTTGCGTTACCACAACACCGTATCAACGCTTACGAAGCCTTTATTGATCAATCGGATTTACATTAAGCGACAATCACCTGGTCAACCATCTGATCAAACTCGGTGACTTGGATCGACGTTAACATTTGAAATGGAAACGCCACCCCGATGACGACTTTTGGTCGATTGGTCCTTAAGAAGTTATCAAAAAAACCTTTGCCAAATCCAATCCGGTTGCCTTTGTGGTCGAAACCAATCCCAGGAATGATTAATAAATCGAGGATGGGGTTTTTCTTGTTAAGGCCGGTGGGTTCAAGAATTCCTAAAGCACTTTTAACCAAGGGATTAGTTCCATTCCATGGTAAATAGATTAATGTGTTCCCTACCACTTTAGGTAAATAATAGTGTTTATGATCTTGCATCAAGGGAATTAGATTTGGTTCATTTTTAATTGGGGAATAGATGCCGACATGGTTTGCTGATTTGTAGATTGAAAGTTGCTGAATTTTTTCTATGAGCGATTGGGAAAAGTGTTCCACTTCCTTCACGGAAAGGGCTAAGCGTTGTTTTAATAATTTTTGACGGATGGCATCTTTCATGAAATTATTTTATCACAGCGCTTGTGATAAAATCGGGCAAGGACGTATAGTATAGGCATGTGGATTTCTTATCTTTTCTTAAGTTTAGCAATCCTCATCCTCATATTTTTTATTCGTGCCATCTACCAATTTACCAAAAAAGAAGGGATGCATTCACCAATGATCAAAGCCGTGGTAGGTAGCGCCTACTTTGCAAGAACAAACGAATTTAAAATCTATAATCGGTTTGCAAAACCGAATGGGATTGTTTTTGTTGGCGATTCGTTAACTCAACGTTATCCTTTAAATGAATTTTACCCAGGGTTCCCGGTTTATAATCGCGGGATTGATGGAGACACCACAATTGGGGTTCTCAAACGTTTAGATTTATCCATTTTTGATTTAAAACCAAAACTGTTGGTCTTACAAATTGGTACTAATGATTTACAAGTTGCCAATGAACCCAAAGAATCCACCGTCAAGAATATCCAAACCATCATTGAAACAATCCATGCGCAACAACCTCATTTAACCATCATCTTAGTGTCCTTATATCCGGTACATGAAGCTTCCGACCGTCTCGTCAATCAACTCATTGTCGGGCCTCGGAAAAATCAAGATATAAAGTGGATGAATGACAAGATTCGTCAGATCAAAGGTGTGACGTTTGTCGATGTGTATCCAAGTTTGCTTGATGAAGAAGGACAACTTAAAATGCAGTATTCAAAAGAAGGATTACATCTATCTTTAGCAGGTTACGCCGTCATTACTCCACTCATTAAATCTGCAATCGAGGCAGCATACTCATGGTGAAGTTAAAGGTTTTGACTGCACTTGAAACATTGGTGGACATAGCTGCTACGCATCCTGATGTTGAGGCATTGATTGGATTAGGTTCGATTGCCAATCCTAAGCGTTTAGACAACTTTTCGGATATTGATTTCTTTTTGATTGTATCCAAAGGCTACAAAATTAAATTCCTCAACGATTTAACATGGCTTCATCGTTTGTTACCGGTATATCAACATCAAAATACAAAAGATGGATTTAAAATCCTCCTTCAAAATGATGTGTTTCTTGAGTTTGCCGTGTTTACGTTAGATGAACTTAACTCGATTCCTTACCACCAACCGAAAATCCTTTACGCAAAGTCTAAAGCAATCGAAACAAAAATTCCGATGAAATTAGTTCCTTTAGAAAAACCTGATCAAAGCTATCATCTCCATGAAGCTTTAAGTAACCTCTACATAGGTTTACTTCGTTATAAGCGAGGAGAAAAAATGGCTGCTTATCAGATGATTCAAGAATACGCTTTTCACCATATGGTGCTTGCAAAACAACAAATACATGGACATGTTGATATGGATCCATTTAACCCCTTTAGACGCTTGGAACAAGCGGATCCAAACCTCGCATCTTGGAGTTCGACGATTCTAATTGGTATCGATCAAACGCTCAAGTCTGCAGAACGAATACTTAACGAAATCAAAAAACTTTTACCAACAAACAATTTAATGTCTGCAGTCGAACGACTATTGTAATTGTTGATCCGCGAATTGGGTGGCGGCTAAAAACGGATCGATATCTTTGGATTTTGCTGCTTGATAGATTCTGGTTAGACGTTGACCAATGCGCTTTATTTCTTCATTGACTTCCTTTTCAAGATAATCCAAATGATGTTCATGATAAACGTTGATTAATCCACCCGCGTTGATGATAAAGTCAGGGGCGATCAAAATTCCTTTTTGTTTTGCTAATGGACCATGGATACGGTCATCAAGTAACACGTTATTTGCACTACCTGCGATGACTTTTGCTTTCATCGTTTGTAAAGTTTGGGCATTTACAATCCCACCAAGGGCGCATGGGCAAAACACATCGACATCTAAACCCATGATGTCTTGACCGCTGACCACTTTTAGTTGAGGGAAGGTCTTTTTAATGATGGATACATTGGCTGGATTGATATCGGCAATTGTAATATCGTTGGCCCCGGCATCAATCAGTTGTTTGATCAAGTATGAACCGGTTTGGCCAACACCTTGGACGGCAAATTTCAAGCTAGAAAACTTAGCTTTTGGTAAGGCGAATGCGACCGTTGCTTGTAAGCCAATCATCACGCCATAAGAGGTGAAAGGAGAAGGGTTGCCTGATTTGCCTTCTCGACCAACGACGTGTTGCGTTTGTTTGGCAATATGGCGCATGTCTTCAGTGGTGGTGTTGACATCTTCGGCCGTGATATATCGACCCTTTAAGAGATTGACATAATAACCGTAGGCTTCAAAATAAGCGGCAGATTTGACAACTTTTGCATCTCCCATGAGGACAGCTTTTCCTCCACCGAGTGCTAAATCCGCACCGGCAGCTTTATAGGTCATCCCTTTAGCGAGTCGTAAGACATCGGTAAGTGCATCTTTTGGATTGGCGTATTGCCATAAGCGGGTTCCGCCTAAAGCTGGACCACGTTTGGTTGAATGAATGGCGATAAAGCCGTGTAATCGGGTGGGTTCATCTTTAAATTCCATGACGATTTCATAACCAGGAATTTGGTGATAAATTGGAGGTTGATAACGTATCATAAATTGATTATAAATGAAAAGCGCCTGGTTTTAACCAAGCGCTGAATCCGTTTTAACTATTCCTTTTTAGAAGGAGGTGTTTGTGAGTTTTTATAATTGAGTGTGACTTGTGGGAATGGGATATCAATCGTGTGGCGATCGCAGAATAATTTAAATTCCCGGTTAAGTAGGCGTATGGTCTTTGGGCGATCTTGTTCTTTGACTTTTGCTGAAAGTTTGATGTTGACAGAGGATTCTCCTAACGAAGAAACACCTACATAAGTGACTTCACCTTCTAAGAGGTTTGCGTACTTTTGTTTGAAAGTAGGAATAAAATCTGAAGCAAGTAATGCTTCTACCTTTTCTAAATCGGTTTCATAAGAAATGCCAACTTCGGTAACGGCAGTTGAAGAATTGATGGAGGCGTTAATCACATTTTTAACTTGTGAATTATTGACGATTTTTAAATCCGCATTCGCTAAATCTAAAAATTTTGTGGTTCTTAGTCCGATTTCGACAACCTTACCACGGAAATCATCAATGAGGATAATATCGCCTACTGCAAATTGTTTTTCAATGATTAAGAATAAGCCAGAAATGACATCTTCCACGATGGATTGGGCACCAAACGAAACAACTAAACCGATTAAACCTACCGATGCGAGTAAAGTTACAGAATCAACGCCCCATGCGGTGAGGATGAAGAGTAGACCAACGAATCCAGTGATATATTTGATTGCACTTTTTAATAACAACATCGTGGTACCGGTTTGCGCTTTCTTTGGCACAAAGATTGCCACAATCGCGTCATAAATCCGTTGAATGATCCATATGAATAGAAGAACAGTAACGCTTTCTAAGATGCGTAAATAATTATTTGAAATTAATGAACCGATATCAAAAAACTTCCCTAATGTTCGGTTTATGATTTCTCCGAATTCGGAATCACCAAACAATAAGTTAGAAAAGATGGATACAAAAATGGCACCACTGACGATGAGGCCTTGGAAGACAATCCCGATCCATTTTTTGATAGCCTGTTGGCGCAAACGG
>CAZOHK010000022.1:0-12682 GCA_964579925.1 uncultured Staphylococcus sp. | reverse complement strand
CGACGGAACGAAAAGTGATTTCCCCTTCAACATGGGTTTTAATTGCTGAATTGATTTCTTTTATGGTAAAGTAGGGCTTTACATCCATACCTTTATAATACCTTATCAAGGATGGCGTTGATAAAGGCGTAATCTTTATAGTCGACAAACTTTTTGGCGAGTTTCACTGCATTATCGATGACGACTTTTTTATCCACTTCTTTGACATACTGAAAATGGGCAACTGCCAATAAAAATATGGATTGGGTCAGCATATTTAAGCGATCAAAGGTCCATTTGACTAAGTGAGGATTGATCAAATCAATGATGGTTTGCTGATGCTTGATCGACATGAACACCACTTCTTTGACATACATATCGATGTTGTCGTAAGGTTCTTCTAAATAGTCCACCATTAACTTTTCTAAATCCACAGGCAAATCAATCTTTGCCAAGGTTAAAGCATTGTAAATGAGGGTCATTGCCACTTCATGGGTTTGATTACGGGTCAGTGGTTTATTCATACGGAAAATATTGTAGCATAGCGAGGTTTTAATTGGTGATAGAGACTATGAGATTTGGGCTAAATTAGCAACTTTAACATCAATCCGAAATGGCACCATTTCGGTAAAGGCGGTTAATGATGAAGCAATTTCTTCTTGGATAGCTAAACATACTGCATTTATATTTGCATTCTTGTTTAAAGAAACCGTAACCGCAACCGTGACGAGGCCTTTATTAATACGAACGGAAATCGGCTTAAAGATGTTAAATCGTGAGGTTTGAGGAGAAACTTTTGCCCCACGCACTTTGTTGGTCGCATACTCTGCAATTTGGTAAAAAACTTGATAGGATAAATTCATCCCTCCAAGTTTAGAATAATTATTAATCCTGACGTACTGTGCCATAAATATATTTTACCACGTTATTTTTTTGCTTGAATAAAAGTTGTGATTTTTTTGGCAACCGCATCGGCTGTCATCCCATAATGGGCCATAACAATCGGGCCGGGTGCAGATTGACCAAAGGTGTCGATGCCTAAATTATAAGCACCAATTTGACTCCACCCAAAGGTCGATAGTGCTTCCAACGTAATCGTTTTGTCACGTACAAGACGCAACCCAAGTTGGGTTGCAAGCGGTAACGCGAGGTATTGATTCATCGAAGGCATCGAAACGACGCGAATTTGAATGTGATTGGCTAACAACAATTTTTGGGTTTCTACCGCAAGCGAAACTTCTGATCCAGTTGCAACCAATGTCCAATCCGTTGGCTGCATACTTGGTGAGACTTCATAAGCACCAACGATCGCTTTTTCAAAGGTCGATCCAGCTAATAAAGGTACGGTTTGACGGGTTAAGATGATTGCAGTTGGCCGATGCGTTTCCCCAATTGCTTGTATCCAAGCAGCATGGGTTTCATTGGCATCCGCAGGGCGAATGACATTCAAATGTGGGATGGCTCTTAACATCGCCAATTGATCAATTGGTTGGTGAGTAGGTCCGTCTTCACCTAAGGCAACTGAGTCGTGAGAAAAAACAAAGATGGATGGGATATGACTGAGCGCTGCTAAACGAATGGCCGGTTTCATATAATCCGCAAATGCAAGGAAGGTTCCGGTATAGACTCTTAATCCGCGATGTAACATCATTCCATTTTGAATTGCCGCCATGGCAAATTCACGAATCCCAAAATTAATGTTTCTACCTTGCGGTTGCGTGGCAGTCATATCCACTGCATTCGCCATCGTGGTCATCACAGATTTGGCAACATCGGCACTGCCGCCTACCATCATCGGTAAGCGAGGAGCCAATGCATTGAGAACTTGTAAAGAACTGTTTCTGGTTGCATCCTTGTATCCAGCTGGAAACGAGATTAATGGTTGTGGTAATCCTTGGACAAAGGCAAGTTGATCACCTTGGACAAACTGTTGATATAGTTGGGGTTGGGATGCTTGGAGATCATTCAATAACCGATTCCATTTTCGAAATTTATTCTTCCCTCGTTTTGCAAAGGTGGTTTGAAAATGATCATAGACTTCTTGGGGAACATAAAATTCTGGGTGGTTCCAACCATAACTTAATTTAGCGGTTTGTCCATCTTCTACACCTAAAGGATTACCATGAACTTTATACGTTCCTTGGTTTTTTGAACCTTGACCGATGATGGTTTTCATCAGAATCAAGGTCGGTTTATCTTGACTCCGTTTTGCTTTGCGAATCGCTTTATCTAAGGCAACCAAATCATTGCCATCGGTGACCAAAATGACTTGCCATCCGGATGCTTGAAAACGCTTTTTAACATCTTCGGAAAAAGACATCGATAATGGACCATCCAAGGTGACATCATTGGCATCATAAAATAAAATTAATTTGTTTAATTTTTGATGACCTGCAAACGAAATTGATTCTTGTGAAATCCCTTCTTGTAAACAGCCATCACCCGTTAAGACATAGGTGAAATGATCAACCAAACCTTCGGTTGGATACATCGCCCTTAGTGTACGTTCTGCTAAGGCAAATCCCACTGCTTGGGCTAATCCTTGTCCAAGGGGTCCGGTGGTTGCATCCACGCCAGGGGTTAAATGAACTTCTGGGTGACCAGGGGTGATACTGCCGAGTTGTCTAAATTTCTTTAATTGATCGAGCGGTAAATCATATCCTGCCAAATGAAGGATGCCATACAAAAGCATGCTAGCATGACCGGCAGACAATATAAAACGATCACGGTTAATCCAGTTGGGGTTTTTTGGATCACTTTGAAAATGCTTAGAAAATAAAGTATAAACTGCGGGAGCGGATCCAATTGGCATACCTGGGTGACCACTTTTTGCCAAGTTGGTTGCATCAATTGCCAACGCTCTTAACGCCGTTACACTTAAGGATTCAATATTCATTTTTTCTCCTTGATTTGAATGGACAATTCATCCAGTTGTTTTGTGTCTACCGTATTCGGTGTACCTTCTAGTAAACCAATCATTTTTAAATTTTTTGGGAAAGCGATGACATCCTTGATGTTATCGCTTCCAGTTAAGATCATCGTTAACCGATCGAGCCCAAACGCAATCCCACCATGGGGTGGCGTGCCATATTGGAAAGCTTGAATAAACCAACCGAATTTCTTTTGGATCGCGTCTTCACTCATCCCCAATAATGAAAAGATTTGTTTTTGAATCGTTTTGTCATAAATCCGCATCGAACCGCCACCCGCTTCATAGCCATTAATGACCAAATCATAAGCTTGGGCCAATACTTTTTCGGGATGGGTGTTTAGTTTTGCTAAATCCTGGTCTTGAGGCCTTGTAAACGGGTGATGGGCGGCAACCAACTGTCCTTCTTCATGACGATCAAATAAAGGAAAATCAGTCACCCATGCAATCGCGAAGGCTGAAGGATCAATTAAATTAAGTAATTTCGCACTACGGGTGCGAAGGATGCCTAAGGCGGTATTTAAGACAGTTAAATCTTGGTGCGAGGCGACCAAATAGACATCTCCCGGTTTTAAACCAAGCAAGTCCGGTAAAGTGGCAACCGCTTCCGGGGCGATAAACTTTAAGAATGAACTTTGTAATTGACCTTGGTCATGTTTCAACATCACTAAACCTTTGATGCCAAATGGTTTAAGGAATGTCACCCATTCATCGAGTACTTTGCGGGTGACCGTCAATACCGCATTCGGTAAACGTAATCCCTTAATATGAGTCGTATCAAAACCAGCTTTTGCAAAGGCAGCTTCAATCGGTTTAGGAACGATGGATAAAGGTAAATCAAAACGAAGATCTGGTTTGTCCGTTCCATAAAGCATCATCGCTTTTTCATAGGTTAAGCGCGGAAAAGGTTTAGGTAAGCGAATGCCTTTGACCGCAAAAAAGACTTCACTCAGTCCTTCTTCCATCAAGGATAAAAATTCATCTTGGGTTAAAAACGACGCTTCGATATCAATTTGCGTAAAATCAGGTTGGCGGTCTGCCCTTAAATCTTCATCGCGAAAACAACGGGCAATTTGATAATACCTTTCTAAGCCACCAATCATTAACAATTGCTTATAGATTTGTGGGGATTGCGGTAAAGCATAAAACGATCCTGGATGAATGCGAGAGGGAACCAAAAAATCACGAGCCCCGCCAGGCGTCGATAAGGTAAGTAACGGAGTTTCAATATTGATAAATTGATGCTTGGAGAAAAATTGATGAAATGCATTCATGATTTTGCTTCGGGTCATTAAGTTTGCTTGCATAGGGGACCGACGTAAATCCAGATAACGATATTGCAAACGAATATCTTCACCCGCATCTGTGACGTCATCGACAATCATCGGTAAGGGTTCTGAACTGTTGATCACGGTTAACTTCTGAATATCAATTTCAATTTCTCCTGTGGCAAGGATTTTGTTGGCCACTTCTTTTTTGGTGACCACACCGGTCACTTGAATCAAGTATTCATTTTTTAAGTCAGGAACTAGTCGCGGATCTTTGGCAAACAATTGAACGATACCTGTGCGATCACGTAAATCAATAAATAATAAAGATCCCAAGTTACGTTGGCGTTGAACCCAACCGACCAACGTGACCGTCTTGCCGACATGTTGTAAACGAATGTCACCATTCCAATGGCTGCGATATGTCGTCATTTTTTATCCTCTTTTCCATGACCATCATCATGTGAATGCCCAGCCTGATTCGTCAAATGCTGCATCAAGTGGACCACTTCATTGACGGGTACAAGTTGTTGTTCTTGGGTTTGTAAATTCTTAATTGTGACTTGATTTGCTTTCATTTCTTGATCACCAATGATGACTGCGTACAACGCCTCTTTTTTGACCGCTGCCTTAATCAAAGCTTTTAAGGACTTATGCTCAAGATTGAGTTCGGTTCTAAAATTCGTATGCCGGAATTGATGCGATAGGGTTAACGCATATAAATCAGTTTCTTGCATCATCGAGATAATATAAATATCCGTAAAATTCTTCACGTCGGCTAACCGACCGCTGTCAGTTAAAACCGCCATCAAGCGTTCTAATCCAAATGCAAAACCAACGGATTTTAAATCTTGACCGCCTAATTCTTTAACCAAGTTAGGGTATTGGCCACCAGCTCCTAATGCGCCGTAATCGAGGCCTTTATCAGACACCATGTGAAATTCAAAAACACAGTCCGCATAGTAATCTAAACCGCGCACCAATTGAGGATCTTCTTGATAATCCACCGCTAAACCACGTAACCCTTTTTTAACTTGCTCATAATAGGCTTTGGAAGATTCAGATAAAAACTGGGTAATGTTTGGCGCTTTTTTTGCAAGCAATTGATCAGAGGGAACTTTGCAATCCAACATTCTTAATGGATTGGTTTGAAAGCGTTGTTGGCAGTCTGGACAAACTGAAGCTAGGTGCGGTTCGTAATAAGATTTTAATGCAATCCGGTATCGGTCTCTGGTCGTTTGATCGCCTAAGGAATTGATCTTCACGGTCACCGATTTAAAACCCATCACCGTGAAAGCAGTCACACCTAATGAAATCGTTTCGGCAACTGAAAAAGGCGAGGTAATCCCAATATTTTCAACGCCAAATTGGTGAAATTGCCGGTATCGTCCAAGTTGAGGACGTTCATACCGAAAAGCGGGACCAACATAATATAGTTTTAACGGAAGATCTGCGGTCACGTCTAACTTGTTTTCGACCACGGATCGAATAACCCCCGCAGTCATCTCTGGCCGTAACGATAATGAACGATCACCTTTATCCATAAAGGTGTACATTTCTTTTCTCACGATGTCGCTGCTATCGCCCACGGACCGAGTAAATAATTCGGTGTGTTCAAAAATCGGAGTTCTAATCGCAGAATAACTATACATTTTTGCAACATTAATCAGGGCTGCTTCCACTTGTTCAAAAGCCTCTGCTTCCGCCAAATAAATATCTTTGGTTCCTTTGGGTAATTTAATGTCCATATTTCCTCTTTCTAATGAATGACGCGGTGAATTTGATAGACACCAGCTACATTTAATAATACATTAAAAATGTCATTAAGTCGCTTCGCATCTGCCACCATAATCGTTAAATTCACGGTTGCGGTTAAGGTCGTCGGATGGGACATTGCATTCAGATTGGTCACGGATACTTTTAATTGAGAGAAGACGCCCATGATATCGATAAGCAGGTTGGTGCGGTCATTGCTTTCTACGCGAATATCAACCGGGTGCGGATGCGCTTCAAGTTGATCATTCCAAAAAACTTCCGTTAATCGATTTTTCTGAGCTGTCAGATTGGGGCAGTGAATCCGATGAACGGTAATGCCTTTACCTTTGGTAATGAAACCAACAATATCATCGCCTGGAATCGGTGTGCAGCAACTGCCTAATGAAATCGCCACTTGCCCAGCAGAAGGAACCAGGACTGTTGCCTTATTTGTATTGATTGGTTTTTTTCCGAGCGAGAATAGATTTTTCTTCTTGATGTTTAAAAACTCAATGACGGCAGCCGGTGCTGGATTACGATTATTCATGCCGATGAATAAATCATCCAACGTTGCCATTTCAAATTTCTGCAAGACTTTGGGTTGATTCACCAGTGTCATCATTTCTTTTTCTTGAATCCCGTGTTCACGGAAAGCATCGACACAATTGTCTTTGCCTTTAATGATCTTTTCGTCACGAACCATATCATTATTTTTCTTTTGCAAGAATTTACGAATATGATTTTTTGCTGTCGCCGTGTAAGCAATTTTTAACCAACCTTCGTTCGGACCAGGGGAAGCGTTGGAAGTCCGAATTTCGATAACGTCACCTGTTCTTAGGATGGTACTTAACGGGACCAAGGATCCATTGACAATGCCACCGACTGCGCTATGTCCAACCCCAGTATGAACCCGGTAAGCAAAATCTAATGGGGTGGATCCATTAGGAAGTTCAACGAGTTTGCCTTTCGGGGTAAAGACGTAAACTTGAGATTCAAAAATATCTTTTTGAAGGTTTTCCATGACTTCTTTTGCATCGCCTTCTTTATCCGCTAAAGAGATAAAATCACGGAACCAAAACAATTTTTCTTCGATTTCTTTTTGTTCTTTTTGTGGACTATAGTTCGTGCCTTCTTTATAACGCCAATGCGCGGCAACACCGGTTTCTGCTAAGGCATCCATTTCCTTGGTCCGAATTTGTACTTCAAAAACTTGTCCATCCTTGGCAATAATCGTGGTATGTAACGATTGATATAAATTCGGTTTCGGAGCAGCGATATAATCCTTAAAGCGATTGGAAATGGGGGTAAAAATCGTGTGAATATATCCAAGAATTTCGTAACAATGGGCAACCGTATCGGTGATTAATCGGATGGCAAGAATATCATAAATTTCATCAAAATTATGTTCTTGGACAAATACCTTTCGGTAAATCGAATAAATCCCTTTCACTCGGCTTTCAATGGAAAATTGTAACTTATATTGTAATAACATATCGGCGATTTTCTTCTTAACTTCATCGAGTGATTTTTCTCGATTTTTTGTGCGTTTATCAAGTTGTTCAATGACCATTTGATATTTTTCAGGTTCAAGATATTGAATGGATAAATCCTCAAGTTCGGTTTTAATTTCAAACATTCCCAAACGATGGGCAATCGGGGCAAAAACCTCTAAAGATTCTTTCGCTAGCACTTTTTGTCTGATCGGAGAAAGTGCTTGAAGGGTTCGCATGTTATGAAGTCGGTCCGCAAGCTTAATAATAATGACGCGAATATCACGGGCCATACCCAAAAAGATTTTTCGATGATCTTCTGCAGCAAAATCTTCCGGTTTTCGATGCGATAATTTTAAGCGTTGGATGTTGGTTAAGGACTCAACCAATGAAGCAATATCTTCATTAAATGCTTTTTTGAGATCTTCAACGGTGATGTCGGTATCTTCAACCACATCATGAAGAAACCCAGCAGCAATGGTATGCGGACCACCTTGTAGCGATGCAAGTATGTAGGCAACTTCGATTAAATGATGAATATAAGGTTCACCGCTTTTGCGAAAAATACCTGTATGTTTATCATCTGCAAATTTATAAGCCCGTTGAATCAGTTCGCGATCTTCGGGTTTCGTGATATAAGAAAAATACTTTTCTTCTACATCACCAAAGGTATGAAAAACATGTTTTTTGATTTGATTGATCATCATCGTAAATTATAACAAAAAAATAAAAAACCCTATATAAAATAGGGTTTTCTTGTTGACCTCAATTAATCGTTGATACCGATGAAAGTAGCTTCTTGAGGTTCATTGCTACGTTTGGATGAGGCTTGAACCACTTTTGCCCCGCGGCGAGTTAACCAATTGAAAGATAAGGAACGATTAAACCCTTTAAATAAGCGGTAAAAAGGTTTAAACGTTGCAGGAAGGATAGCGGTTGTAAATAACGCCAATAATGCCCCACCCAATAATAAGGCTGCAAACATGGCTTGTAATGCCCCTGGACCAATCGCAAGGAAGGTTAAGCCTAAGTAAACCAAGGCGAGCAAGGTTAAGAAAATGCTGCTTGCAGATTGGCTAGAGGCTTTTTTCAAGGATAGGGTGAAATCATCAAGGGTTAAAGCGCGATCGGTAATGAGGAGCTGTTGTTCTTTTGCTCTTGCAAAGATGACCAAAATTGCCAACACGCTAAAATAAATTAATGTTAATAAACTTAAAGCTATCGTTGCTGGGGATGGAATTCTTGTGGCAATAAAGATGCCTAAGGTTAATAATCCAACCGCTCCACTGACCCAAATCATCGTTAATGCTTTGGCGATTCCCTTACGTAATGCAAGGTAGACACCAACGAGAAATAAAGCGAATAACGCACTGACTGTGATATCAAAAACGGTCGGTTGGTTATTGATTGCCGTCGCAGGATAAAAGCCATAGACCACAACTTGGTCATCCTCATAAACCCCATTAATCACTTCTTCAAGTAACTCATTAAAGGTTGCAAATTCGATTGAGGGGTTGAAACCATCATCAAAGGTAAAGACGCTTTCATCGGTGATGGTTAAGGCAAGTTCAGCCATAAAGATGCGGTATTCAACATCAATATCGTTTTCAACACGGGACAATTCATGGATTTCAATGTTGTCCGTCGCGAGGACTAATGCTTCTCCATCTACAAAAATACGATCGATTAAGAGTGATTGAACATCGGCGGTGGTTTCAAATTGAGAAAAGGTCTTCACTTCCAAATAAAGGCGATTTGAATTGGTGTCTAACGGTTCTTGAACGACCGGTACGTTAAAGGTGGTTAAAACTAAAATAGCCGTTAACGATAACAACCCACCAATGACGGCAATTGGCGATAAAAGGGTCCCTTTTGAGGTAAAATCCCTGGTTGCAAATCTTCCAAAATAAACTGGTTTTTGATCCTTGACAAGGTCAGGGATGAATTTGGTATTGAGATTCAATAGATTGAGATGTTGTTGCACCATCGTTGATTGGAGCATTTGCCCAAACAACAATTGATTACCCAAGAACACAATCACCAGGTTGATCAAGGATCCAATCATTAAAATCACAGCAAAACTATAGGAAAGATTGCCGCCAAGGATATAAATAAATAGACCGAAGACGATGCCAACCACCGACATATCAATCATTAAAGGAAGCATTTTTGCATTGGCTTCAAGGTAAGACTTCTTAAAGGATCTTCCTTGATAAATTTCTCGGCGGATATAACTCATATAGACGACAGACGTCATTAATCCCAGAATGCCAATCGTGATCAAACCAAGTAATGCAGCACTTGAAAATTCAAGATTTAACCAAACAAACGTGAAAAACGTCAAAAACACCGATAGCGTCGTGGTTGCTAAGATACCAAATGCACCAACTCGATAGACGATAAAGAGGACCAATGTCATCATCAACATCGCGGAGAGGAATGCCCATAAGGTTTGACTGTTTGCAATGGAAAGAATCGTATCTAAAGATATCAACGATTCAATCGAGGCAGGAATATTTTGTGAATATAAAAACTCAACCGTATACGCTAAGTCCCCAGCATTCACTAGATTACGATAAAAAATGGCTTCTTCATTTGCTTGAGCAACGACTGCTGCATCAAAGATATTGTTTTCATTGGCACTACCATACTTGGATGGGGAAACTAGAAAGGCAAGTTCGGTTTGATTGTCAGCATCCCACCAAAGGTTATTCACGGGTAAACGAAGGATAATTTTACTAGCCATTTCCGTATCGTTTAAGGCTTCGGAGTAGGTATCGGATTCTAATTTTCCAGCCCATAAGAGTAACTCGCCATCGGTACTTTCAGCACCACCGGCTTCCGTGATGAGCACTTCTTTTAAGTACGTGAGGTCCTTAACGGGAAACACGACGAATGGATTTTGACCTTTGTATTCAATTCGAGCGGTTTGACCATCAAACATTTGGTCATTGGTTGCGCAAACTTCGGTCGTGGTGCATAACGTAAAGTCGGCATCAAAGGATAAGTAATTTTGAAGGCGGCTATATTTTGTTTCTGAGGTTTCAGAAACCGTTACACGGATTTGATCGAAACCTTCAACAACCACGTCATATTTGGTAACCAAAGCATTTTCCAAACGATCAATCATCGTTTCCGCGATGGTGGTGACGTCTTCATCGTTTGCAAACACAAAATCATTATTTTCTTTATCTTCAATTCGGAAGACCATTTCTCGTCCGGAAGTAAATTCTAAGTTGGCATTCAAACCACCGAGTAGAGAAAGGAGGTTAAATGCAACGAGAAAAAACGTGGTCATCGATAAAATGAAGTAACTTAACAATCTTCGCATGGGTAATCCTCCACAAGGTCATCTCAACGACAAATGTCGCTATAACACTTTACTATGTTTAGGTGCTGATTTCAATTGAAAAAAGAAGAAAAAATGGGAATTCTGTTAAAATAACAACCCTTGGAAAGGTCGATGTAAATGGTGATATGCTTTTTCAGTTGCGACACGACCACGAGGGGTTCGATTAATCATACCGATTTGTAGCAAATACGGTTCATAAACATCCTCTAAATTCATGATTTCTTCGCCAATTGCAGATGCTAAGGCTTCTAATCCCACAGGTCCACCCTTAAAGCGATCAATAATGCCTAATAAATACCTTAAATCCACATCATCCAAACCAAGCGGATCTACCTTTAAAGCTTGGAGGGCTTTGTTTGTTAGGGGTAGAGTAATGGAGAGTTGTTTTTCAAAATGTGCAAAGTCACGAATGCGGCGAAACAATCGATTGGCAATTCTTGGTGTACCACGGGAACGTTTCCCTAACTCTACCACTGCACCCTCTTCAATTGGTGTTCGCAGGACTTTTGCAGTCCGGCGAATAATTTGTTCGATTTCTTGTTGGGAATAAAAGTTTAGTTTTTCAGTGATACCAAATCGCCCTCTTAAAGGTGACGATAAGTCACCTGCCCGAGTCGTTGCACCAATTAATGTAAATGGCGGGAGCTCTAAATTAAGGGTTCGACTACTACCTTCACGATTCACCAACACCGATAAGTGAAAATCTTCCATCGCGCCATAAAGCACTTCTTCAACAATGGCAGGTAAACGATGAATTTCATCAATAAATAAAATATCGCCTGGTTCAAGCGCAGTCAAAATGGCTGCCAAATCCCCGGTGCGTTCAATACTTGGACCCGTCACGGTTTTTATTTGACTTTTCATTTCATGGGCAATGATATGGGCCAATGTGGTTTTACCTAAACCTGGAGGACCATACAACAACAAATGGTCAAGTGTCTCTTGGCGATGTTTTGCAGCACCGATAAAGACTTTTAAATTATCTAAGAGTTGTTTTTGACCAATATACTCACTTAAAAGTTGCGGTCTTAAAGACAATTCTTCATTGAGTTCGTCTTGATCTTTTTTTGCATCAACGATTCTTGTCATCGTTATTTACCAAGTCGCTTTAGCGCAACTTTAATTAATTGTTCCACCGTTAGATTTTCACTTGTCATTTCTCTTAAGGCGCGATCGATTTCATTGGTTTTAAAGCCGAGCGATTTGAGGGCATCCCTGACTTCTGTTAATTTCTTATCTTCTGGAGTGTGACTTGATGGTTGCTTCGGTGTGTCGAAGGTAATTTTGCCCTTTAAATCCAAAATAATTTGACTTGCTGCTTTCGGGCCAATACTCGGTAAAGATTTCAAAAAGGCAACGTTTCCTTCGTTAATGCCTTGGATAATCTGTTCTGAAGTCGCACCTGATAAAGCACCAATTGCCGTTTTTGGTCCAATTCCCTTTACAGAAATCAATTGTTCAAAAAGCCTTTTTTCAAGGAGGTTTGCAAATCCAACTAGAAATTCATCCGCTTCCCGGATCACATGGTAAGTATAGACATGATTGATTTCATTGAGATGGAAATTTTCTGGTTTTGCCAAGTGAACAAAATAGCCAATCCCTTGCACTTCGATAACTAATGAATCCGATTGAAGTTTTACAACCAAACCAGTTAATGAATAAATCATACGTTTAATTGAACCACTCCTAAAAAAAATAAAATGAGTAAAATAAATATGGTTACGACCGTCGAGACTAGGACTAACAAGGAAGAAATTTCTTTTCGCATAATCATTATTATATCGTGATTAACTAAGAATAATAGGTGAATTCAAACTCACCAATGACAACAGTATCCCCAACCTTAACACCCATTTTTTCTAAAGCATCCTCGACCTTGATTTTTCTCAAGTATTGAAGTAGGCTCATG
>CAZOHK010000021.1:0-13044 GCA_964579925.1 uncultured Staphylococcus sp. | reverse complement strand
ATTCCGGGATGCAGAATAAGGAGTAAATTATGCCAACCCAAGGTAGAGATAACGTACATGGTAAAGGTGGGGTACGCTTTAAAGCCCCGTTTTCCACAAGTAAATTCAACAATCAATTACGCAACTTAGTGTCCACGCTCATTACCGATGAAAAAGTCATTGTCACTGGACAAATGGCCCAACCATTGGTGAGTTTAGCGGATCGTTTAATCACCTATGCAAAGAAGGGTGACTTACACCACCGCCGTTTAGCGGCAAGTGTGGTTCGCCAATACATCGCGGATGAATCCAATGGTGTGTTAGCGCTGAACAAACTCTTCTCTGAATTAGGACCTCGTTATGCCACCCGTAAGGGCGGTTATACGCGTAAATTGAAGATGGCCCCACGTCTTGGCGACAATGCCAAACGCTTGTTGGTCGAATTCGTCAAGTAAACAAACGAACCTTGGGAAACCAAGGTTTTTTTATCATGATCAAACATTGGATATTTGATTTAGACGGAACCCTTCTTGATACCGCGCAGGATTTAGCCAGGGCGGTTCAAGATACCCTTTTCGCATTTAAATTACCTTCGGTTACCTTAGCAGAAACTAAGACATTCATTGGTGGCGGCGTTCGTCAGTTCATTAAATTGGCACTGAAGCAACATGCCAATGATCCGGTCTTTTTCGAAACTTTTTTGGCCGCCTATATGATTCGATATGAAGCGTATCAATTGGAAGGTGCAAAGATTTATCCAGGTATTTCCCCATTGTTGAAAAGCTTAAAGGATCAAGGTTATCATGCTTATATTTTTTCCAACAAACCCCATGCATTAACGGTGAAACTGATTGATCATGTCTTCCCTAAACTCTTCAAAGGTGTTCATGGGCATATCCCAGGTACACTACCAAAACCGGATCGAACGATGTATGACATCTTTGCAAAAAAACATCATATTGATGAAACGCAAAGTGTCTTTATTGGTGACTCGCCACCCGATATCGAAATGGGACAACGCTTAGGGATGCCAACGATTGCCGTTACCTACGGGTATACGGAAGAAAACATCTTAAGATCATTCCATCCCACCAAAGTGGTTCATCATGCAAGTGAGATTGAAGCCGCGGTCAAATCATTACATAAGAAGTAAATAAAACCCGCATTAATATGCGGGTTTTTAATTCATGGATTGATTTAAATCTTGGATTTGATCTCTTTGAGTAACGCAATTTTTTCTTTGTCCTTTACAAAATGTTTCGTGCTCATGACAGTGTATTTTTGCTCACGAATAACGGTTAAAAGTTGGCGATAAATTACCAATGCTGCATATAAAGGTAACTTGGTGTCTTGTGGGAAGGATGGTAAATACGTTTCTGCTTCTTGATAATATGCTTCTGCATGTTTAGCTAAATCTTCCCAAAGTTTGATGAATGCATCATTGATGGTTTGTTTGGCAAGGTCTTGCGGGTGATATCCATACTTTTCCATGAGAGATTTAGGAAGATAAATCCGATCACGACGATAATCTTCTCCAATATCTCGAAGAATATTTGTCAGTTGGAACGCTCTTCCTAAAGCAAGGGCAAATGGAATCAGGTTGACCTTGCTCTTTGGTGCAAGGATGGGTAACAGCATTTTTCCAACCGAGCTTGCCACCAAATCACAATATTGAATTAATTGTTTCATCGTTTCGATTCTGACGGGGTGAGCATCAAATTCCTGACCTTCAATCATTTCATAAAGTGGAGAAAATGCTTGTTCACTTTCATAGAAAATTTTCGTGGTATGGGCAAGGGCGCGCCAACGAAACCCGTGAACTTTATTTCCTTTGACGAGTTCATCAAGCTCGCTCTTATATCGGTTTAATCCTTGAAGATCATGCTTTTCATCAATCAAATCATCGACGTAGCGGCAAAAGGCATAGATTGCAAAAATGCCTTGACGACGTTGCTGGTCTTTGACTTGAGAAAATGCTTGATAAAAAGAGGCAGAATTTTTCTTAATGACTTGTTCACAACGGTAATAATCCAAGCCCAATAGAAGATTCATATTATTTCAAATCCTTGATCATGGTTTCTGCAGCAATTTTAGCAGACTTCATCACAATCGGAATGCCGGCTCCTGGATGAACACTGGTTCCTGCAAAATAGAGTCCTTTAATAGGAAGGGCTTTGACTTGTGGACGGAAGAAATTGCTTTGGAATAAAATGGGTTTAAAGCCAAATGTAGCAGCATATTGGAGATTAAATTGTTTTTCCCAATCCTTAGGTGTCATCACGTTTTCAACCTCAATGTGTTGATCAAAATGTTCAAATCCTTCGATGGTTTTGATTCTTGAAACGATTTGGTCGCGAAAGGCTTTGGTCATAGCTGCATCCCAGGTGAACTGATGGGATTCTCGGTTAGGAACGGGAACCAAAACATAGAGAATTTCCTTACCGTTTGGGGCAAGGGAAGGATCAATTTGGGTTGGAGAGTACAAGTAAAAGGAAGGATCTTTAGGTAATGTCGGTTCAAATAAATCTTGAATGTTCTTTCGAAAATCTTTTGCGTAGCGAATTTGGTGAACGGTGGTTTTAATTTTTTTGTTTAATCCAAAATACATAATGAAACTACTCGAGGAGTATTCCATTTTTTCTATTTTCTTTGGGGTGAATTTTCCTCGGTCCTTGATATCCAATAATTGCGAGACCGCATAGGCAAAATCGGCATTGACTAAAATCGCATCACTCTCTATGTTTTGACCGTTGATGCGAATGCTTGTTGCTTGTTTGTTAGTCACGTTAATCTTCTCCACTGAAGCATTGGTCACCACTATACCACCGAGTTCTTTAAAGCGTTTTTCCATTGCTAAGGCCATTGCATACATGCCGCCTTTGAGGAACCAAATACCATAAAGTAATTCAATCATGGGAATGATGGTATAGATGGATGGACCTTCAAAAGGCGAAACACCGATATATAAGGTTTGAAAGGATAAAGCTTGTCTCAATTTTTCATTTTTGACAAACTTCGAAATAGAATCATATGCGGAATTAAAAGTTTTCAACTGCAAGGTATCACGGATGGTTTTGAAATTAAAAATATCTTTCATTGATAAAAAGGACCGATCAATAAAACCCCGGCGTGCGACATTGTAACGCTTATAAATGTCCGCTAAATAGGCAAGATACCCTTGGGTATCTTGGTGTGAGATTTTCTCTAAAGCTGGAATCAATTTCGTTAAATTACTAGAGACAGTGAATGAGGTGCCATCTTGATAATGTAATTGGTAAAGCGGATCAAGCAATTGCATGGAAATATAATCATCTGGATTTGCACCACTAAATTCAAATACCTCACGGTATATTTCCGGCATCATGACGATGGTTGGACCCACATCAAAATGGAAGCCTTTTTCGCTAAAGGCATACATGCGTCCACCCACTTGGGTATTCTTTTCAAAAATGGTGACATCAAAGCCTTGAGACTGAAGTCGGATGGCACTCGCTAATCCGGCTGTTCCGGCACCGATGATGCTAATTTTCTTTTTCATAATTCAACCTTTTTAATTTTATCATAAGACCTTTAAAATAATGAAATTATGCTATCATTTCACTATGCAAACTTTATTAAATCGTGGACGACTTTTGAATGCTTTTCCACGAAAAACTGGGCCAATCGTATATTGGATGAATCGCGAGATGCGCCTCGAAGATAATTGGGCATTAATTTATGCCCAAACCCTTGCAATTGAAAGTCAACAACCATGTATCGTCATCTTTAGTCTTTTTGATCACTTTGAATCGGCAGTCAATCAACCTGAAGATTTGATGTTTCAACGGATGAAACTGGGCTTAAAGTTCGTCAAGGATCAAGCAAAACGAAAGCAACTACCATTTTATGTTGTTCATGGAAAATCAGAGGTGTCCATTTCTACCTTTTTAAAGCAAGTGCAAGCAGGTTCGCTCATCACTGACTTTAGTCCACTAAAGGACATGAGATCGTTAAGGAAAAAAATAGCGGAAAATATCTCCATCCAAATGATTGAAGTCGATGCCCACAATGTTGTTCCGGTGCATGTTGCCAGTGAAAAACAAGAATGGGGCGCGTATACACTTCGACCTAAAATTCATCGATTGCTCCCAACCTATTTACATCCTTATCCAGCTTGGATCAACACGAAACCCTTCGTGTATCAAGGCCCTCATGATGAAAGTTTTTTAGATGATTACAAGGACCCTTTTGATCCGAAAAAAGCATTAAACGATTTCCTTCAGCATCGACTAAACCGATATGAAGAGCGCAATGACCCGAATGTGGAAGCCACGAGTCGATTATCGAGCTACTTTCATTTTGGTCATTTAAGCAGCCAAACGGTGGCGTTGGCAGTTCAAGCGACAGGTGGAACGCATGAGTCATTCTTAGAAGAATTAATTGTTAGAAAAGAATTAGCGGATAATTATTGTTTTTATAACCCCCATTACGATGAATTTCTAGGATTTCCAGATTGGGCAAAGAAAACCTTAAATGCCCACCGCAATGATCGTCGAGAATATCTCTATAAGGAACCACAATTTGCAGACGGTAAAACCCATGATGATGCGTGGAATGCTGCCCAACTTCAGATGGTCAAAACAGGATACATGCATGGATACATGCGAATGTATTGGGCGAAAAAGATTTTAGAATGGACAAGTACGCCTGAAGAAGCGCTTCGCATCGCCAATGCGCTTAATGACCGGTTTGAACTCGATGGTCGAGATCCCAATGGATATACAGGAACTGCGTGGGCAATCGGTGGGGTTCATGATCGTCCTTGGCAAGAAAGACCCATCTTTGGAATGATTCGATATATGAACGCTGCAGGTTTAAAGCGAAAATTTGATATTGGTGCATATATTCGCCAGTGGTTAAATGCTCCAAACAAGTTAAAATAAGATGATGGACATTAAATTATTCAACGGACTTCATGATCGGGTTGAGACCTTTGTTCCCATTCGAAAAGGTTTTGTATCCATGTATGTATGTGGACCAACCGTTTACGATTATGTTCATATTGGTAATTTAAGACCTTTGGTGGTTTTTGATGTGCTCAAAAAATTATTCTTAGCACTCGGTTATGAGGTTAAACACGTTTCAAACTATACCGATATTGATGATCGCATCATTGATAAAGCCATCAAAGAAAATACCGATGAAATCTCGATTGCAAAGAAATTTATTGCTGCATATCAAGACGATGTTTCAAAAATGAATGCCTTGCTACCAGATGTGACGCCAACGGTCAGTGAACATTTACCGGCGATGATTGTTTTTATTTCCAATTTACTTAAGAAAGGTTTTGCCTACCGAACCAAATCTGGAGACGTTTTTTTTCGGGTTCATCAAATCAAAGATTATGGTCGATTATCCCATATTGATCTTGAGGAAATGAAAGTTGGAGCTCGGGTAGAGGAAAATCCTGATAAAGAAAACCCACTCGATTTTGCTTTATGGAAACATACAACGCATGGCATCACCTTTCCGGCACCATTTGGAGAAGGTCGTCCTGGTTGGCATACCGAATGCGTTGTCATGATCAATGAAACCTTCAAGCAACCATTAATTGATATTCATGGTGGGGGTTTTGATTTGAAGTTCCCTCATCATGAAAATGAGATTGCCCAATCGATTGCAATGAATCGAACCCTATTAGCAAACTATTGGTTACATAATGGATTTATCAATCTTAATTCCGAAAAAATGAGTAAGTCGACCGGCAATATATTTTTAGCAAAAGATTTTTTAGCAACATATCAAGGACCGATTCTACGGTATTTATTGCTTGCAACTCATTATCGGATGCCAGTGAACATGAGCGAACCGATCATTGAAAATGTCCAACAAGAATATAAAAAGATCTATTTGACGTTGGCTCAATTGGCAACCACCATCCTACTTCAAGGCGGTTCGACTATCGGTAAAGCATTGCCCGCTCCTGAAAATTTTTTAGCAGCATTGTGTGATGACATCAATACGGCCAATGCCTTGACGATTTTGCATCAACATATCAAGGAAATTAATGCTTTACTTCGAGACAAAAAGACACCCTTGGCAACCTTACTTAACCGTTTCTTTACAATTCAAGGGATGTTGTCTATACTTGGTTTAGCGGTTGAATTACCAATTTTGACACCGGAAGATCGGCGATTATATGAGGCATATTTAAAAGCAAAACAATCTCAAGACTTTGCTCGTTCCGATGAGATTCGAAAAATGCTAAATGCTCGCCATCTATACATCAGCTAGTAAGGAGTATCCATCATGACGTTTCAAGCCATTGTGACGATTGACCAATTACTCGTTGATTTTTTGAATCAACTCATCCCACCATTTGGTAATTTTTTATTAAGTTTTTTATCATTAATCATGGCAACTTTACTTGCTGGTTTAATAGGATATGAACGCGAATATCATGGTCACTCTGCAGGCTTAAGAACGCACATTTTAGTTGCACTTGGATCGTCATTAATCATGTTGTTATCCATCTATGGATTTGGCGACCTTAATCTCGATCGTGACCCCGCAAGATTAGCCGCTCAAGTTATTACTGGTGTTGGTTTCATCGGTGCTGGGACGATTATCCAAAACGGATTCGACATCAAGGGATTAACGACTGCAACCACCCTTTGGTTAGCGATGGCGATTGGCTTAGCCTCTGGTGCTGGGCAATTCTTACTCGCTGCCTCTGGATCATTGGTTGGTCTATTTACATTAACGATGTTAAGACGATTTGAGGCATTCATTAATCGTAAAGCTCCAAAAGTTTTTATCTTGGTAAAAGATAATCAACCGGTCTTAAAGAATGTTCATGAATCTGCAAGAGAAATGCGTGTTGGTATTCGCAATATTGATTCACAAATCACCACCTATCAAGGCAGTAAGGTTTTAAGAATTACGATTACGTATTCACAAATCAATCATGCAACCGCTCTTACACTCATCGAAGACTTAAAGGTCCGCATCAATCCCCTTGAAATTACAACCTCTTTTCAAGTGGAATAAATTGAAACATAATTAGGAAATCTCGAATTAAATTCATGGAACAATATCGCTACGGGAAACATGCTGTGGAAGCAAGTCTTCGCTCCGGTCAAGTCAAGAAAGTATTTCTAAGCAAAACTTTTAAAGACCCTGTTTTACTTTCTTTATTAGAGCAAAAGAATATACCCGTAGAAAGGATTGAGGATAGTCGTTTAGAAAAACTCGTCTCCCAGTCCAATCATCAAGGGATTGTTGCAGAAGTTAAAGCATTTATTTATACGGAATTTACCTCCTTTCTTAAGGACATGGATACAAAAACTCAACCATTACTTTTACTCTTAGATGGTTTAGAAGATCCACAAAATTTAGGATCGATTATCCGGACGGCTGTTGGATTTGGTGTAGACGGACTCATCATGAAAAAAGATCGCCAAGTCGAGGTTAATGCCACGGTTGCAAAAATTGCGAGCGGTGCATTAGAATTTCTGCCAATTATTCAAGTGGTCAACTTATCGCAAACGATTGCAACGTTGAAAGAACATCGTTTTTGGATCGTTGCAACGGCGTTAAGTACAAAGACGGATTTTCGATCCGTAGATTATCGTGGGCCGATTGCCATCATCATTGGCCACGAGGGAAATGGTATCTCGCGCCTCGTCCTAGAAAATAGTGATTTCCAAGTGAAGATTCCCATTCAAAAACTTGATTCATTTAATGCCGCAACCAGTACTGCAATTCTCTTAACCGAAGTTTTTCACCAACGTCATCCTCTTAAACCATAACGTGGAGGAGCAGTTAGTTTCTGATGACGAACTTGTTTTTTTAATTCGCCGAAAACATCCGGAAGCATTTACATCCCTTTTAGATCGCATGGCATTGAAACAAGACCGCATGATCCATAAGTTGTTATTTATGCATCGATACTGTGGACTCGATTTTGATGATTTAAAAATTGTGGCCATCCAAACCTTAACCCTTGCAGTAGAATCCTATGAACCGAAGAAAAATATCTTTGATGCCTATTATCATTTCTTATTGCAACGAGAATTGGTGAATGAGTTAAAGCGTTTTTCAAGTGACAATCAAAACTTAATCAATACGGCCATTTCTTTAGATTACGAAATCGAAGACGGATCTTATTTAAGCGATGTGATTGGTCAAACCGATGCAACTTTACAAACCATCATGGATGATCCTTCGCACCAATTACTGGAAGAAGACGATCAACGGATCACCCCAAAAGAAAAAGCAATCTTAACATATCTTAAGTTAGGTTATACTTTTACCGAAATTGCAAAGATCATGAAGGACCATTATCGAAACATTTCCAAAATTGCTAAATCCCTTCTCACAAAATATCGATAGGTTCATATCCTGGCTTTGATTGACAAATGATCAAAACCTTGTTATATTCTTTTTAGCTTAGATGTGAAAATAGGAAATCCCAATGCGAAAAAAAATCATTTTAATCTGCACTGTGTGCTTAGCAAGGAATTACCAAACATCAAGTAAAGGTAGTGGCGTTGCGGAACAACGTTTGACATTAAAAAAATATTGTCCAACATGTAATGCGTCAACGTTACATCAAGAAAGTAAATGAGGAGTGTTATGAACATCAAACAATTCTTCCAAGAAGTCACGCGCGAATCAAAACGCGTCCGTTGGCCAAAAACTGATTTTTTAACATCGTCTATTTTTGTGGTCATTGTCATCACCGTTTTTGCGGCGTTGGCGTTGACCTTAGAAGACTTAGCGGTTGCCGAACTGCTTGGTCAAATTCGCGCAGCATTTGAAAATTTAAGATAAGGAAAACTTTATGGAACAACCAAATATAATTCAACCTGTCCAACCGCTCGTCAATGGCGACAAGCAATGGTACGTTGTTAGTGCCTATGCAAGTCATGAAAATAAAGTTGCCGATAATTTAAGACGGCGTGTCAATTCGATGACGATGGAAAATTTCATTTTCCGAATCTTGGTTGTCGAACAAGAAGAACCAGTTTTTAAGAATGGTTCACCAACCGGTAAGAAGAAATTACGCAACGCATATCCTGGTTATGTGTTTATTGAAATGATCATGACCGATGATTCTTGGTATGTGGTACGAAACACCCCAGGGGTCACAGGTTTCGTTGGCTCTTCTGGTGGTGGTACAAAACCAATTCCAGTTACACCTGAACAAATGGAACCTATCCTCAAAAGAATGGGTATGGTGGATGCAGGTATGTATGACCGTTATGCCGAAGGCGATCACGTCAAGGTGATTCATGGACCGCTTGAAGGAACCGAAGGTAAGATTGTGACCATCGACAAAGCATCTGGATTAGTGAAAGTTGAAACCGTCTTCTTTGGCCGGTCAACCTCCGTTGAAGTTGATTTTTCAGAAATCGAAAAGATTTAATTGCCTACATGACACGAAGAAAAAAGTTTGGGATTCCCAAACTTTTTTTTACTCTATTTATTGATCGCGTTACTAAAGGTGATGAGATCTCGATGTTTTCCAATCACATATAAAATATCCAGCGCTTGTACCAATTCTTGCGCGCGGGGAATCTTGGGCGTGATATCCTCTAGTTCTTCTGGGTCAGTTTCACCTTCAGTTTTTTTAATGAGCACGATGTTAATATCAAACTTATTTCGCCAATCTAATTCGAGTAAGGTTTTCGTTTTAAAGTTTTTTGGCACGACGAAAGATGAAACCGAGTAATGTTTATCAAAGGAAAAGAATTGGCTAAAGTTTGTCGCAGAGAGTCTAAAGGCAAGCGAACGACCTGCATCATCGGTTGGATGAATGACTTCGTGGGCACCAATTTTCTTGAGAATCGGACCATATTCTTCATTATCAACACGAACTGCAATATGTTTAACTTTTAACTCCGATAGTAAAGCGGTCGTAATAATGGAATCATGAAGATTATCGCCAAACGTGACAATCGCAACATCCACTTTGGCAACGCCAACCTCTTTTAAACTTTTCAGATTCGTGCAGTCTGCTTTAAAAACGGACGAAAGCTCACCTTCAATTAATTTGAGTCTTGCTTCATCACGATCGATGGCGATGACTTGTTGTTTCAGTTCAATCAGACCCTTGACGATACTTAATCCGAATTGGCCAAGGCCAATGACTGCGAATGACTTTTCTGTTGCCATAATTTTTCCTCCTACCCAATGGGTACGGTTGCTTCCATGAATTCGACTTCGCCTTGTTCCGTCCATGAAAGTTTATCTGAAAATACTGAAATCGCCGAAATCGGTCCGATACGTCCTAATAGCATCACCATTGTTAATAATAGTTTTGAAGGGGTTGATAGATAGGGTGTCACACCTTCTGATAGACCAACGGTTCCAAAGGCAGACACCACCTCAAACAATAACGAGGTTCCGGTTTTCAGACCTTCCGGATAAGTTGAATTAAATTGTTCAAAATACTCAATAAGGATAACACCAATGAGGACAAATAGAATTGAAATGACGATGAGAGCCATGGACTTAAGAATAGATTCAATTGAAAAGGTTCGCTTAAATGCGTGCACCTTCTTGCCAGTGATTAATGCCCAAATCGCTAAGAAAACGATAAATGTGGTCGTGGTCTTGATCCCACCACCAGTAGAAATTGGGTTCGCCCCAATAAACATGAGGATGATAATGACAAATTTACTAGCATTGGTTAAGTCGCGAATGTTCACAATCGTTAATCCCGCCGTGCGTGAAGAAACGCTTGTAAATAAAGCATAATCAAATCGAATAAAGCCACTTTCACTATATTCCGTGATGATTAAACTAACGGTCCCAATCATAATTAATAAGGCTGACATGACCAGGACGACTTTTGCATACGTGGATAACTTACTAAATTGGAAACGATATTTGATCAATTCTACCCAAACCAAGAAACCTAAACCACCTGAAATAATTAAGAATATCGTCACAAATTGAATCAATCCATCGTTTTGATAGCCGATTAAGCTTGAATCTCCAAGGATGTCTAATCCGGCGTTATTAAATGCAGATATTGCTAAAAAGAAAGATTGGAAAATTCCTTCCTCCCAACCAAATTGAGGAACAAAAACCCAACTATACATAAAGGCACCAAAGAAGATGAATAAAAAGGCAATCAGCACAACATTTTGAACAAACTTAAGCGCACCGCTCATCGTGGTGAGGTTGAGTGCTTGTTTAAGCATATAACGTTCCATAATGCCAATTTTTTTGCCAATAATGATGGTAATGAAACTGAAAATCGTGATGATCCCTAAACCACCAAGTAGCATCATCACCATAAAAATGACTTGACCGAAAACAGTGAATTCCATGGCAACGTTAGCATAAACCGATAGTCCCGTCACCGCTAAGGCTGAAGTTGCCATAAATAGACTATCCACAAATGATCCCCATTGCCCATTGCGATGGGCAAAAGGCAGGGTTAAAATAAAGCTGCCAATGACGATGGCAACGATAAAACTAACAAGAATTGCATAATAAGGTTTTTTGGTAAAAAAGTTCATATTTTTCCTAGTACGGCGTTTATTATAGGACTAACCTTCGTAAATGTCTAATGCTCGTACGAATTCCTTAACAAATCGTCGATAAAATTAGTTGCAAAGTCATACAACTCGCTATATAATTCTCAAGCACGGACTTTTTGTTCGCTGCAACGATCTATGCGTGGAAGGACTGATTCATCCGTCGACCACCGCACGATACATACATATCCATAAGGAGGATTGTCACGTGGCTAAACGAATCGCTAAAGTCGTCAAGATGGAATTACCTGGTGGGGAAGCTAAACCAGGACCAAAACTCGCTTCTGCTGGGATTGTCATGCCTAAGTTCTGTACGGATTTTAATGCAAAAACCGCAGACAAAAAAGGCGAAATCATCCCTGTCATCATCACTGCCTACGAAGATAAATCATTTGAATTTGTAATCAAAACTTCTCCGGTTGCTGGTTTAATCAAAAAAGCAGCAGGCGTCGAAAGCGGTTCAAGTAACGCAAAAACCACGAAAGTGGGCAAGATTACGCGCGCCGCATTAAAGAAAATCGCCGAATATAAATTACCCGACTTAAACGCCTATGACCTTGAAGCTGCCATGAAAATCATTGAAGGTTCCGCTCGAAACATGGGCATTACCATCGAAGAAGATAAGAAGTAGTGGAAGAGCATTGCTCGTCATCACCACAGAAAGAAACAATGATATGAAACGCGGAAAGAAATATGAGGCTGCCCTAAAGCTTATTGACATCAATAAACTTTATACAATTGTCGAAGCAACCACCTTAGTGAAGAAAACTTCAACGGTTAAGTTTGATGCAACCATTGATGTATCCTACCGTTTAAACGTTGATACAACCCAAGCCGATCAACAAATTCGTGGCACCATCGTCTTACCTCATGGTAATGGTAAAACAAAAAAAGTTCTTGCAGTCACCTCCAATAAAACCGCTGATGCAAAAGCAGCTGGTGCAGATTTTGTCGGTGGAAAAGAACTCTTAGAAAAAATCAATAAAGAAAACTGGTTTGATTTTGATGTCATCGTTGCCACCCCAGAAATGATGGGTGAAATCGGTAAATTAGGTAAAGTATTAGGACCAAAAGGTTTAATGCCTAACCCAAAAACTGGAACCGTTGCTGTTGATATTGGCAAAGCCATTAAAGACATTAAAGCGGGTAAAGTTGAATACCGCTTAGATAAAGAAGCGAATGTTGCTGTCTCGATTGGCCGTGTGAGTTTCACAGAATCACAACTCTCAGAAAATTTACAAGCATTAACCGATGCAATCGTCCGCGCTCGACCTTCTTCTGTGAAGGGTAACTTCTTTAAATCCGCTGTCATCCATACCACGATGGGTCCAGCTATCAAGTTTACGTTCGACGGTCGCTAGTCGTCTCTTCACTTTGTTTGAGTGTTATAGAACCATAGACAGCAACGGCCCCGGGGCTTAATCATGTTGCCGAGGATCTCAGCATACTGAATCTCTTGGATCTACAACTCAAAAGATAAAAACGGTAATCCAAGGAGGTGAACCAATGAACAAAACGATTCTCAAAGAAAAAG
>CAZOHK010000020.1:0-13778 GCA_964579925.1 uncultured Staphylococcus sp. | reverse complement strand
GAACGTTTCTCCAATAACGTTCGCGAATTAGAGGGTGCGTTAAATCGTTTGGTTTTTTACGTCATTAATATTAAACAAACTAAACATATTACGATGGCGGTTGCGATTGAATCCGTCCAACCTTTAATTGGATCAGGCTCTCCGATTAGTTCATTAACTGAAAATCGAATTATTAATACGGTGGCGGACTACTATAACCTTACCTCTCAACAACTCACTGGTCGCATTCGCACGACCCAAATTGCGATGGCTCGGCATATCGCCATGTATTTGATTCGGACCTTATTAGATACCCCATTTTTAAAGATTGGTGTCCTGTTTGGTGGTAAGGATCATTCCACGGTTATGAACGCGGTTAAAAAAGTGGAAAAATCGTTGAAAGTAGATGAAGCAATTGCCACGGCGGTTGACCAACTTCAAAAGCGTTTAAAAAAAGCGTAAGCAACGAATATATCTAACCAAATTATTTATATAAATTGTGTTAAAATAAGAAGACGAAAACAAGAACACACAACTTATCCACTAAATCCACACGCCTTATTATTATTATTAAATCTTTAAGGAGAATAATAACTTATGAAATTCAACGTGAGTCGTGACGAACTACTGAAGGCTTTAAATATCGCAAGTAAGGCGATTGCAATCAAGACACCAATTCCCGTTCTAAGTAATTTTAAGTTGGTGGTTGATCAAAAAGGATTAACGATTGTCAGTTCCAATAATGAATTATCGATTGTCACCAGAGTCCCTTATGCCAATAAAGGTAAAACCTTATTAACGGATGTTAAACATGGTGGGACCTTAGTGAACGCTAAACTATTCGGAGAAATCACCCGTAAAGTTGAAGGCGCCAATTTAATGGTCGAACTATTTGATGACACAATTGTGAATGTTAGCGATGGTCGTTCAACCTATAAACTAAACTCCATCAAGGTTGAAGAATACCCAGAATTGGATTTAGACACCACCGGTGTTTCCTTAGAAATGGAAACAAAAATGCTTAAAAAGGTCGTTGAACAAACCGCCTTTGCTGCCTCCACCAAAGAACAACGTCCCATCATGACGGCAATTAACCTTGAAGCCGCTGATGGTAAACTCACGGCGACTGCAACAGACTCTGCCCGCTTATCCCGCAAACAAATCACGATTAACAAACCAGTTAAATTCACAAGTAATGTTCCGGCAAGAACCTTAATTGAAGTAGTGGCGATGATGGAACACGAACCGATTATCACCCTTTCCTTTACAGAAAAAAGAGCAACGTTTGAGTTTGGTCAAACCTTGGTTATCTCACGATTAATCAGTGGCGAATACCCAAACACGAATAACATCATTCCGAAAACCTCGAATTATTTTTTGACCGCCAACGCCAAAGAATTACTTGCAGTCATGGAACGTGTTGCCTTGTTATCCGTTGAACGAGAAAATGTCGTCAAGTTAACGATGAGTGAAACCGCAGTGGAAGTTTCTAGCAAATCCGCACAAATTGGATCGGCAAGTGAACCCCTCACCAAATTCTCCTTTAATGGTGACCACTTTGAAGTGAGTTTTAATGCCTTTTATTTAATGGAAGCGATACGTGCTTTTGGCTCCGAAGACATCAAAATTGGATTCATAGGCGATATGAGACCATTTGTGCTTAAAAACGATAAAGATGACTCCCTCATTCAGTTAGCAACGCCAGTGCGCACGTATTAAGCATTTAAACGCATTATAACGGGTCTTTTAGGGAATATATATATTCCCTAATTTTTGTGTTTTGTGGTAAAATAATAGAGGTTTAAATATGGAAAAAAATACGACCATTACGGAGGTTAAGATACACACCCCATTTATCCAATTAGGGCAATTACTGAAAATGCTCGGGTTGGTTCAAACCGGTGGTGAAGTGAAAGCCTTCTTAAACCAAAACCCAATCCAAGTTAACCAGCTTCCGGAACAACGCCGGGGGCGAAAACTCTATCCTGGGGATGTTGTGCATTTGCCGAAAACGCAAGTCACCATCAAAGGCACATGACGATTGATCGTTTAGAGTTGGTTCACTACCGTTCTTATTCACATATTGAACTCACATTTGATAAGCAACTCAATGTGTTTCTTGGGAAAAATGGCGCGGGCAAGACAAACCTTGCTGAAGCGATTCATTTTCTTTCGTTGGCACGTTCATTTCGCACAAGTGATGATCAGGATTTAATTCAAAAAGGGCAACCATTTGCAAAAATCAAAGCAAACATTGACCTTCAAGGAAGAAAACAAACCCTGGAAATTATCATTACACCACAAGGAAAGAAAATCCTCTTGAATCAAAAACCCATTAAAAAGCTCTCTGAACTTTCCAAAGTCATCCACGTCTTATTCTTCGAACCAAGAGATGTGATGTTATTTGATGACGTACCAAAAGTCAGAAGAAAATTCCTTGATACGCACTTGAGCAAACATCAACCCACGTACCTCACTCATTTGAGTCGATATGAGGCGTTGTTGGAAGAAAGAAATCTATTACTAAAAGGGGCGCAACCAAACCGAGACCACTTGGGGGTGCTCACCAAACAACTCATTGAGGTAAGTTATCCAATTGTGGTGGCAAGAATGTCTTACGTCGATCAACTCAATCAAGTGATGGGAAAAATCACGAGCACTGTCAAAGGGGCCCACGTGGATATTCAACTTCAATACGTTCCCTACTTAAACCCGAACGAACATTTCTTTGATACCGCAAGAAAACTCTATCAAAGCAAATTAGAGGATGATATCAAAAAGAAAACCACACAAATCGGTGTCCATCGGGAGGACTTTGTGGCGATATACAACAAGCAAACGATTGCCAATTATGGTTCACAAGGGGAAAACCGGCTTGCTGCCATCGCCTTAAAAATCGCCCCCTACTTCCTGGTTCAAGAAACTTCACTACGGCCAATCATTGTCCTTGATGATGTCTTGAGTGAATTAGATGAACCAACTCAAAGCCGCTTGCTTCAGTTTCTACAAAAGTTACAACAAGTATTCATTACTACCACTCACATGTTAGACCGCGCTGCCACCATCTATACGATACAAGATAGCAATATTCAAAGGAGGGTTTCATGATGAAAGAAACCAAAGACGAAAAGATTATCCGAGAACTAGCCGAAGAAAAAGAACGGGAAAAAGTAAAAACTGAATATAACGCCTCTAGCATTCAAGTGTTAGAAGGTTTAGAAGCGGTCAGAAAACGTCCCGGCATGTATATTGGGACCACCTCGGTTGCCGGTTTACATCACTTGGTTTGGGAAATCGTGGATAACTCCGTTGATGAAGCGTTAGCAGGTTATGCGAAAAATATTGATGTGACACTCAACAAGGATGGGTCAGTGACTGTCAAAGATGATGGTCGTGGGATTCCGGTTGATATTGTCGCAAAAACAGGAAAACCCGCACTTGAAACCGTTTATACGGTTTTACACGCTGGTGGTAAGTTTGGTGAAGGTGGCGGTTATAAAGTGTCAGGTGGTCTCCACGGTGTTGGTGGATCGGTTGTTAACGCCTTATCTTCTTGGATGCATGTTCAAGTTAGACGAAACCAAAAACTATATGAAATACAATTCGGTGAAGGTGGAAAAGTTTTAAAACCCGTTAAAGTGATTGGTACGAGCACCGACACCGGAACGACAGTCACATTTTTTGCTGACCCAACTATTTTTACTGAAACCACAGTTTATCATTATGAAACCATCCGCGACCGCTTAAGACAAATGGCGTATTTAAATGGTGGACTAAGATTAACCATTTCTGATGTTCGTGGTGAAACCGAAGTCAGAGAAGAATTTTATTATGTGGGTGGTATCAAAGAGTATGTCCAATATATCAACAAGAACAAACTTCCATTATTTCCTGAAGTGATTTTCTGCTACGGCAGTGAAGATAACATCTTTGCCGAAGTCGCCATCCAATATAACGATGGATATAACCCAAGTGTTTATTCCTTCTGCAACAACATTCATACCCATGAAGGTGGTACGCACGAAGAAGGCTTCCGTTTAGCCACCACACGGGTGATTAACCAATACGCTCGTGAACAAAAGATGTTAAAAGATAACGAAGAAAACTTCACCAGTGATGACATTCGTGAAGGGATGGCCGCGATTATTTCGGTCAAACACACCGATCCTCAATATGAAGGGCAAACCAAAACCAAGTTAGGAAACGCAGAAGTTAGAAAAATTGTCTCCAATATTGTTGGCGAACAAATCCATCGCTTCATGATGGAAAATCCAAAGCTCGCAAAAATTGTGATGGATAAAGTTCAACTTGCAGCGGATGCTCGGATTGCTAGCCGTAACGCGAAGGACAATGTTCGTCGTAAAGGCGCACTCGATCTATCAACCCTTCCTGGAAAATTAGCAGATTGCTCAAGCAAAGATCCAGTCGTCTCAGAGTTGTATATCGTTGAAGGTAACTCGGCGGGTGGTTCTGCAAAAAACGGTCGTGACCGTGAAACCCAAGCCATCCTTCCATTAAGAGGTAAAATTCTCAACGTCCAAAAAGCTCAACTCAAGAAAATTTTTGCCAACACCGAAATTGGTAACTTAATTATCGCAATCGGGGCCGGTATCCTTCCAGAGTTTGATGTGAATAAAGCCCGATATCATAAAGTGGTCATCATGACGGACGCCGACGTTGACGGTAGTCATATTCGGATTTTATTATTGACGTTCTTCTTCCGGTACATGCGTCCACTTATTGAAGCAGGTTATGTTTATATTGCCCAACCACCGCTATACAAAGTGGAGTATCACCAAAAGGCTTACTACGCCTATAACGACGGTCAATTAACTCAAATCAAAAAACAATTAAATTTACCAGAAGGTTATCCTTTCCAACGCTATAAAGGTTTAGGTGAAATGGATGCGGAACAATTATGGGAAACGACGATGGATCCCAAAGCAAGAAAAATGTTACGTGTCGCGTTACAAGATGCAATTGAAGCAGACTCTGTGTTTGATGCGTTGATGGGTGAGAACGTTGAACCCCGACGTGACTTTATAGAAAAGAATGCTAAGTTCGTCAAGAACTTAGATATTTAAGGAGAAGGTTTATGGCAGATAAAAAAGATCCAAAAGTAGAAGGTGTGATTCAAGAAGGGATTGAAGCGGGTTTAAAAGACGTCGATATTTCAAACGAAGTACGCACCGCCTTTTTAGACTATTCGATGTCCGTGATTGTCTCGCGCGCTCTTCCAGATGTGCGTGATGGATTAAAACCGGTTCATCGTCGGATTATTTTTGGGATGAATGAATTAGGCATGCAATCGGATAAGCCATATAAGAAATGTGCTCGTATCGTTGGTGATGTCATGGGTAAATTTCACCCTCACGGCGACCAAGCAATTTATTCCACACTCGTTCGACTAGCCCAACCATTCTCTATGCGTTATACCTTGGTCGATGGTCACGGAAACTTTGGTTCCGTGGATGGTGATGAAGCAGCGGCCATGCGTTATACCGAAGCAAGAATGGCCAAGATGGCGATGGAAATGGTCAAAGATATCAACGATGAAACCGTTGATTTTGTTGATAACTATGACGGTACTGAAAAAGAACCCGTTGTCTTACCATCACGCTTTCCAAACTTATTGGTCAATGGTGGTTCAGGTATTGCGGTGGGGATGGCGACAAATATGCCAACCCATAATTTACGCGAAGTGGTGAACGCAATCAAAGCGTACTCAAAAAATCCAGACATCGATGTTTTGGAATTAATGCAAGATCACATCCAAGGTCCAGACTTTCCTACAGGTGGCATCATTCTAGGCAAAGCTGGGATTCGCCAAGCGTATGAAACCGGAACCGGTTCATTGGTGATTCGTTCAAAAGTGGACATTCAAGAATTTGAAAACGGAAAGAAAAAAATCATTGTTAAAGAAATTCCTTATCAAGTCAACAAAGCGTCGATGATTGAAACGATTGCAGATTTGGTACGGAATAAGGTGATTGAAGGTATCACGGATATTCGTGATGAATCTAACAAGAATGGTGTTCGTGTTGTGATTGAAGTTCGCCGCGACATCATCCCAGAAGTGTTATTAAATCAACTTTATAAGCACACCCAATTACAAGTGAGTTTTGGGATTATTAACCTCGCGTTGGTGAACGGTCAACCCAAAGTCCTTTCATTAAAGTCGATGATTCAACATTATCTTGATCATCAAATTGAGGTCATTGAACGCCGCACCCGTTATCAATTAACCAAAGCAGAAGACCGTATTCACATTGTGAATGGTTACTTAATTGGGATTAATAATATTGATGAAATCATTACCATTCTTAAAAAATCCACAAACACAGAAACGGCAAGAATCTCACTTTCTCAACGGTTTGCTTTGTCAGAAAGACAAACCAAAGAAATTGTGGATATGCCACTTCGCCGTTTAACTGGATTAGAAAAACAAAAACTCGAAGAAGAAAAACTCCAACTCGAAAAGAATATCACCTATTTCAACCAATTATTAGGCAGCCGACAAATGGTTGTGGCATTAATTTTGAGCGACCTTGATGTGATTGCGGAAAAGTTTGGTGATGATCGGATGACGGAAATTTCCGACAACCTTTCTTCGATCGAAGATGAAGATCTCATCCCAGAAACCAGCATTGTCATCACAATGACCCAAAACGGTTATATCAAACGACAACTACCAGAAGTATTCCGCACCCAAAACCGCGGAGGTCGTGGTGTCAAAGGGGCTGGCTTAAATGAAAACGATATCGTCTCGATTATCGTGAATGCCAAAACCCATACCGATATTTTATTCTTCTCTAATCTAGGGAAGGTTTATCGGTTACGTGGTTACCAAATTCCTGAATTTGCAAGAACCGCAAAAGGCATACCGGTCGTCAATTTATTAAGTTTAGAAAAACAAGAAACGATCAAGTCGATTATTTCCGTTGATGAATATATTGCCGGTCATTACTTATTCTTTGTGACTGAAAAAGGGGTTGTCAAACGTACAGAAATTAAAGAGTTTGAATCGATCCGGCAAAACGGAAAGATTGCAATCTCCTTACGCGATGGCGATATGCTTCTCGATGTCAAACAAACCACGGGGGCGTTATTTGTTAGCCTTGCGTCCACAAGTGGAAAAATGGTGACGTTCTTAGAAAGTAACGTTCGCGACATGGGTAGAACCGCGACCGGTGTGCGTGGCATGAAATTAGCAGAAGGCGCAAAAGTGATCGGTGTGTCCACGAGTGCCGAAGGTAAATATATCTTGGTCGTCACGAACAAAGGGTTTGGTAAACTCACGCCCTTTGAAGCGTATCGCCAAACCAAACGGGGTGCAAAAGGTGTCAACACCATTAAAGCTTCAGACAAGAACGGGAATTTAATCGCCCTCAAATCTGCAAATGGAGACGAGGATTTATTAGTGGTCACCAAAGCTGGGGTCATCATTCGTATATCCCTAACCCAAGTCCGAGTCATCGCACGCGCAACACAAGGTGTTCGGTTGATTCGTTTAGGGGAAAAAGAATTGGTTTCCTCCATCGCCATCGTTGAACCAAGTTTAGAAGAACCAACGGAAGAAGTAGAAACCGTTGAATTGGATAATCCAGCTGAACCAGAAACCCCTGATACAGACGAAGGGGATGAAGACGAAGAAACGGAAGCTTAAACCATGCTTGATATTCAACTCATTAAAGACAACACCAAAAAAGTGACGGAAGCCTTGGCCAAAAAAGGCTTTAAGGTTGATTTTCAACCAATTCTAAATGACCAAGTGGTTCGAAAACAATTATTGTTAGAGGTCGAACAAGTCAAAGCAGAAGCAAACAAACTTTCTGCCTCGGTTCCAGAAGCAAAAAAAGCTGGCAAAGATGTGCAAAGCATTTTTGCGCAAGTCAAACAACTCAATCAATCCATTCAAGGTAAAGAACAACAATTAAAATTACTTGAAGAAAAAATGGAGGCTTTCCTTTTAGAACTTCCTAATCTTCCCGATGAAGATTTATTGCCCGGTGGAAAAGAAAATAACAAAGTCATTAAGGTTGTAGGTCAACAACCAAAGTTTAATTTCCCCACCAAAGACCACGTGGCAATCGCAGAACATTTAGGTGTGATTGACTATCAACGCGCTGCCAAGATATCGGGTGCTGGGACGTGGATTTATCGCGGTTTAGGCGCACAACTTGAATGGGCACTCCTCAATTTTTTTATCTCAGAACACTTAAAAGATCAATATGAAATGGTCTTACTACCGCATTTACTCAACTATGAATCTGGGGTGACCGCCGGTCAATTTCCAAAATTCAAAGATGATGTGTTTTGGTTGAAGAAAATGGATCCAGAAAAATTCTTACTTCCAACTGCAGAAACTGGGTTGGTGAATCTTCATCGCGATGAAATTTTAGATGGGGCATTATTACCAAAGAAATATTTTGCCTACACACCTTGCTATCGATATGAAGCAGGAAGTTACCGTAGTGAAGAACGCGGCATGATTCGTGGCTATCAATTCAATAAAGTGGAATTGGTTCAATACACCCGTGAAGAACAAAGCCCAGCGATGTTTCTTGAACTCGTTGATAAAGCATCGAGTTTGGTTGAGAAGCTTGGTTTGCATTTCCAAGTATCTAAACTTGCAGCAGGTGATTGCTCACATTCGATGGCGAGAACGTATGATATTGAAGTTTATATTCCTTCACTGAATATTTATAAAGAAGTATCTTCCGTCTCGAATGCGCGTGATTATCAAGCCCGTCGCGGTAAGATTCGCTATAAAGATCCAATCACCCAAAAAACAAAATTTGCTCACACCTTAAATGCATCTGCATTAGCAACTTCACGGATTGTTCCGGCGATTTTAGAACAATACCAATTGGCGAACGGCGATGTTAAAGTTCCAGCGGTGTTAGTCCCATTTATGGGCGGAATCACAACCATTGGCAAACAAAAGTAATTCAACTTCGGTATTCACTCACGACGAACAATGGATGCGTCTGGCGATTGAGCAAGCAAAAAAAGCAGCAAACATCGATGAAGTTCCAGTTGGCGCGGTGGTTGTCTATCAAGGTCAAGTCATAGGTGTAGGTTTCAATCAACGAGAAAAACAAAACCAAATTACCGGTCATGCGGAATTGATGGCGATGGAAGAAGCAAGTCGTTTCCTACAATCATGGCGCTTAAACGGTTGTATCCTTTACGTGACACTAGAACCGTGTTTGATGTGCACAGGGGCATTGATCCAAAGTCGAATCGATCGCATCGTGTATGGTGCTAAAGATGAAAAATCTGGGGCGATTGCATCACAAATTCAAATAAAAAAAATCCCAAGAATTCAACACCAACCAAGTATCCAAGCAGGGGTTCTAGAAGAGGCATGCAAAAAATTGTTAACTGAATATTTCTCAACGAAACGACATGAAAAAAAGTAATCTTTCCATTTTATTGGTCCTTGTCTTAACTGGGTGTCGCGTTATCACCCCGTCGCTTTCATCAACCTCATCTTTCACGTCGTCGATTCCCATACCAAATGATGATTTTGATCCGAACATCAACGGTAGAAATATCTTAATTGAGCAGACCCAAGAAGTGACATATGATCAAACCATCAGTTCAACGTTATCCCCTCTGCCATTGTCTGCGATTAATTTCCAACTTCGTGAAGACGTGGTGCCGTCCTATGCGGTGGCAGATGCAATCCCAGGAGATTTTTCCAATCAAACCATCACCTTTTCAGATGATGAAGTGAATTTAACAGCAACACTCAATCAACTTGCGGTAGGCGAATCGTTGTCACCATCTGCAACAATTGAATTTCTTACGGAACTTCAACCCACGGATGAACGATTCAATGCAAAATCCATTGAAACCAAAATTCGCAATCTATCTCACGTTTACTTACAATCGGAATACTATTGGTTTAATAACTATGTGCTCGAAGAAACGATGGACATTCAACGTTATGATAACCATGTTTTATATGGCGAAGGCAGCCATCTCAAAACCTTTCAAACCGAAGTTAGCATTCCGGTTTCCATCGATTATCAACTTCATGCGGATGCGAGCACCATTTATGAAATTCGCGATGAAACGTATCCATCAGGTTTCTTTGGTGCAAGGGATCAACGATATCAAGCCATTCGTACGAGTGATAATTTCAAACAAGCGCTCACCCTTGGACCGATTACCGACATGCTCGGGATGAGAAAACAATGGATCGAGCAATCCACCATCATTGGTTTTCCGTTGACCCAAGCACCAGATGCATTTACCACAACATTAGATGTTGAAAAAACTCAAACCAATGCATTGACCATCTCGTTTGCAATCTTTGATGGAGAAACCTTGTTGGAATCGGATGAGTCCATCACGGCATCCGTCACCCTTCAAGATCAAACTTGGTCACCAATGATGATTCAATATTATTTGTGGCAACCAACTATGTCATGATATTTCTCGTCGTGATAAACTATAAAAAATGAAAAAAGAAGAATTTTATACCTTAATCGTTTACGGGATGATGGTTGCGATTGCCATTTTTGTCGGCGTCAATATCATCGCCCCAGCCTTTGTCACCCTTGGCATTACAGGTTTAACACAATATGTGTACGCAATTATCACCATCCTTGGTGCATTTTTAATCAATGTGATCTTACTTGAAGTGGGTCACATCCTTGGTGGTTTGCTCGGTGGTTATACAATTCAATCCGTCAACATACTTGGAATTGCACTTGTGAAAAAAGATCAAAAGTGGACGATTGGTTTTCAAACATACGAAGGATTAACCGGTGAAACCACGGTGACGCCAAAAGCGAAAAAAATCAAACCTAAATTATTTTTATGGGGTGGACTATTCATTTTTATCCTCGAGATCCTCGTCGCCTTCTTCGTTGGCTATGGATTATTTGGTGAAATGCAGTGGGGTCGCTATGCATCGGTTGTGGTCATTGCAGTCGGTGGGATGTTGATGATTTATAATTTCATGCCATTTAAACTCGATACCGTCACCGACGGTTATCGCCTTGCAACCTTAACCACTGCAAAAGGTAATGCCGCTTATGTAGAGTTGCAACGTATTGAAAAAGCTTATCAACGTGGAGAATCTCCCAAACCGTTTAAAACCTTTAAAGAATTAAACAACTTAGCGGTCCAAATTTATTTCCATAAAATATACCAAGCGCTGGTGGATGAAGCTTATGATGAAGCACAAGTAGATCTCGCCTTGTTAAGTAAACAATCTCGTCTTGGAGAATCACTCCAACAAAAGATTGTGGTTTTACAAACCTTAATTTTTTTCTTAACGAACAAAATGAAACAAACCTCTGCTTACTATTACGACCTGCCATCAAAACAACGAAAACACCTGAGCAATGACACGAACATGTCGTCATTAACCACGTATTTGTTTGTCGCAGGGATGATTGAAGAATCTCAATCGGAAACGCAGTACACGATTGAACGCCAAGCGGTCTCGATTCGCCGTCTTCACGAATCAGGTCGTAAGGCTGCAGAAACCATCCTCTTTAACCGTGTGTTAAAAATGGTGAAGAAGAAACAAACCAGTTGGCAATTCTAACGTCTTGTTAATTGTGCATGATGTGTTGATAAGTTTCGTTTAGGAGCAAGAGTACGGATATGGAAAGATTTTGGTTATTCCTCATTGGCTTATTATTGGTTGGGATTGTCCAATCGATCGTGTATCTCATTTATCGACGTACCAACCAAATCTTTTTAGCGTTATTACCGAACATTGGTGTTTTTTTGATCGGTATAACCGTTACGATCGTGGGTTATGTTGTCGCGTTGAGTGAAGCAGGCAGTTGGGCTGGATTGGGTGCCATCATTTTATTCATGTTGACGTTGTTTGCAACGTTGGTTTCTTTTTTAGCATCCGGTTTACTCATTTACCTATTGAACATATTAAAAAAGAAGCAACGTTAATTGCTTCTTTCTCGATGATGAATGAATCGAAATCTACTTACCAGAGATGGTAAGTTTTTTAATGAATAGACTTGGAACGTCATAACCAGACGGCAAGAGTTCATTATCATTCGCCACTTCTTTGACATCCATGAAAAGAGTTAAGAGGTTTCCTGCAACCGTAATTAAGGTTAATGGAACACCACGTTTACCATTTTCAATCATAAAACCATTTGCTTGCAATGAGAAGTTCCCAGAGGTTGGGTTTAAACTTGCGTGAACACCCATCACTTCGGTGATGTAAACGCCATTACCGATTTGTGCAAAAATTTCATCTAATGATTTTCTTCCTGGTTTAAGGACGATGTTTTGGAATCCTACACCGATTTTCCCGCCAGATCGATAGCCGTTACCAGTGGTTTGAACCCCATCATTATGGGCGGTATTTAAATTATGGAAATAGGTTTGTAAGACACCTTTTTTAACCACGGCCTTGTTATAGGTGGCAACCCCTTCATCATCAAAATAAGTAAAGAAAGCATTTTTCTTTAATGGCGCTTCAAGGATCGTTACTTTCTTACTTGCCACCGGTTGATTGAGTTTACCAATCATTAATGAGGTATTCTTATGAACTTCTTCGGCCGATGCGCTGTCGAGGTAAGCGGATAATAAGTCTGCAACTACTTCTTTATCTAGTACCACTTTGTAATCTTTGGAAGCACATTGAGTGCCATTAAATTTGATCAATGCCTTTTTTGTGATTTTATTTACAAAGTTATCAATGTTAAGTGTGTTTGGATCGTTCGAGAAATGAACATCACCTTCACCCTTTCTTTCCTGTCCTTGGATGGCCAAGACGCTCGCATAATAGTAATAATAATTACTCTTGCGTTTGAGTTGTAAGCCATAGGAGTTCATCAAGATTGCTTCTGATTCTTTTTCTTGATAGGTGCAAGCATCCACTTGAGCGATGCGTTGGTCCGCGGCTTTTAATTTGCGTTCAATTTCAAGAAGATTTTTCTTTTTGGTTTCAATGGGTAGTTCGGCAATTGCAGGATTATAAACATTCTTTTTCTTATACTTATCAGAACCTTTAAAGATAATTGCTAATTCTTCTTTCGTCACCGTGCCTGCGTTTGTGATGATTTCATTCACTAAAAATGCAGCGGTTTCTTTGGTGATTTTTTCCGTCATCGCGTAACCGATTTTACCTTTATAAATCCCACGGGCATATAACATGATGTCTTCGGATAACTTATATCCTTCAATTTGGGCGTTATATAATTTGAAACTTAACGATTTTGCGCGGGAATAATAAAGTTCAAAAACTTCAATTCCTTTTTCTTTTGCGAGTGCAAAAAATACATCAAACTTTGCCATATTATTGTCCTCCTCCACGACCACCAACGGTGATTTCAGTGACACGGATGGTTGGTTGACCAACATCAGTTGGAATACTACCCGATGCGGCGCCACACATACCTTGGGCTCTTGCTAAATCATTGGCGACCATATCGATTTTAGATAAGGTTTCATCACCTTTACCAACTAATGCTGCGCCTTTAACGGCTTCTGCGATCTTTCCATCACGAATCATATAACCTTCAGAAACGGTAAAGTTAAATTCACCGGTTGCTGGGTTAACAGATCCACCACCCATCTTCTTTGCATATAAACCATATTTGGTTGAAGAAATAATTTGATCAACCGTATGCGGTCCGTTTTCAATATAGGTGTTGGTCATACGTGACGTTGGTTCGAATTTATAACTTTGGCGACGGGAGTGACCATTATGCTCTGCCTTCATACGGCGACCGTTAAATTGATCAATCATGAAACTGTTGAGCACACCATCTTTAATCAATTGAACTTTTTGTGCTGGGAAA
>CAZOHK010000019.1:0-13780 GCA_964579925.1 uncultured Staphylococcus sp. | reverse complement strand
GGGTTTGATTTTTACTTCGAAGTCTTTGGTGGAATTGGAGTGCAAATCGATGGACTTCATCTTGCATGCGAATCAAAAAGAAAAACAAAGAAGGTAGTTTGGTGAAATCCATAACTTCACCATCCCTGGATAATAACCCTTTGGTCTGATGGCGTTCATTTTTAAATAGACCAACAATAGGAACTTTTAAATCCATCGCTTCAAGGGCTTTGATTCCTGCATTTAATTGGGTTAAACCACCATCGACGATAATCAGATTAGGTATCGGGGATTTTTCCTGAATTAAACGTTGGTATCTTCTGGTCACCAAATAACCCATCGCGCCTGGATCATCTTGTTTAAATGCCTCAGGTAAATGGAATTGCCGATACATTTTCTTGACCGGTTCACCATTGATAAATGTCACCATCGCCCCGACTGGTTCGCTTCCTTGTAAATGAGAATTATCAAACATCTCAATATGAAACGGGGTCGATATGTTTAAGTTTTTACCTAAAGTTTCAAGCAGCGCAATTTTATTGTCATCCAAACGGGCGGTCAAGAAATGGTCATCTAAGGTTTGAATCGCATTTTCTTGGACGCTTTTCATCATTTCAAATAAACGGCCTTTTTCTGCAAAGACAAGGCGAATATCCATCGTTTCTTTTAATTTTTCAATTAATTGTCGGTGATTCAATACCATTTCTTGTGGAATCGGCTTTGACCGATAATATTGGGCAATTAAATTCAAAAGTTGTTCATCACGGTCATCGAAAGCTTCAACCACATAACTACCCTTACCAAGCAAAATGCCTTGGCGAAAGACAAAGACGGCTAATGATAGATAACCCTCACGTTCCGCAAAGGCAAAAATATCACGGTCGATTTTATCTTCCATTTCCACAAGTTGTTGGGAGGTAACGTTTTGTATATCTTCAAGAATCACTTTGTATTCTTGGGCTAGTTCAAAATTTAATGCTTCTGAGGCCGCCAGCATTTTTTCTTGATAGGCAGCAACTTGAACTTTGACATCACCCTTGAGAAAACTACTAATTTGATTGACAAGATCATCGTAAACATCTTGTGGAATCGTTTGAATACAAGGGGCTAAACATTGACCAATATGATGATATAGACATGCTACTTTGGGTAAGACGTTGCATTTTCGTAAGGGGAATATTTTGTTCAAAAGATTCATGATGCGGTAAGCTGATCTTGAATTTGGATACGGACCAAAATAATGATATTTCTTATCTTGGTTTTGTCGCATGATTCGCAAATAAGGATCACTGCCTTTTCTCAAGGCAATGTAAGGATAATGTGAACCTTCTTTCAGCATGATGTTATAGCGTGGATAATGTTCATGAATCAGATTCATTTCTAAAATAAGCGCTTCTTTTTCCGATTGGGTAATGATGGTTTCAAAACTTTCAATATGCATGACCATGGCTTGGACTTTTCCTGTTTGGGGGCGAGTAAAATATTGCGTCACCCGTTTAGAAAGGTCCTTGGCTTTTCCCACATAAATAATTTGCCCGGAAACATTCTTCATCAAATAAACGCCTGGTTTATCAGGGAGATTTTTTAATTTTGCTTCAAGTAGATGATTCATTTTAGGTGGACCACGGTGACACCATATCCGGCTTGTTCACCCTCTCCTTGTTGGATTGATTTTACTGTCGTTAATCCTTTAAAAAAATCGAAGACGAGTTTTCGTAACGTGCCTGATCCAAATCCATGAATGATTTTAATCGTTTTTAAGGATGAAAGTAGCGCTTGGTCATGGTACTTTTCAATCGCTTGTTTTGCTTCTTCATAACGCATGCCAATAATCGTCAGGCTTGAACTTGCTTTTACCCCTTGAACCAGTCGTAATGATGGACTCTTTCCATTTTGGGCGGGTGGTTCCGTTCGAGTGACTTGGTTTATTTTTACTTTAACAGTTAGCCCATCTCTAGTCACCATTGTGATGTGTTGCTTGCTAATTTGGCGAACACGGCCGATCATCCCGGTTGAATTTTCGATTACATAGTCTTCAAGCTGAATCGTGGCATCTGCGGAAATGTGATCAGATTGGGTTGACAAGTGATTTTCTAAGGTCTTCTTTAATGCAATGGCTTCATGAAGTTTTAGTTGTGGATTGGCTAACGATTTGATTGTTGTTTCAACTTGGGTCAGGGTTTCTTCAAGCAGTTGTTGTTGTTTCGATTGTGTCTCTTCTTCAAATTTTTGTAACCGTTTATCAAGATTTTTTTGTAGCATAGAAAGCTGTTGTTGTTGATGGAGAAGTGCTTGTTGTTCTAAAACAAGTTTGGCTTTTAACTTTTCGACATCTTGAAGTTCTTCTTGCAGCTTTAAGAATGTTTGTTGTTCTACAGTCGCTTGTTGCGCGGCAAGATATTTTTCAGCATGCGCAACAACTTGGGGTGCTAAACCATACCTTTTTGCCATGATTAAGCCATAACTTTTTCCCGGCACACCAAGAACAAATCGATAGGTGGGGATGAGTTTATCTTCATCAAATTGTAAAGAGGCATTCACCATTTTTGATTCAGAAAGGGCAAGGGTCTTTAAACCAGGGAAGTGACTCGACACAATCACAAACGCCCTTTTGGCTTGCAAGTGAATCAGCAAAGATCTTGCAAGAGATTCTCCTTCTTTAGGGTCAGTGCCCGTTCCTAATTCATCTATTAAAACCAAATCATTAGGTTTGACTTGATCGGTAAGTGGAACCAATTGTTGAATATGGCCTGCGAACGTAGATAAGTTTTCGAGGACACTTTGTTGATCACCAATATCCGCATAAATGTGCTTGAAATATGATAATTGAGCCGGTTTTTTCGTCGGTAAAGGAATCGCCAATTGATTGAGATAAACAAATAGACCAACGGTTTTCATTGCCACCGTTTTCCCACCTGCGTTCGGACCAGAAATAATGACAATTGATTGTTTTTCCGTTAATAAAAAATCATTTGCAATCACTTGCTTTGCATCAATTAATGGGTGGCGTGCACCCATTAACTCAATGAGTGGAATCGTGGAGATTTTACTCACATAGCCTTGATGTTGAATGCCAAAATTTGCTTTTGCTTGAATCACATCTAAAGTCGCAATTTTCATGTTATTGGCACGAAGCTGAGCAGTGTCTTTAAGGATGAAGTCCGTACAGCTTTTTAAAATGTTGAAAATTTCTTCTTGTTCTTCCCCTTGTAGTAATTGCTTTTCCAAGGATAGATCGATCAAACCTTTGGGTTCAATAAAAGTCGTTAAACCGGTACTCGACACATCATGAATCATGCCAGGTACTGCACCTTTATTCGAGGATGCAACGGGTAATACATATCGCCCGTTTTTAATGGTAAATAGTGGTTCGGTTAAATGAGATTGATACTTCGCAACAAGCGATTGAATCAAGGTCAGCATTTGCCCGTCAAGTTGATGAAGTCGCTTTCGAATCCTTTGCAAGTCACTTGAGGCATCATCTCGAATTGTTCCTTGCGGGGTTAAGATTAGAGATAAATGCCTTTGAAGTGGCTTTAACAAGATTAAACTTTTCCAAAGTTGTGCTAAAGTTGGAAATTCTGGTTTTAATGTTTGGACAAATTGATGAATCTTTTCTGTGGTATCAACATCTAACTGAACGGACAATAATCCTTCTAAGGTGATGACACTTCCTTTTTCAATCAAACTTAACATGGGATCGAGGTCATGACTTTGACCGATTGGAAGTGGAGCATACCTGACGATTAGACGCATCATTTCATCGACTTCCGTTAACTTAGTTGGTAGATCTTGCTCAAACATGAATTCATGACTTAAAATCCATCGTTGACCAAGAACCGTTTTTGTATCGGATTTGATTCGATCAAGAATGAGAGGAATTTCAAGGATATTCACTAACGTTTTCATGACAATTTAACTATATCACTGATTAAAGAATGACTCAGTTAAAAATGATATAATGACCTTAGTGAAAAAACTATCCCCTAGTACCAAAACCCTAATGGTACCCGAGGCCTTATTAACAAAAATCAAAGATTTTTACCTTGACCACGAAGAAAAATCTCCGCATCCCTCAATTGTATTTTTTGCTAAACTCGAACATTTTACCGTCTCTATTTACAGTGCAAAAGTGAATAAATGCAAGGTGATGTATCAAGGTTTTAATTTTGATGAAGATGTTGCCTTATGGTTGAAAAATGAACCGGATTCAAAACCCGCACTTGCTCATTACGGTAGTGATGAAGTCGGTACTGGCGATTTCTTTGGTCCGGTGGTAGTGACTGCAAGTTTAGTTCAAGAAAAAGATGTGGCGTTTTTAACCGAACTTGGTGTCACGGATTCGAAATTGATTCCCGATGCAACCATCCTAAAGATGGCTGACCAAATGACCGGGCGAATTGCCCATGTGACGACGATTGTGAACCCTTTAAAGTACCAGTCGATGGTAGCAAAAGGTTTAAACTTAAATGAAATTAAAGCAAAACTACACCACCATGCCTTGTTGACCCTTAAAGAAAAAGTGAATATTGATGCACCGATGATTATTGATCAATTTGCAAGTGAAGCAAAATTTCATAGTTATCTTGTTGGACAAAAACCAATCCCTAATCTTGTCTTAAAAGAAAAAGCAGAAACGCAATTCCTTGCAGTTGCTGCCAGCAGTATCCTTGCCAGAGCAAAGTTTATTAGGGCGATGAATGATATGGGTCGTGTCTTTACCGTTAAAATTCCTTTTGGTGCCTCCGATAAAGTTGAACAATTTGCATATGAATTCGCCCAACACCATGGCATCGAAACGTTAAAAAGTATTTGTAAGACAAACTTTAAAACCTTAAAAAAGATAACCGATCGTTTAGGTTCTTAATTTTTTTAGGATTGCATCAAAATATGTTGGCAAGGGTGATTGAAAGGTCATCGTTTTTTTGGTCATGGGATGAACCAACGTTAACTGAAAAGCATGAAGCATTTGACCAAAGGGGTGAAGTGGATGTTTTTGCGGTAAATAAACCGGATCGCTTTCAATGGGATGATGAATAAAATTTAAGTGAACGCGAATTTGATGTGTTCTTCCCGTAGCTAAATGGCAACGAATCAAGGTATGTTGTGCAAATCGTTCCATCACATCAAAACTGGTTTCTGCGGGCTTACCACTTTCAACCACATCCATGGCAATACGATCATCTGGGTCGCGACCAATCGGGGCAATGATTCTTCCTTTGGGTTCTTTGATGACGCCGCGAACCAATGCATAATAATCACGTTTCATAGAATGGTCTTTGAGTTGTTCTGCAAGGAGTTGGTGAGCTTGATCATGCTTGGCAATGACCAGTAAACCGGAAGTATCTTTATCAAGGCGATGAACAATACCTGGTCTTTTTTCTCCATTAATTCCACTTAAATCTTTTAAATGATGCAGTAAAGCATGAACCAAAGTACCAGATGGGTGACCAGGAGCAGGATGAACCACCATGCCTTGAGGTTTATCGACGATGGCAATCGCATCATCCTCATAGACAATCGATAAAGGTAAATTCTCGGGTATCAATGTGGTGGTGGTTAAAGGAATCGATAAAAAAGATAGCTCATCACCAAGATTTAGTCGGTAGCTTGGCTTGACAATTTTTCCATTGACGAGTACTTTTCCTTGGTCAAGAAGTTGTTGCCATCTTGCCCGAGAATGAGTGGTATCTTGTTTCGCCAACCATTGATCAATTCTTTGGTTTTTGTCAGCTTCCAAAATGGTAATGGATGGTTTCATACTTTTTTTCTTTCTAACAAACTGGTCGTAATCAAGATGATGACGCCAATGGTTAAGGCACTATCTGCAATGTTGAAGGTTGGAAAGATGTAATCCCCAAAATGAAACGAGAGAAAATCAATGACCCCTTCAGGATAAAAAGCGCGATCAATGAAATTACCCCATGTGCCAGACAAAAACAAACTCATGCCGATATGTTGGTACAATCCTTGTTGCGCGAACTGATGAAGATAATAATAAAAAAATAAACTTCCTACACCAAAAGAAACCAAGGCAAGCACCCATTGATAACCTTCAAGAATCGACCAAGCTGCACCCGTATTTCGAGAGTATGATAAATAAAAAAATTGGTCAATTACGGTCACTTGAATTGCATTCGATGCCGCCCAAATTTTAGTGATAAAGTCAAGCAATAAAAAACCAAAAAATACTTTTGCATATGGAGATTTTATAAAATTCGCCACTGAATTTTTCATGCGTTCAATACATCAAAACAACGATCACAAAGCTGATGTTCTTGATGCGTTTTTAAGGTTGGAAAATAGTTCCAGCACCGAGGGCATTTTTGCCCACCAGAAGGTTTGGCAGATGCTTGCATGATTGCCCCAACCGAAATCGTGACATGACTAGTAATAAATAAACGATGCCGTTCTCGGGATGGTAAATCGTTCATCGCTTTGGCTAAACTTGCAGGTACTTGTAAGGTTAGACTCGCTTCTTGGGCTGATCCGATTTCATTGGACGATCTTAAAGTTTCTAATGCTTTATTTGCGACTTCTTTAATCGCGAGAAAGGATTGATAAACTTTACTTTTTTCTTCCGATAAAATCGGAGACTTCGGGTAATCAAGTAGTTGAGAAGAAATCAAGGTTTGATTTGGAAGTAAGCGATAAATTTCATCCATCGTAAACGGCATGATGGGTGTTAACAATTTAAGCAGTCGAGTGGTGATTTCGAACAAAACATGTTGAACTTGGATTCTTCTTAACGAGGTTTTGCCTTCACAATACAAAATGTCTTTGGTGATATCTAAATAGAATGCAGACAGATCTTGGGTCATAAAAGAGAAAATGGCAGCAATTGCTTCGGAAAAATTGTAAGCATCCATGGCATTCTTTACCACGCTCGTCACCTGATTCAATTGATTTAAGATTAACTCATCAATCCAAGCATATTGTTGAATTGGGTATTGCGTTGGATCAAAAAATTTATCGCCATCCTGAAGATTACCGAGCATGAACTTAAACGTATTGCGAATTTTTCGATACGCTTCTGCATGGCCTTTGAAAATTTCCTCACTAGCGCGAGCATCCGAGGTGTAATCAATACTGGCCGCCCATAAGCGCATGATATCTGCTCCATAGACTTGCATCATCTTTAAGGGATCAACGCCGTTTCCTTTGGATTTTGACATTTTTTCACCTTTGCCATCGACCACGAATCCATGGGAAACAATATTTTGATAAGGTGAAATGCCTTCGGTCGCAACCGCAATAATCAATGATGAATTAAACCAACCACGGTATTGGTCAGATCCTTCTAAATATAAATCCGCGGGAAACTTCATGCCGCGTTCTTTTAAGACGGCAATGGAACTTGAACCGGAATCAAACCATACATCCATGATGTCTGTTTCTTTTTTAAATTGACGATTGGGCGAAGATGCATGGCGATAATCTTTTGGTAGTAAATCTAATGGTGTTGCAGTAAACCAGTAGGAACTACCGTGGGTTTTGATAAGCGATTGAATGTGTGCAAAGACTTGTTTATCAATAATGGGGGTTCCATCTTCATGGTAAAGAATTGGGATCGGGACGCCCCATGATCGTTGTCGAGAAATACACCAATCTCCGCGATCTTTAATCATGTTATGAATACGAACTTGACCCCAACTTGGTGTCCAATGAACACGGCTAATCTCTTTTAACAAGGTTTCACGGATTGGGTCGATTGAGGCAAACCATTGAGGCGTTGCTCGATAAATTAAAGGTTTTCCCGTTCGCCAATCATGAGGATAAGGATGCAAATAAGGATGCATCGCTAATAAAGATTGATTGGATGTTAACATCTCAATCACTTTTGTATTCGCATCGGTGTAAAACAATCCTTTTAAATCTTGACCTGCTTCTTCGGTCATAAAACCACGGCTATCAACCGGGCATAAGGATGCAAGATGATATTTCTGACCGACGATAAAGTCTTCTTCACCATGGCCAGGAGCGGTATGAACAAATCCAGTACCAGTGTCACTGGTTACATGCTCGCCTAAAATAATCGGTGATAATCGATCATAAAAAGGATGTTTGGTTTCAACGTTTTCTAATAGCTTTCCCTTAAAGGTCTTTTTCAGGGCACATGTTGTCAGTGAGAGTTGGGTTTTGACAAGTGGCGCTAAGGCAACCGCAAACACCAATTCACCGAGGTTGGTTTGATATAAACCATATTCAAATTGGGGATGAGCACTGATGGCTAAATTAGCAGGTATCGTCCATGGGGTCGTGGTCCAAATGACGACTTTACTACCCTGAGGCAACATCCCTTTGCCATTCACAACGGAAAAGCCAACATGAATCGCTTGATCGGTGACATCTTCATAAACAATTTCTGCTTCTGCTAAAGCAGATTCACTACTTGGTGACCAATGGACAGGTTTTAAACCTTTGTAAATGAGTCCCTTTAATGCCATCGATGCAAAAACTGCAATTTGTGCCGCTTCAAATTCAGGTTGTAAGGTTAAGTAAGGATGATCATAATCCCCCATCACACCCAAGCGTCGAATTTGATTTTTTTGGCGTTCAACTTGTTCTTTTGCAAACGCTTCACATAATGTTCTAAAGTCAGTAACTGACATCGTCTTTCGATTAATACCCTTTTTAGTGATGTAGTTTTCAATAGGCAAACCATGGGTATCCCATCCGAATACAAATGGTGTATCTTTTCCCGACATATTTTGATAACGGACGACAATGTCCTTTAAAATCCGATTGAGCATGTGACCAACGTGGATGTCACCATTCGCATAAGGTGGACCATCATGAAGTTGAAATTCTGGTTTCCCTTTATTTTTTTCCCGCATTTTTTCATAGAGTCTTTGTTCTTGCCAAAACGTCACCATCACCGGTTCTTTTATCGGTAAATTTGCCTTCATGTCGAAGGTTGTTTTTGGCATCAATAAAGTTTCTTTTAATTCCATGGCTTCATGCCTCCTAAAAAAAGAAAACGTCCTATAGATCAAGGACGTGAATGCACGCGGTACCACCTTGTTTCGTTGCCAAGCAACGCACTTATGGACTCGATAACGGGAGTAACCGGTGTTCTTACTTGATTTCAGTTCACGCTCAGAAGGGATATTGGGGTTTTTTCTTCGTTTTCACCAACCACGAAGTCTCTATGATTTTCCTCAATGTGTCTTCTTCAATGGGATGATTAGATTATACCTTAAAAAGGACGTTATCACGAGATTAAGATAATTTTTTTCCTGACAAAAACTCTGGTAATAGATCGTCGTCTTCTTCAACTTTCATTACTTTTGGATTGGATTCTTGAGGCTTTAATATACTTTGATCGTTGTCATTTTTTGCTGGATTTTGCATCCCTTTTGTTAATGGACTTGGAACGGTGGTGTAATCATATTCTTCAGGGAATTGCGCACCGATGACCGAAACTAGGATTTGATCCGTTAATTGGTCGTTGATATTCACCCCAAACTTAATATCAAGATTGGTTCCCGCAATTTCGCGAACCCGATCGACGGTTTCTTGGGCTTCATACAAGGAAACAAGCGGGCCACACGTGACGGCGACAATTGCTTTGGTCGCACCAGCTAAACTCGATTCAAGTAAAGGAGAACTCACGGCGCTTTGCGCAGCTTCAAAGGCTTTGTTTGGACCTTGTCCTAATCCAAAACCAATCAAGGCTAATCCTGAATTTTTCAAAACATTTCTCACATCGGCAAAGTCTAAATTAATCACCGAAGGCATTAAGATTAAATCTGTGACCGTTTTCACCGATCTTGCCAACACATCATCGGCAAGCTTAAATGCTTGTCCAATCGGTTGATTTCCTGAACTCATCAATAATTTGTCATTTGAGACGATGATGATCGCGTCAACCGCATCGCGTAATTCATTAAGGCCCTTGACGGAGTTGGCGATTCTTCCTTTACCTTCAAATGTAAATGGTCGTGTGACGATGGCGATGGTCAGTGCTTTTGCTTCGCGGGCGATGCGAGCAATAACTGGTGCAGCGCCGGTTCCGGTTCCACCACCCATCCCTGCAGCGATAAAAACCATATTGGCACCTTTGACAATTTCTGCGATTTCTTCTTTACTTTCTTCCGCTGCAAGTTTACCAACTTCTGGTGATCCACCTGCACCTAAACCATTGGTTGTTTTTTGCCCCAAAATTAATCGATTTTTTGCTTGTGATGTTTGTAAGACTTGCTTGTCCGTATTAGCAACATAAAATTCAACATGGGTCATGTTTTCTGCAATCATACGATTGACTGCATTGTTACCACCACCACCGACACCAATCACAATGATTCTTGCAGCTGGTTCCGTACTATCCAAGATAAACTTTTCTTTTCCCATAAGGTTTCCTCATTCCTTTTTATTCTTCTTCATAATTCACAAATCGCCGCTTCGTTGAGAGCGGTTGGCGTTCAAGTTTGGTTTGAATGCGAACATCATCTTCGACCAAGGTATATCGATAACTAAACCTTAACCCACCCAACAAAGAAAGGGTTTGAGTTTGTCTTGCACCAATTGTCCGTATATATGGTTTTTCAACGCCTTGACCACGCCCAAAGGTTTTAAGAATGGTGACAATGCCAGGTAAAGATGCCCCGCCACCGGTGATGACAAATTTCATATCCGTCAAATCTACGGTTTCTTTATCGACGCGATATTCTTGTAAAACCATCATCATTTCTTCCATCAATTGATCATAAAATTCTTTGATGACTTGATTAAAGTTGGATTGGCGAATGACAATCCCATTGTTTTGATAAATCATCCCATCAAAGATTTTTTCTCTTGTTTCAAATCCATATTTTTCTTTCAATTGACGGGCTTCATTCAATTGAATGCCAAAACGATTGGCGATGATGGCAGTGAGTTGTTCTGATCCATTTTCAATGACTTCTGATCGAATTAATTTGTGTTGAGATATTAAATTTAAATACGTTTGATTTGCCCCGTGGTCAATTAAAACATAAGAAGAGACAAAATCTTTATATTGGGTTTCAATGACATCCGCAATCCCTTGCGCATCAAGAATATATCGTTTAACTTTGATTCCCAAACTTTCAAACATACTGAAAACTTCTTGGAAGAAATGGTGATGGATATATTGAACATATGCTTGCAATACAATATTTGAGGTCTGTTCGCCAACTGGTGGATTTAAAGAATATTTATCCCCATCAATTTGGTAACCCATTGGCACGATGGATACTTGAGCAACATTATTGCCAACAAATTCCTTTTGAAACATCGAGTATAAGTTATGAATATCCATCGGATGAATGATGCCATTGGGGTCAACAGTATTCGTACGTTTTTCACCATGAAAGACATCAAGATGAATGGGGGGAAGCACGACTTGAATGGAGTCGCACTTTTTGCCAACATGGATTTCCATATCCCGAATTAACTTCTTGATCAACAAACTGGTCTTCGTTGGATCAACAAGTTTATCCTGGGCAATGATGCGTTGATAATCCGATTGCATAATATGTAAAATGACCGGCTTCGCATTTAGCTCATATCCGGCAAGGAGTTTAATGGTTCCAGAACCAATTTCGAGAATAAAAATTGAGATATCGTTCGTCATGTTTCCTTCTTGACTTAATAATTGATCAATTCAAATAATGGCGTAAAAATATATAAACCTAAAATGATCGTGGTAATCATGAATACACCCAGAAGTAATTGCCGACGGTTTTGTCGAATCAATTTTCTTTGTTGTAATTCACTGGTAAACACTTTTTCTAAAGTTTTTGTATTTTGTATTGAAATTGTATCCATATGATCTCCTTTTATACTTCAATCAACACTCGGGTTGGGATCGTTACATCCGTAATATCTGAATGCGATGAGGTTCCCTCTTCATCCAATGATGAGGATTGACTTGTTTGCAACTCACTACTATCTTGGCTGGTATCATTTGATTCACTATCAATTGGCATCGATGAAGCACTTGAATTTGAAGCTTGTGATGTGCTCGCTTGGGCAAGGGTGATCGGAACCACAACGATGATGGTTGCAATCATTAAGGATAAGGAAAAATAACCTAGTCGCCTTAAGCGATAGTAGGATGGTTTTCGATGGGTTTTATAAAGTTTACTCTTCATCCTTTTTCCTTTCAATGATCCTTAATACTGCACTTTCAGCGCGATGGTTACGAGAAATTTCTTCTTGAGTTGGTAGGATAGGATAGGGTTTTACTTTGATATAAGCGAGTGGTTGGTTTGGTAGATAAACTTGTAATCCTCTGCGACTGCCTTCAATGACAGTGAGGTTTTGAAAGGATTGTTTCACGATGCGATCTTCACCTGAATGGAAACTTATGACTGCGACTCTTCCATGAGGTTTTAGTAAGCGAACTGCGGATGCTAAGGTTTTTTTTAAAATATTAATTTCGTCATTGACAGCAATTCTTAACGCTTGGAATACTTGTTTTGCTGGATGCCCTTTTTTGCTGAGTGCCTTTGCTGGTTTTACTTTTTTAATTAAATCAACCAATTCGTACGTTGTCAGTAATGGTTTTTCAGCTCGAGTATTCACAATCGCTTTGGCAATTGGGAATGCAAAGGTTTCATCTGCATAGTCTCTAAACATGGTGGTAAGGGTCTTAATATCACTCGTGGCAAGTAAGGTTGCTGCGGTTATTTTTTGCCGTTGATCCATTCGCATGTCTAATGGTCCATTAAATCGATAACTAAACCCACGTTCTGGAACATCAAATTGTGGACTTGAAACCCCTAAATCGAGCAAGATACCATCAACTTGATCAATGCCTAGTGCCGTTAATTTACTTTCAACATTCACAAAGTTTTCCTGGAAGACTTGCGCATGAGGGCGGTCTTTCAACCAAGGTTGCAACGCTTCAATCGCAGATGCATCTTGATCAAATCCGATGAGTTTGCCCGTTGTTAACTTTTCATAAATTTTGCTAGCGTGTCCTCCTCTTCCTATCGTTAAATCTAGATAGATTCCTTTGGGTTGTATGTGAAGTCCTTCAATCACTTCAGTTAGTAGTACCGGTTCATGTTCCATCATTTTTTCGTAAGATTCGCTGCATGGTCTTCAAAATGATTTGCAGCTTCTGATTGGTATTTATCCCAGGCGGCAGCGCCCCAAATTTCAAGGTGATCATTAATACCAACAATTTTTACAGTTTTTTCTAATTTAAAATGTTTAATGGTTTCTAGAGGAATTTGAATTCGCCCATGGTCATCGATGGTTAGTTCAATCACAGATGCTAATGCAGTACGAAGGTATTGGCGCACATTCGTTTGGTTAAAGTCATACGTATTCACTTGTTGCACCAATTGGGCAAAAGTTGTTTGGGTGTAGAGCGATAAACAATGCTCAAATCCACGCATTGCAAACAGGACTGGACCTGATTCCGATCGCATTTTTGCAGGAATCACAAGTCTTCCTTTATCGTCTAAGTTATATTGATAACTTCCAAAAAACATTTCTCCCACTTCCTCCCACCTTGCCTTTATTATAGAGAACGAATTAATTAATTTGTTCTATGTTCGAAGGGTAATCTGACATTCACTAACCAGACTAGATTTTATGGCCGTCATCGTTTGATTAATTTCATCTTCTTGTAGGGTTTTTAAATCATCTGATAAGATTATGCGTATCGCCATTGCAATTTGCCCTTTAGGAAGTTGATTCCCTTGATATAAATCAAACAACAAGACATCCTGGACAAGTTTTTTTCCTGCTTTTTTTACCGATTTCGTCAGTTGGGCAAACGAGATGGTTTCTGGAACATAAAACGCCAAATCCCGAGTGACGGATG
>CAZOHK010000018.1:0-13968 GCA_964579925.1 uncultured Staphylococcus sp. | reverse complement strand
TGAAGAAACCGATATTGATAGTGGTTTTAATGCGGTAGCACCAGTCGGCCTTGAAAATGGTTGGACCACGACTTATGTTGATACGAACGCGAATGGAAAACTTGATGAAACAGACACCATTACCTTTGGTGGTGAAAATTATCATCTTATGAATTTTTTAAAGACTGCCCTTGACTCGGGGCTCCTTGATATTTCTGGAGATTTATTTGATGCTTTAAATGATTTGACGACTGGTAGTGAAGATATTAATGATCCGAATGTCGCCACGTTATATAAAATTTTTGCATATGCCGATCGTTCCGAAATCATTGCTAGTTCCTTTGGTGGTATCTTGGATAATTTATTTGGCACAACGGGAGGGCTACTTGATGAAGAATTAGGGACTTCCTTCCGTAATGTTGTCTCCTGGACAGAAGAAGGTTCAAGTCTCATGTATTTAGTGAAGCAATTGACCAATTTTAGTGGGGGTTTAGAAAACATTGATTTCTTGAACTCGGATGTTGGGTTAATTGAAGAACTCTTACAAGGGTTGGCCGCTTCACAAATATTTACTACCAATGATGGCACGTATTTATTCCCTGATTTCTTGTTAAACCAATTAACGGGTATCTCAGATTTGTCGGATTACTTTAATGATCCAAGTCCGTATCAAGCAACTTGGGATGAAGACCCAACGGACGACTTTACGATTGTGACACAAGACTTTTACGCGGTAGGGAATACCACTGAAACTCAAGAAAACTGGTATGGTGTAAAAACAGTGATTTCGGATGGTAATCAAAATCCAATCTTAGATATCAATGGTGATTTACAATATGAATATATTGGTGGTGAATTAGAATACATCGTCGGCTTCATTTCCGAATTACAAACCATTTCAATTACAGATTTAACCTCAGGAACAGGCATTGATGGTAGTACCATTTCTAGCCTTTTATTGGCACTGAATGACGCAAATTCTTTACGGGTTTTAATTTACAACATTTATGATTCCATTTTCGGTGGATCAAATTTCGACATTGGTTCGTTATCGATGTCGGAAACCAACACCTTTGTATTTTTAGATTTAAATCAAGCACAACGCGCTCAACAAATTGAAGCTACCGCAACCCTTATTGATACGATTGGTGACATGGGACTTGATGGCGGTGGTTCATTTGATATTGCGAACTTTACCGAAAGCACCATTCTATCGGTTGGCGATTTGTTAACCACATTACATGATGCTGCGTTGTTTAATTCCTTTAAGGTTGGAAAATCCAGGTTGAATGGTGACCTCACGGTTTTTGAACAAACCTATGAATTCTTACTCACCACTGCCACGTTAGATACCTTTATCTATGATAGTGCCTTGACCGACCCACAACGAGAAGAAGCATTGTATGAAGACATGACCTCACTTGATAATAACTTTGGGGATGGTACTGCCGATGATTGGGCTGGGGCTGATGGAGAAATTCAAAAATTTGTAGATATCATGGTGGCCTTTGTTAACACCGAAATTGATTTTGCTAACTTTGGCGGTGACGCAATTGGTGATTTACTGAATACGGAACCAGGACTTAATAAAGTAGAAGACCTATTACTTTCGATGAATGAATCGGAAATTGTCTCACCTGCAATTGGTAATTTGTTTGGTAATATCTTTAATTCTGATGCATTCAATATTGGTGGATTGACGATGTCAGATGCAAACACGGATTACTTTAATGCAGAACCAGATGCTCAAGAACGATCAACCGAAATTAGTAGAATCTTGGATATTTACTGGGATATCAATGGCATCGGATTATCCGGCGGGGCAAGTTTTTCCGCCGAGTTAATTAACCCAACTTTATTTGATCAATTACTTTCAGGTATGCATAATTCGTATGTCTTTAACTCATTTAAAGCTGGCAATAACTATCTTTCGAATGATTTAACGATTTTTGAACAAACTATCCGCATGATTTTAAACACCTCCACACTTGATACGTTTGTCTATGATGGAGAAGACAATTCATCACGTTTATCCTTGCTTCAAGATGATATTAGTGTGGTAACAAATAACTTTGCCGATGCATCACTTACCGATGAATGGATTGGCAATGATGGCCAAATTGCTAGCATTGTTGGCATCCTTGATGCGTTTAAAAATTTAGGTTTAGATTTTGCCTCCTTCTCAGGTTCAGGATCTTCAGATGCCCTTGCGAATTTAATCGATACACCAGCTGGTTTAGTGAAAATAGAGAATCTACTTTTGGCGATGAATGATTCACAAATTGTTTACCCATCGATTCCAAATCTATTTTCAAATATGTTGTCTGCTGGAGATTTTTCATCCGTCGGTGTTGATTTCTCACTAGCCAATTTCCGTTACCGTGGCAACCGTAATGATCCGTTTGTTCCATTTGTTGGCGATGAATTTTTACCATATGAAGAAAATGAAATTTCCGCAATCTTATCGATTTTCTCAGATGTTAAAGTTGTGGGTAATCGTGCCTATGGTTCTATCAAAGACCTCACCGATGAAGCCATAGACGATATGGCATCCTTGGTGAGTGATTTACATGATTCTCAAGTTTTCCATCAAACAGGTCCTTCTACACAAGAAGAAACCGACCTTACCATCTTTGAACAAATGATGGTCAAAATGTTTAAGGACACTGGCATGGCTGACTTAGCGTATGATTCAACCCGTTTAGCGGATGCTCCATTTGGAAACGCCAACGCAAAAGCGGAAGCGTTAGTTTTAAACTTTTCTACCTTGTTCCCTGAAGAAAACCTAACCCACATGACCGATCGATGGGTGGATGACAATGGTAACGTAGGAGAAATCACTGCGTTCTTTAGAATTTTTAAAGAATTAAAAGTTGCACTTCCAGATGTAGGCAGTGCCTCCTCGATTGATGCCGGCGCATTATCACCTGATTCGATTAATCGCATTATGTCGGTGTTGAATTATTCATCGTTAACCTCTGATGCTGTTAAGAAAATGGTCAAGGATGCATTTGCTAGTATTTCCTTTGGCACTTATACAGAAGATAATGAAACCTATGAATTAACCCCCGTGCAATTCTTAGAAGAAGATTTGACGGTGATGAACTATACAAGTCTACCTGGGACTGCAACCAAGCAAGGATTAATTGGCGGCCTCTTAAGTAGTTTCTACGACGATGACACCGAAGCTTATATTTCCATCGGTAGTGGATTCAACGTATCGAATTTCTTAGATGGAGGTGGTTCGCTCTATCCACTTGTCAACTTGCTAAGTAACTCTAGGATCTTTGGAAATGATGCCACACAAATCCTAAATCCGAACGCCAGTAACACAGGGGTAACCCCATTTAATGTGACAAATTCAGGAAGTTTCAAGACTCGGGCATTAACTTTTTATAATTTTTTAAATACCGCAAGTGTTGGTAAATATTTTGATTACCTCACCACTTCCGAAACTGACAAAGAATTAAAAGTTGTTCGCGTTGAAAACATCTTTGCAGGTGATTTTGATGAAGCGTATGAATCCGCTAGACTTGATGAGTTCATTTCAACCATTTCAGGATTTACCAGTTTATCGGATGCATCCAATCTTGATCAGTATAGTGCTGAAATGCGTTCTTTAATAGAGCTCACGTATACTGCTACCGGCTATACCATTACCGATCGCGCTTTCATGGTGTCTGAATTATCTGCTGGTTTCTTTACCGATATTTTTAAAGGTGAATATGTGCTCGTTGAAGATAGCAATGCTCCTTATTTTGGAAATACCGCTAACCTTTTATTAAGAATCAATTTCTATGATAAAAATCACGATAATACAACCGATTTTGCGATTCTGAATCCAATTGAGGCAGATGGACTAGAAGGGGCGTTGGAATTCTTAAGCGCGATTAAAACTATCAGTGGTGTACCTGGTACAACCACGATTAATGCGATGAAATCAGCCCTTGTTAAAATGGGTTCACGCCTTAATTTAGCCGTCACCGGTGGCCCATACCCAACCAGTTCAGACTTTACGAATTGGTCAACAGTTCAAATGTCACAAGTTGCTCAACTTTTCTATGGTGCAAGGGTTGTCACCAACTCCGGCTTTGATAATTTAGCAGACCTTATTAATACAACCACCACACCAAATCCGGGCAATCCGACCGTTATTCAAACGACGTTATCGCAAGAACCATATTCAAACCAATTCGTTTTCGAAATTGAAGGGGAAAAGATTGGTTACGCCTTTGGTGTCTAATTGTTAATGAAAACCTACGCCTTAAATCCTCAAAGTCGCGTCAAGAAAACAATTGCGGTCATGTCGAGTAAAGGTGGTGTGGGTAAAAGCACCATCACCGCTTTACTTGCGACCCATTTAAACGCCCAAGGAAAACGGGTTGGTATTTTAGACGCAGATATAATTGGCCCTACGATTTCACGGTTGTTTACCATTCACGACAAGATTGTGGGCCATGAAGGATTGATTTTACCGATCACCACACCTTCAGGCATTAAGTTAATTTCTTCACAATTACTTCTTGACCATAGTGATGATCCCATTGTTTGGCGTTCACCTCTCGTACTGGATTTAATTCGCCAATTTTATGTAGATGTCATTTGGGGAGAACTCGATTATTTGTTGATTGATTTACCACCTGGAACCGGGGATGTTGCCATGACCGTGCTTGAAAGTTTAAATGTGGATGAAATCATCATGATTACAAGTCCACAAGAAACGGTTAAAAGTATTGTTGCAAAAGGAATTCAAATGGCAAAGCTTGTCAAAAAACCGATTCGAGGCATGATCGAAAATTATAGTTTTTTTCTTTGTGATACTTGTCAAAAACATCATCCCCTTTTTCAATCCGATATCCATCCTCCAATTTGGGAGCAATATGATGTACCACTTTTGGCCAGGTTACCTTTAAGGCCTGACATCCCAAATTTAATCGACCATGGTAAGATAGAAACGATTAGATTAGACGACATCAACAAGATGATTCAACAATGGAAGGACTAATTATGGACGCAAAAGAATATGCTTTAAGAAGAGAAAAACTCATTCAGCAGGTCATGGAGCAATCGATCGTGGTCCTTTTTTCTGGCGCACTTTTAAAGTCGAGTTATGACGCAACTTTTCCTTTCGTTGTGAATAAAAACTTTTACTACTTAACTGGTGTCGAACAAGAAAATAGCATCCTTGTGTTATTGAAGACGCCTACCACCGTTAAAACGTATCTATTTATTGATGAAATCGATGATAATAAAACTCGCTGGATTGGCAAAAAACTTGATGTCGATACCGCCTCAAAAGTAAGCGGAATTCATAATGTATTAATGATGTCAATGTTTGATACCCGCTTAAAAGAAATGCTGAATGAACATAATAGTTTCGGAAAAGTTACACATGCATATATTGATTTAGAAAAAAATCTTGTTATCGATTCCTTTCTCAAAACTACCGAACGCTTTGGGGATGATCTAAAGAAAGCGAATTCACATCTTAACATCGAGAATGTATACCCATTGATTACCAAACTGCGCATGGTTAAATCCTTCAAGGAAGTTGAAGCAATTCGTTTTGCAATTAAAGGGACCGCACATGGTTTACAAACGATTCGCAAACATCTTAAACCAGGTTTATTTGAACATCAAATCGAAGGCCTGTTTCAATATTCAATTAAGGATTTCAACAACATGGGTCTTGCCTTTGAAACAATCATCGCCAGTGGAAAAAATGCCGTCATTCTTCATTATCCAAATCCTAAAGATAAAATCGTGGATGGGGCACTCGTCCTTTGTGATTTGGGTGCAACCAATGGCCAATATCGTGGAGATATTACGCGAACATACCCAGCTAATCGAAAATTCAACCCTTTACAAAAACAAATCTATCTGACGGTATTAAAGGCAAATCAAATGATTATTCAAATGGCTAAACCAGGTTTAACCATCGTTGATCTGCAACAAGCTTGTTTGAAATTCTTAGCAGAATCCTGTGTCAAAGAAGGTTGGATAAAGACGCCAGAAGAGATTGGTAAGATTTACTATCACAATGTCGGTCACCATTTAGGCTTAGATACCCATGATCCAATCGCTAGAGATGTTCCCTTGGTTCCAGGTTGTGTCATCACCGTCGAACCAGGGCTATACATTAAAGAATTAGGAATTGGTATTCGGATTGAAGATAATGTCTTAATCACAGAAAAAGGTTGCGAAAACCTCTCGATTGAAATTCCAAAAACAATTGAGGAAATCGAAGGCTAACCTTCAACTTCTCGGAAACAAGAACCACCAATAAACTCTCGAATTAATGATTGAGAAGGTATCCATTTTTCGTCCATATCCACAAAATATTTAAGCATTCTCATCAATCTTTCTGCGGTTGGAAAATAGATCGACTCTTTATCGATTCCACTTAATAAAGGCAACGCATATTTTTTCATTACGCATAATTCGTAAGGTAAAAAAGAGTTAAAAACATAATCGGCTTGTTCTTGGGTTTGATAAATCCATTTAAATTCACCACGCCGAACAGAAGGCCACATATCAATCGTTTGTTCAGCGGAGGAAGCACGATATTTTTTATCGCGAACCATGCGTCTTAATAATCTCAAGTCGGTTAATGACATGGGATTATGGTCATCGTAGTTAATTTGTGATTGAGGTGATATATATATTTTATATTTTTGGGTTTTTGGGACAAGCGATGTCAAGGCATCATTTAAGGCGTGAATACCTTCTATAATGATGAGGCTATCTTCATTGACTCTAAGTTTTTTGGGTTTTACTAATGAAGCATCAAATTTACTTGATGGTAATTCTACTTCTTCTCCGTTAATTAATTGCCCCAAATGACGATTAAATAGTGATAAATTTAATGCATGGATATTTTCCAAATCTGGTTTTCCATCACTATCTTTTGGTGCTTCATTTTTTGGAAGATAATAGTCATCAATCGAAATACGAATCGGTTGAAAACCTCGAGACATCAATTCAATTCTTAAGCGATTTGCAAAGGTTGTTTTTCCAGAACTCGAAGGCCCTGCGATACAAATCAATCTTATGCTATACTTCTTTTTTTCGATTGCTTCTCCAAGTTCAACCAGCATCCTTGAATGTTTTGCTTCACATAAATTGATAAAATCCACTACTTTTTCATCGCTTACATAATGATTAATTCTTGCAACTGAATCGGCTTGGGTAATTTTTGACCAAGCATGGGATTCTTTTAATGTTTGACCAAAAATTGGGGCATCTTCAAATTCAGGAATTTTCCCAAATGCTTCAGAGCGTGGATATTGGATGATGATTCCAGGTGGGTAATGAATTAACTTCCAATCCTTAATCGAACCTGTGAAAAGGGCCATGATCCCAAACATATAATTTACATAGTTTCCGCAAGTATATAAGTGAACTGTCTTTTCAGGTCGATAACGAAGAATTTCAATTTTGTCTTGGTAACCAAGCATTCGGTAGCGATCAATAGCATCTTCTTTTGAAACGACTGTTCGCTTGAAAGGTATATTATCTTGAACCAATTGGGTTAAGTTCAATTGAATTTGATCTATCAAAGATGGATCAAGTTTGACTGGGTTTGAAAACTCCATAAATATTGATCGAGAAATATGATGGGTAAAACGAAATCGATAGCTTGGATTAATGCGATGAACGGACATTGCAAGTAAATAACGTAGTGTCGTCTCATAAATTCTTATTGCTTCTTGATGAAGTATGGTTAAAAACTCAATCGAAGCATCGAAATAAACTTCATAATTTAAATCTCTTATCCGGTAATTGACCATCGCACAAAGATATTCATGATGGTCGGGAAGTAATTTTTTAATCGCTATTTTTTCCGAAAATGTTTTCTCCTGGCCAAGATACTTTAATGTGAATGACATGTTGATCCCCTTTACGTCTCATTTACCAATATTGTGGTTTTTTCAATCATTTTAACAATATAGCAATGACTAGAACGCATCGTTTTCATTCATCATGTTAGTTGCATTCCATCATCAATGACGACATATTGTTGAATAAATGTCATAAATGATGCAGTTTGATAAAACTCATTTCTTGATACGATTCTGTTCAGCCGAATATTTCCATGAAATATGTAAAGCGTGGGGGTTGTGATCGGTTCAGAAAAGTATGTTGGATGAGTTTGCTTGATACTTTCGATTTGATGAAGTAATTGCAAGGTGTCAAAATAATAGACTAATGGTTTAAACGATTGAATCCAATTCAGTAAGGTTGGTTGAAAGTTCAGACATTGCGTACATGAAGCATTTCCCGCATAAACTAAATAAGGGACATTTGCTTCACTTTTTTCTAAAAAGAGGTTGGGAGTTAAACGAACGATGCTATCGTTAAAACTTAAATTTCCCTCTACGTATTGTTCTAATCCTTGGTTTCTTTCAATCATGACAGGTATGGGTGGATTTGATTGACATGCAATGAGTAATGGGATGGTAATCCATAGTAAATTGAATTTATTGGCCATAAAAAAAGTATAGCATTCTTGAGTGCATTCTTAAGGTCTTTGTTTATAATGATAAAAAGAGGACTAAAGAGATGAATATTTGGCATGACGTTTCCAAAAAAAGAGTAACACCTGAAAAATTTATAGCATGCATTGAAATTTCAAAAGGATCAAAAAATAAATATGAGATGGATAAAGAAACGGGATCTTTGATTATTTACCGCGTGTTATTTACATCCACTCACTATCCGCAAAACTATGGATTCATTCCGAAGACATATGCGGGAGATCTTGACCCTTTGGATGTGTTGGTCCTTTGTTCTGAGTCCATCCAACCTTTAGCACTTGTGGAGTGCTATCCAATTGGTGTCTTTAAAATGATTGATAACGGAACCGTTGATGAAAAAATTATTGCGATTGCCATTTCTGATCCTATTTTTAGTTCTTATAAAGATCTTAAAGATATTCCAGACCACTTATTTAATGAAATGCGCCACTTTTTCCAAGTTTATAAGATGTTAGAAGGAAAGGATACGTTCGTCTCTCAAGTTGAAGGTAAACAAGTTGCCATTGAAATTATTAAGAACAGTATTAAATCTTACGAAGAGCATTTTGAGGGTTAATCTCTCCATGAATCATCTGGTTCTTTTCCACCCTGAAATTCCGCAAAATACTGGTAACATTATGCGGACTGCCATGGCCACAGAATCAAAATTACATATTATTGGACCGCTTCCATTTCAACTTAACGATGACACAATTAAACGTGCGGGACTAGATTATCGCGAACATTTGGATTACGCATACTATCCAGATTACCAAACATTCTTACTAAAAAACAATCATCCAACACTCCATTGTATAACCCGTTATGGGACAAAGATGTATACAAGTATGGATGTCAAAGAAAAATTAAAGAATTATTATTTCATGTTTGGCTCAGAATCAAGTGGATTAACCGATGAGATATTAAAACAACATGAGAACCATCTCTATCGAATTCCGATGAGTGTGCTTGCAAGAAGTCTCAACTTATCCAATTGTGTTGCATTGGTTATTTATGAAGTTTTAAGACAACAAGGATTTCCGAATTTAGCTACAAAAGAAGTACTAAAAGGTGAAGACTATCTAAAGGACAAACTAAATCAATAACGTTTGACTTCGCGAAGTAATTGATCACTCCAACCAGGATTAGCATTAACTTTCATCGTTTTATGATCTTTGATCATAACCTGACCAATTTGGGTTGTTCGTTTCAAAGAACCAACCTTCGCATACGTAATTTCAGCGGATAACTTATTGGCAAGGGCTAATGCCAATTGGCCCCCTTTTAATACGAGATCGTGATCAAATTGGGTATGGTGTAAGATGATATGGCTTCCAGGATAATCTTTGATATGAATAAAAATCTCATTTTTTTTCGCTAAAGAAAACGTTAAATGATCATTTTGTTTGGCGTTTTTACCAAAAGAAAATTTAATGCCATCATCGATACAAAAGTATGGAGAGAAGTGTTCAACTTTAACAGGTTTAGGTTTATGGCCACTGATGAGTTGGTTTTTGACGAGATAAGATTCAATTTCTTTCAAGTTATCTTCATTTACTATTTTTGAAACGATTTGCATCCTTTCTAAGTCATGAATCACCTTTTGATTCATGTCCATTTGTTTCAAGACCTCTGTTTCACCACTTTTTGCTTTTTTATAAAGATTAAATAATGTTGTGATCCCATCAAAGTTCGTTAAAAATGTTTCGGATGGTTTTGAAAGTTGATGTGGATTTTTATAGAAATTCCAAGGTTGATTTGGTGAACTTTGTATGTCAAACGCAATCGACTGGTATGCAAGATGACGTCGATGAAGTATTAAATCATTTGCTAGTGCTTCTTGACGTTTCACTTTCTTTTTAATGATGGTTTCAAGAATGTCTTGATACTGAACCATTAATGAATCGATGGCGAGCTTTGCTACCGTGACGGTCGCATCGAAACTGAGCTGAGCCTTCGATTGCTTGATCGGTTTATTCGCTTGCCAACCTTGTACGGAATCAAAAACCACGTGATCATCTTCTACAAGGTAAAATCTTGGAGAATAGGGCGATAGCTGCAAGGTTAGTTTTAATGTCATTGTGACATTTGACTTTTCATGGTCCAATAGAAAAATCAGGTGGTTCAGCTCATTAATATGAACATCGAGGATTTTTTTATCATGCAAAAAACGATCGAGACCATGTGGTTGAAATCTATTTAGCCATGTCAGGTTTACATTCGAATCATAACCGATGGTAGGATGGATATTATCAAAATTTAAAAGCAATGCAATCAAGGGTTTAAGACCCAATGTCATGGCCCATCCATGTCGAGGATAATAATATAAATGATGGATGGTTTTACCTTTTAAACTTAAAACAAGCTGATGGTCAAAAATAGTCGATAAAATCATACTGAAATTATAGCATAATCACGACTTTATTTGACTTTTAGCTTCATTCATAAGATAATTTTTAAAACCTATGAAGACAGGATTATTAATTATTTTAAGCGGTCCTTCCGGCGTCGGAAAAGGAACCCTTCGAAAACGAATCATGGAAGACTTAACGCTTCAATTAGTTTATTCGGTTTCGATGACCACAAGATCTCAACGTCCTGGTGAAGTCGATGGTAAAGATTATTACTTTGTCAATCAACAGACGTTTCAAGATGCAATTGATCGTCATGAACTTTTAGAATGGGCTGAATTTGTAGGTAATCGTTATGGAACCCCAAAGAAAGTGATTGATAAATTAAGGAATGAAGGCAAAAATGTTTTGCTTGAAATTGAAATTAATGGTGCAAAGCAAGTGATTGCTAAAACCAAAGGTAGTGGATTAGTAACGATCTTTTTAATGCCTCCTAGTTTCCAAGCGCTTGAATCAAGAATCCGCAAGCGTAAGACGGAATCAGAATCGATTATTCAAGAACGTTTGGAAAAAGCAAAACGAGAAATGAATCTCCATCATGATTATCAATATGTTGTTGTTAATGACTCACTTGAACGAGCTGCTCAACAAATCATCGATATCATCAAAGAAAGCATGCAATCCATGCCCCAATGAAGACCTATATACTTGAGGTCTACATTGAACATAATTTACAACAATTAAATCGACCCTTTACCTATATCTATGAAGGACTTCAAACCCCAAAAAAAGGTATACGCGTACGTGTCCCTTTCAATCATCAATCTTTAATCGGTTATGTCACCGATGTGAAATCCATTCTTAACCTTGAGGACCTCACAAATAAGAGCCCCTTTCCAATCCTTCCAATTGAATCTATTCTTGATGAAGAACCAATCTTATCTCCTGAATTACTTTTACTCGTAGATGATTTATCAAAGCGTTTTTTTTCTTCAAAAATTGGATTGTTACAAGCAATGCTTCCTCCATCACTATTTCCAACAAAAAGAAGTTTAACCGGACCTAAAGTCGCATACGAAAATTGGTTGGTGATTCATCAAAATGCAACCTTACCAACCATGAATGCTCGACAACAATCGTGGTGGCAAATGGTTTCATCTTTCCCAAAAATCAAACAAACCGATGTAAAGACTAAGGCGGCCATTCAATTTTTTCTTGACCACCAACTTGCCACGATTGAAAAAATTGAAAAAAGGAGATTTATTTTTGAATCTCTCAAAGTGGAAACCCAACCTACCTTAACGGATTTACAACGCCAGGTCGTCCATCAATTTCAGCAGTCTTCAACATTAGTCTCCTTGTTAGAAGGTGTTACTGGCAGTGGAAAAACAGAAGTTTACTTAACACTTTCCGAGCAATTCATTAAACAAGATAAGACCGTTTTAATGATCGTCCCCGAAATTGCATTAACACCCGTGATGATGAGTTATTATCATCAGCGATTCGGAGAAAAAGTGGCCATTTTGCATTCAGGATTAACCCCGGCTGAAAAGTATGATGAATATAGAAGGATTCTTCATGGTGATGTTGTGGTGGTGGTTGGAGCCAGATCTGCTATTTTTGCACCTTTAAAAAATTTAGGTCTCATCATTATTGATGAAGAACATTCAGAAACTTATAAACAAGATCAATCTCCTTATTATCATGCCCGTGATATTGCACTTTGGCGTAGCCAATATCATCAATGTAAAGTCTTAATGGGTTCTGCCACCCCTTCGCTTGAATCAAAAGCAAGAGCAGAAAAAGGCATTTATCAGTGGTTAAGTTTACCGAGAAGAATTCATGATCAAGATTTACCTACAACCAAGATCATCAACATGAATCAAACCCAGGTTTTATCGAAGGGGAGTTCCATTTTTTCTCAAGATTTAGTTAACGCCATTCAAGACCGAATAGAAAAAAAAGAACAAGTTATTCTTCTTGTCAATCGCAGAGGTTTTTCTCAAAGTGTTGTATGTAGACAATGTCAGCATTTGTTTCGTTGCCCTTCGTGTCAAGTTCCGTTGGCTTTCCATCAAAGCATTCAAAGTTTAAAGTGCCATTATTGTGACCATCATGAATTTTTACCTCAAACTTGCCCTATGTGTCAGTCCTCCCAACTCATGAAGCAAGGTTTTGGAACCGAACAAGTGGTAAGTGTCCTCGCCACATTGTTTCCTCAAGCAAAAATTGGGCGATTGGACACCGATATGACAGGTGTCAAAACATCGATAACACATGTCCTTAAAAAATTTCAAGAAAAAGAAATTGATTTACTCGTTGGCACTCAAATGGTAGCAAAGGGGCATGATTTTCCCAATGTTACATTGGTTGGAGTGATGCTCGCTGATTTAGGTCTTCACGTTCCGCATTATCGTGCTGCTGAAAGAACCTTTCAATTAATTGCTCAAGTGATTGGTCGTACAGGTCGTGGTAGTCAAATTGGAGAAGCGATCATTCAAACAACAATGCCTGAGCATTACGCGATTCAACTTGGGGCCAAACAAGATTACCAATCTTTCTATCTTAGGGAAATGAAAGAAAGAAAGAGTTTAAGGTACCCACCCTACACATTTTTAGCGCGATTTGAATTGACAAGTAAAGACCAAACTCAAGTTGATGAAGTTGCATTGGAATTAAGTCAATTGCTCAAAGACCAATTGAATGATATTGCGACGGTAATCGGACCCAATATACCCTATCCGGAATTTTTTGCTGGAACCTATCGACGTCGGGTCCTGATTAAATACAAGAATTATGAAAAACTATATGAAAACATTCAGTCGTTATATGCGTTGTTAATAACAAAGAAAAATGTGAAAATTCTCTTCAATGTTGATCCATATGACCATTAGTGTTTTCATATCAATTTTGGTGATTTTGAGTTAAAATAAACATCATGACGAGGTCCTTATGCACATCGAAATATTAGGCGTGGATAAATATGTGGTTGCGAGTCTTAGTCGTCAACTTCATCAACCATTAATTGATTTAACAAAAATTCAAGAAAGTAACCTATTTTTTTCTGCTCAAGAAAGCTTACTTTTTCACCAAGGGGTCGACCAAAATGCTTGGCATACCGT
>CAZOHK010000017.1:0-14346 GCA_964579925.1 uncultured Staphylococcus sp. | reverse complement strand
ACTCACGACCTCTACCACCCCAAGGTAGCGCACTACCAAGCTGTGCTACGTCCCGCCACAAACATAATTTTATATGAGGAATCAACAAGATTCAACGATTCAACACATAATAAGAAAATTTTGGACTTTTCAATTGTCTATAGAGTGTAAGGCAACATGAAGGTACCCTATGGAACCAATTGACTTGAAAACCTTTCAAGCCTTTCAAAAAGGGAACCACGAGGCGTTTCATCTCGTCTATGAACGTTATCGAAGTTTACTTTATATAGTGATTCTCTCCATCGTCAAAGACGAACCCACCGCCGAAGACTTGCTCCAAGATACCTTTTTAAAAATCTATCAAAAAGCAAACACGATTAAGGACTATCAAAAGTTTCAAGCGTGGGCCGTAATGATAGCCAAAAATCTAGCGATTAATGAGTTAAAGAAAAAGAAAGAAGAGGCATGGCAAGAAACCTACGACAATGTGGCAATGAGGGAAGATGGTAAGGGTTTATTCCAAACATGGCATAAACATCTAACCGACCAAGAAAATCTAGTGATTGCTTATAAAATCGTCTATGATCTAGGATTTGAGGACATTCAAAAGTTAATGGACTTATCGCTCTCGAATACGCATCATCTCTATCAACAAGCGCTTGAGAAATTAAAAATCATGTATGGGAGAAAACCAAATGAAAAAAAACGAATTAGAAAATAAAATCAAATTATCCGGTGAACAGTATTTTTCAAAACGGACTGCACATTTAACTTTTAACCGAACGTTAACCCCGTCAAAACCATGGTGGATGAATGCGCTTATTTGGGGAACGCCATCTGCGGCATTGATGACATCGCTCACCGTCTTGGTAGCGATTCTCATTGGGGCAACCCAACCGAATGGTTCAATTCCACAAACTTTCCAATCCATACAAGCTTTAAATCAGGTCAGTTATCCTAATTTTAAGCAACGTGAACAATCAGAAGATTTCCTTGAAGGCCAACCATCGTATGATGGTTACCGTCAATCCATCAATGATTATTTTCAATTGACCGCATCGTCTTTATTTGATTCCGAAGATAATGTCACCTACTCACCGCTATCAGCATACGCAGCCCTCACGTTGTTGTTAGAAGCTGCCGATGGGGAAACGTTTGATGAACTTTCATCTTTATTAGGTGTTGAGTCTATTGACCAGCTGCGCCAAGAAAGCAGTCATGTGTTTATTGATACGTATTTGGAAAACAAACAAATGGTTGTGGGTAATGAAGAAGTAACCGCACGGTCACAAATGAGTAATGGTGTCTTTGTGCGAGAAGATATTACTGTTCAATCAGATTATTTGACACGACTTGCAGGAGATTATTTTGCCGAAGTATTCCACACCTCTTTTGATCAAATGGGTTTACAAGATCTTGCCTTATGGTTAAATCAAAAGACGCTTGGTTTTCTAGATATAGACCCAAATGATTTATCCATCAATGACGAAACAGCAATGGTCTTATTCAACACACTTTATCTTAAAGCCAATTGGATGAATGCCTTTCAACGTATACAAGGTCAAAGTGAATTTACAAACACGACCAATGGTCAAGTCTTGACCAACGTGACGTATATGGAAAAAATTACACCTTCTGCTCTCTATATCGATCACCCTGATTTTACACTTGGTTCCGATCTGATGTACGGTGATCATCGCGTCATTTATGTGTTACCAAAAGGCGATGAAACGCCTTTATCCTTACTATCCTCACCATCCTATTCGATCATTGAATCTTCCTTTCAACAAACGGATGTGAATGAACGTATTCAATTGACGATTCCAAAAATGTCGACCAAAGGAAAACTTGATTTAAAGGAAAACTTATTAACGGTAGCCCCTTCGATTGCCAATTTATTTGATCCCCAACAAGCGGATTTATCAAAAGCATTAGACGGTGCCTTTCTTCAAAGTTTTATCCAACATATCCGGGTTGATTTTTTAGAAGAAGGTCTTGAAGCTGCTGCCATCACCGAAGCGGATGTTGGCGTGACGAGTATTCCGATCATTCCACGTGTGAACTTAACGTTGGATCGCTCATTCTTATACTTTGTTGTCAATTCTCAAGGGCTCTTATTGTTTTCTGGTGTCGTCAATCAACCAGCGTTTTAAGCTGGCCCATCGGTGAAGATGCTTCATTATCGCCTGAAAGGTTTATAATGGATGTTTGAGGTAATTCAACGATGGACCGAAAACATATTGTCATTAAGGAAGCCAGAGAAAATAATTTAAAATCGGTAAGTTTATCGATTCCAAAAGAAAAGCTGATTGTCTTTACAGGTTTATCTGGAAGTGGAAAAACAACTTTAGCTTTTGACACCATTTATATGGAAGGTCAACGACGGTATGTTGAATCCTTATCCAGTTATGCTCGGCAATTTTTAGGTAACGTTGAAAAGCCAGATGTCGAATCGATTGAAGGTTTATCTCCTGCGATTTCCATCGATCAAAAATCGACCTCACATAATCCACGCTCCACGGTCGGAACCGTCACAGAAATTTATGATTTCTTGCGATTACTTTATGCACGGGTTGGTGTGCCTTATTGCCCAACGCATCATGAACCCATCTTATCGTTTACGGTTACCCAAATCGTTAATGCGATTGGCAATCTACCCGCCCAAACGAAACTCCACATTCTTGCGCCAATTGTTCAAAATGAAAAAGGGACGCATAAAGATACGTTTACTAAAATCAAGACCTCGGGTTTTGAACGGGTTCGAGTCAATGGTGTGATTTCTCGTTTGGACGAGGTGAACGCTTTAGACAAAAATAAGAAACACCAAATCGATATCGTCATCGATCGTTTGGTGATCAATGCCGAATCACGAACCAGATTGTTTGACGCGGTGACGTTAGCGTTAGACTGGTCCAAGGGTTATGTTGTGGCTTTTGATGGTGATAAAGATCACTTATTTTCCAGTCACCACGCGTGTAAGTACTGTGGTTTTTCTGTGCCAAAACTTGAACCAAGATTATTTAGTTTTAACGCACCCAGTGGTAGTTGCCCTGAATGCCATGGTTTAGGTATCAAGCGTGAAGCCGACGTTGAACGGATGATACCCGATCAAAATTTATCCATCCAACAAGGTGGTATTACCTTTTTTAAAAACATGATTGGAACACCAAGTTTATATTGGCAAGAATTTAAAAAGCTATGTGAACTTTATCAAATTCCACTGGATGTTCCATACAATAAGTTAAGCAAAGAACACCAAAAACTAATTTTGAATGGTTCTCCAAAAATGCACCAATACCAATTACAATCGTCGTCTGGTAACATCATCAATCGCTTTGAATTGATTGAAGGCATCAAGGGAAAACTTGAACGTTTGTATAAGGAAACCCAATCCGATATGATGCGAGAAATGTATGAAAAATATTTTACCGATCGCGAATGTACCGCGTGTAAGGGTGCTCGTTTAAACCCACAAGTGTTAAGTGTAAAAATCGGTAAGAAAAATATTGCGGAAGCTACGCACCTATCGATGCATGAGTTTATTGATTGGGTCAAGGTCACCGAAACAGCGATGAGTGAATCTGAAAAAACGATTGCACGTTTGGTCTTCAAGGAAATTCTCGCCCGTGCAGGATTTCTCATGAATGTTGGCCTAGATTATTTAACCTTGTCTCGGATGGCGATGACATTATCCGGTGGGGAAGCACAACGCATCCGACTTGCAACCCAAATTGGTTCGCAATTAACCGGTGTTTTATATGTCTTAGATGAACCGAGTATTGGTTTACATCAACGGGATAATCGGCGATTAATATCGACCTTAAAGGCGATGCGAGATTTGGGTAATACCGTGATCGTGGTTGAACATGATGAAGAAACGATGCGTGAAGCAGACCATATCGTCGACATTGGTCCAGGCGCAGGGGCCCTCGGTGGAGAAGTGGTTGCCCAAGGAAACGTTGACGACTTGATTCAAAGCCCACGGTCGATTACTGGTCAGTATTTATCCGGAAAGAAATTTATACCGGTTCCAAAATCTCAGCAAAAAGGAAATGGTAAATTCATCAAGATTATTGGCGCACAAGAAAACAATTTAAAGAAAATTGACGTGACGATTCCTCTAGGAAAATTAGTTGTAGTAACCGGTGTTTCAGGGAGTGGTAAGTCCACCTTGATCAACGATATCCTTTACCAACAAATTCGAAAAGAATTGAACGACGCCGATGTTAGTCCAGGTAAACACCAACGCATTGAAGGGTTGCAACATCTGGATAAGGTCATCAATATTTCTCAAGAACCCATTGGTAGAACCCCACGATCGAATCCAGCCACTTATACCAAAGTGTTTGATGAAATCCGTGATTTATTTGCGGAAACACTCGAAGCAAAATCAAGAGGATTTGACAAAGGCCGTTTCTCTTTCAACATTTCAGGAGGACGTTGCGAAACTTGCCAAGGCGATGGCGTCAAACGCATCCCGATGAATTTTCTTCCAGATGTGTATGTTAAATGTGAAGCGTGTGACGGTAAGCGTTATAACGAAGAAACCCTCATGGTCACATTCAAAGATAAAAATATTCATGATATTTTAGAGTTGACCGTTGATGATGCCCAAGTGTTTTTTAGTCAACGTGTGGAAATTGCCCGGAGATTAAAAACACTCCATGAAGTCGGATTAGGTTATATGAAACTTGGTCAATCTGCGACCACATTATCCGGTGGAGAAGCGCAACGGGTTAAACTCGCACTTGAGCTACAAAAGCGGCCAACGGGAAAAACGCTTTATATATTGGATGAACCTACTACCGGTTTACATATTGATGATGTCGCAAGATTGGTCAGGGTCCTTCAAGCGATTGTTGCCCAAGGTGATTCTGTTTTGGTCATTGAACATAATCTTGATGTGATTAAAGTTGCAGATCATATCATCGATTTAGGCCCAGAAGGTGGAGATCGTGGTGGTTATATCATCGCCGAAGGTACACCAAAAGAAGTCAGTCTTGTCAAAGGTTCATTTACTGGTCAATTCCTTAAGCCATACTTACGTTAAGTTTTCTATTTATCCCAAGTCAGATACATTAAAATAAAAGGAAGAGGAATTTATGGATATCATTTGGATCATGAGCTTGGTTGTTGGTCTAGCATGCCTTTATTTAGGAATAAAAGAATGGCGATTTTCTTTAGGGAAAATGAGCGTTTCTAAAACAAACTCAAAGAAGACAATCCAACAAGGTCAAAAACTGGTGCTCATGATGATTGTCAGCGCGGCGGGACTTGGTTTCTTGGGACTCGCCATCGTCATCAATGCTGACGCGAATTATTTTAATAGTTTTTTCTTTTTCTTTCTGAGTTTATTCGCTTCATTATGGGTATTCACCGCTGGTTATTTTTATCGGCATTCAACCTTTGGGGAACGTTATCAACCCATGATGGTCACGAATATGATTTTGTTTTCGATTGCCGCGGTTGTCACCTTGCTACTTGGTTTTGAAGCAATAGAACCCGCGCTCACTTATCCATTACCAAAAGGCATCCCTTTTGAGAATCCAGTTGTGGCATTTTACGCGATTTTTATCTTGACGGGTGCTTTCTTAGCGTATTCATTAACGGAACGTGAGTTTATCAAATTAGGCAAAAAGAAAGGTTATGTGGAAGATATCTTTATCATCGCATTTCCAGCTGGCATTTTAGGTTCCCGCTTATGGTATGTTTGGGGTCAATGGCAACTTGAATTTGCTAATCAACCATTGTGGAAAATATTCGCGATTTGGGAAGGTGGCCTTGCCATCATGGGCGGCGCAGTCGGTGGCGCACTTGCAGGGATTCTTTATGTTTACCTAAAACGTAAGGATATACAAATTATTCCTGCAATCGATATTGCCGTTCCAACCATTCTGGTAGCACAAGCAATTGGTCGATGGGGAAATTTCTTTAACCAAGAAGTTTATGGTGCGATTGGTCAAGTCCAAGATTGGATGTTCTTACCAACCTTTATTCGTGAACAAATGGTCATCAATGGTGCATTCCGTATTCCATTATTCTTTATTGAATCGGTGATTAATTTAACTGGATATTTTGTCATTCGATTTGGTATCGGAGATGGACTCAAGAAATGGATCAAACCGGGAGACCAAGGTTTAGCTTATTTTGTTTGGTATGGTTTAACCCGAGGCATCATGGAACCCTTACGCAATCCAATCTATAACATGGGGGATGCTGGTAATTGGAGTTTGATTTGGGGTTGGGTATTCTTTGCATCCGGCATCGTCGCAATCCTTGCAAACCACCTTTATCATCATCTTAGAAAGAAGAACACCTAACATGTACAAATTGGTTTTATTTGATTTAGATGGCACGGTTGCCGATACTGAATTGGTGATGGTGCAAACGATGCTTTATTTTATTGAGCGATACACACCAACACGAAAAACCACCTTAAATGAATTAATGAAAGTTTCTGGTCCACCGTTATTGGATACGTTAAAAAGTTATTTCCCAAATGAAGATGCTTCGGCACTCGCTAAATTATTTGCAATCAAAGCAAGAGAATTCTATCCACGTTATGCAGTCGCGTTTCCTGGCATTGAAAACCTGCTTAACCATTGCAAATCAAAAAAGATTCCCGTTGGCATTGTGACCTCTAAGTTACGCGTGAATGCACTTTTTACATTAGAAGTGATTGGCCTGAAAGATGCTTTTCCTTTGGTTATCAGTTTAGATGAAGTCAAAAAACCAAAACCAGATCCTGAAGGAATTTTTCTTGCATTGAAACACTTTAAAATTGCCGCAAAACATACCTTGTTTGTTGGGGATACAATTTATGATTATCACGCTGGAAAACAAGCATTGGTTGATACCGCCTTGGTGACATGGGGATTTAAAAAGTTTTCTCAAGACATCCAACCGACGATGTGGCTTGATCACTTTGATCAACTCAAGGAAAAACTCAATGGATAAGCTTATCGACCTTGTTGTCATTGGGGCAGGACCTGCAGGCATGACAGCAGCCTTAGGTGCAAAACAAGCAGGTTATCATGTCGTTTTATTAGAAAAAAGTATGCCAGGCGGCAAGTTAAACACTTATCAAAGTTTTGAAAACTTTCCCGGCTATGAACATATGCCTCCTCAAAATTTTGGATTGAAGCTTTACGAAGAACTCACAAAAATAGGGGTTGAATCAACCTATGGTGACGTAACCCGCATTGAAAAGAAGAAAGACCATTTTCTCATTCATCTCGACACAGGAACGATCGAATCCAAAGCGGTTATTCTTGCCACCGGAACTAGAGAAAAACCGTTAACGATACCTGGTTCAGAGCGATGGCTCGGGCAAGGGATGAGTTACTGTGCGGCATGCGATGGTGTTTTTTTTAAAAACAAGGATGTCGCGGTGATTGGTCATTCTCGGCATGCTTTAGAGGAAGCGGTTTACCTTGCAAATTTATGTCATCACGTTTATGTGTTAATGCCAACTAAAGATGGTTCTTCAGGACAAAATCAAATCGTCAAACTAAAGCAACTGGAGAATGTCACCTTGATTGATCAAGCTACACCTTTAGCTTTGTTAGGGGATGATGTGGTCACTGGCATCCGATATCAAACCTTAACCCATGGTGAACAAGCATTAATCGTGGATGGAATTTTTCCGATCTTAGGATGGATACCAAATAGTGAAAGTATTCATGCCTTTAAAACCTTAATGGATGACCAAGGTTATGTGATCGCAGATGAATCGGGAGTTACGGTGATTCCAGGTTTATTTGTGATCGGTGATTTACAAGCAAAAACAACGAGAAAAGTTAAAAATGTGATTGCCCAAGGGCGATTGGTAATCCAAGAAGTCAAAGTGTTTTTGGGTGTTCCAAAATCATAAAATTTGAAAAATTATCGTTTATAATTAATCTATGAACAAAGAAGTCATTATTTTAACCGGTATGTCTGGCGCAGGTAAATCCACCGCCATTTTTGCATTTGAAGAATTGAAGTATCAATGTATGGATAATCCTCCAGCCGACCTATTTCCTTCTCTGTTTCAACATATTCATCAAGAAATGCAAGCCACCAAAACCGTGGTAAGTGTTACCCTTTATAATGCAAAGCGAGCAATTGAGGCAGCAAAAAAAGTGCCAGGTTTAACGTATAAGGTTGTGTGTTTATTGGCATCCGAAAACGAATTGGTTTCCCGTTATAAACTCACCAGGCATATTCACCCGCTTCAAACCGAAGGATTTACCTTATTACAAGCGATTCAACGCGATTTAAGTCTAACCGAAAGTATTCGGCCAATGGTCGATTGGATCATTGATACAACCGGTTTTTCGGTGACCCAATTCCGGCAACAATTGATTGCCACGTTTGGTCAAGCGCAACGCCATTTAACGATTGGATTGGTTTCATTTGGATTTAAACATGGGTTACCCTTAGATGCAGATTTTGTTTTTGATTTACGTGTATTAAGTAATCCTTATTACCAACCTGAACTGAAATCAAAAACAGGTCTAGACCAACCGGTCATCGATTTTGTAAAAAAACAAGATATGTTTCAATCCTTATTAACCGCAGCCACCCAATATCTACGTGTCGTCATTCCTCAATTAATCAAAGAAGACAGGCCGTTTTATGAAATTGCGATTGGATGTACTGGTGGAAGGCATCGGTCCGTGGTGTTTGTTCAAGCATTGGCAGAGGCAATCAAAGTATTGTTCCCAGTTGGCATTTTAACCATTCATCGTGATATCCAAAAGCACAACGACCAAGAATGAACGATCAACTTCAATCTTTTACGGCGACGGTTAAAGAAGAACTGACCACAAAACCCTACGATGCCGATCGACGTTTGGCAATGTTTGCCGGATTTGTCAAAGCAAATGGTCGTTATGTTTTTTCAAAGCGCATGCAAAAGTTAACCCTATCAACGCGTTATGCAAAACTCGCCCAATTTCTTTATCAGATTAGTAAGTCGATTTTAAAAGTTACCCCAAAATTTGAATATCGCCAATCACCCCGATTTAGTCAACGGCAAACCTATTGGATCATCTTTGAAGATAGGGTCGATGCCATCTTAAAAACCATCCATTTGGATTTTGATTCTTCCCCAGAAGTTTATCTAAAACAATTCCGCAGTGTCGATGCGATTGCGGGTTATTTATCTGGGTTATTTCTTGCAAATGGCAGTGTGAATCATCCATCCAGTTCCCATTACCATCTTGAACTTAGTAGCGATGATGAAGACTTTCTCACCGAAATTCAACGCTTATTAAAGCAAGTGAAGTCCTTACGCTTTTCCTTTAAATTACTTCCGCGAAAAGGTAAATACATTCTCTATCTAAAAAAGTCTGATCAAATTGCGGACTTTCTAATTTTTATGGGGGCTACCGAGTCGACACTTGAATATGAAAACATTCGCGTGGCGAGGGATTTTTCTAATTCGGAAAACCGCTTGCAAATTTGTGAAAATGCCAACATGGCAAAAACGATTGCAGCTGCCAAAAAACAAAAGGAAGCGATCCAATTAATCGATCGGATTGTCGGAATCGATAAGTTGAACCATCCTCGCTTGGAAAAATTGTCTCGTCTGCGAATGAAATATGATTCGAGTTCGTTGGAAGAACTATCCAAAATGATGAGTGAGCATTTTCTAAAACCGATTAGTAAAAGTCAACTCAACCATCACTTCCGTGCCATACTTGCCCTTGCTCATAAATTGAAGGGAACCCCATGACTTTACTGACTCAATTAGGAAAACGCATCGTCTATTTAAGAACGGAAAAAGGATGGTCTCAATTAGACCTTGCGATTGAAAGCCAAATCAATCGAAACTATTTATCAGATTTAGAAAGAGGTCAACGCAATCCCTCCTTAAAAATCCTTTCAAAAATTGCCGACGCGCTCGGTATTGATTTAACCACTTTGTTTAAAGGTATTAAGCGTTTCGAATAAACCTTCTTACCACTTTAATCTTTCCCAGCTTTCCTATATAATAATTTTGGTAAAAAAACCAGGAGGCCTTAACAGATGGCAATCAAAGTTGCAATTAATGGATTTGGACGCATTGGTCGTCTATCGTTCCGTAGAATCGTTGAAGTTGGAGGCATTGACGTCGTCGCAATCAATGACTTGACCGACGCTAAAACACTCACCTACTTATTAAAGTACGACACCACACATGGCCGGTTCACCGGTGGTTCACTTGAAACCTCTGCGGATGGAAAAGCAATTATTTTTAATGGTCGTTCTATTCCAGTCTTAGGTCAAGCTGATCCTAACTTAATTAAATGGACAGACTTTGGTGCCGATATCGTCTTAGAATGCACCGGTCGTTTTAAAGGGATTGAAGATGCCAAAGTTCACATTACCGCAGGTGGCGCAAAAGGTGTTGTCATCTCTGCACCAGCAGATGACAAAACCCCAACCTATGTCTTCGGTGTTAACGATGACAAATTAACCAAAGCCATGCAAGTCATCTCCGGAGCAAGCTGCACCACCAACTGCTTAGCACCATTAATTAAAGTTTTAAATGACGCTTACACAATCGACACTGGATTTATGACCACTGTTCACGCATATACCAATGACCAAACCACATTGGACTTAGTGAAAAAAGGTGACAATCGTCGTGGTCGTGCAGCAGCAGCCAATATCGTTCCTTCCTCAACAGGCGCAGCAAAAGCCTTGCACTTGGTCATCCCAGAAGTAAAAGGCCGTTTAAATGGTGGAGCTTTCCGCGTTCCAGTCATCGATGGTTCGTTAGTGGACTTAACTGTCACCTTAAAGAAACCAGTTAAAGATGAAGCAGAAGTGAATGCACTTTTCAAAGCTGCAGCAAACGGTAAATTAAAGAATGTCCTGGAATACACCGAAGATGAAATCGTTAGTTCCGACATTATTGGTTCAACCGCTGGTTCAATTTTTGATGCGACTCAAACCAAATTACTTGTCAACGCAGAAGGCAAACAACTCTTGAAGATTGTCTCCTGGTATGACAATGAATACTCTTACACCTCGCAATATATTCGCTTAGTGAAGCAATATGCGACGGTGCTTGGTTTAAAGTAAAAACAAACGCAATGGAACACTCACGCATGTCGTGAGTGTTTTCATTAGAATAGGAATTACCATGAAAAATTTAGCAAGTTTACCCCAACTAAAAGGGAAAAAAGTGATCGTTCGTGTTGACTTTAACGTTCCATTAAAAGATGGTGCGATTCGTGATGATAACCGTATTGTTGCGGCATTACCAACGATTCAAGCCTTGCTTGCCAAAGGGGCTCGCTTAATCCTTTTATCCCACCTTGGTAAAGTCACCCATAAAGACCCAAGCAAAGTCGATGCGGAAAAAAAGAAAAATAATTTACAAGTGGTTTCGGTTCGGTTAGCTGAACTTCTTAAACAACCCGTATTATTCTCAGCTCAAACCAGTGGTCCTGCGTTGACGCAAATGGTGAACCAATTAAAAGATGGTCAAGTGTTGTTGGTTCAAAATACCCGCTATGAAGTGGGCGAAGAAAAAAATGATCCAGCCTTGTCGCAAGCTTGGGCATCATTCGCAGATGCATTTGTAATGGATGCATTTGGTAGTGCTCACCGTGCTCATGCTTCAACATATGGCATTCCAGAATTATTAAAGAAGCAAGGTAAACCCGTTGCGATTGGATATTTAGTTGAAAAAGAAGTTCAAGCTTTAGCTAAAGTGGTTCAAGTTGGTCCATCACAACGTCCTTACGTTGCGATCATGGGTGGTTTAAAAGTCTCGGATAAAATTAAAGTGATTGATGAATTGCTTGCCAAATGTGATTACGTGTTGATTGGGGGAGCAATGGCGTACACCTTCTTAAAAGCTCAAGGAAAATCAGTAGGAACATCACCATTTGAAGCCGATCAACTTGATTATGCGCGTGCAGTGATGGCGAAAGCAAAAAGCAAATTAATGATTGCTGAAGATTTCATCGTCACGGATAGTTTTGATAATCCAACCAAGTTTGAAACTCATGAAGGACAAATTCGTGGTGAACTGATGGGCATGGATATCGGACCCAAAACGATTGCCAAGTTTAATCAAATCATTCTCAAAGCAAAAACGTTATTTTGGAATGGACCGATGGGTGTTTTTGAAAAACCTCAATTTACAAAAGGGACCGAAGCCATTTGCAAGTCCGTGAGAACCTTAGGTAAGCAAGCATTTACGGTTTGTGGTGGTGGTGATTCTGCTGCTGCAGTTGCCCAATTTGGATACATGCAAGATTTCTCTCACGTGTCAACCGGTGGCGGTGCATCCTTAGAAATGATTGAAAATGCCGGTCATTTACCTGGCATCGATGTCATTTTAGGTTAAGGCGATGAGAAAAAAAATATTACTCGGAAATTGGAAGATGAATCTGACGATTGCGGAAGCAACGCGATTTGCCCAAGCATCGATTCCATTGGTTGCGAAAGCCAAACAAGCAAATGTTCTACTTGGCGTTGCCCCAACCTATTTATCATTAGCAACGGTGAAAAAAATAAATCCAGGATTAATCGTGAGTGCGCAAAATGTTTATTTTGAAAATCAAGGCGCATTCACTGGAGAAATTAGTGTTCCGATGCTCAAAGAAATAGGAATTGATTGGACATTGATTGGTCACTCTGAACGTCGAAGTTATTTTGGGGAAACCAATTTGATGTGCAATAAAAAAATGATCAAAGCGATTACAGACGGGATGACGGTTGTTTATTGCATTGGTGAATCCAGTGATGATTATGATCACGGTCGAACCAAAGCTGTCATTCGTGATCAATTATTAATTGGTTTAGCAGGCTTAACCAATGAGCATTTGAAACATGTCGTCTTGGCATACGAACCGGTGTGGAGTATTGGCACTGGAAAAAATGCAAGTAAAGAACATGCCCAAGATATTGCTTTATATATTCGTGAAAGAATTGAAGAAATGTTTGATGTGGTGACTGCCGAAGCTATCCAAATTTTATATGGTGGCAGCGTCAAACCGAATAACATCAAAGACTATTTAACGCAACCGGATGTCGATGGTGCCCTGGTTGGTGGTGCCTCTCTCAAAGTGGAATCCTTTGAAGAGTTGCTTACCAATATGCTTGGTTAATTTTCAATCATCTTGCTTTACCTTTGATGTAGATTTGTTATTGTTAAATTAACTTTAGGAGAAACATGATGGAAAGACCTTATCAATCTTATGCTTCGGAATCGACAACCACTTCACCGTTGGTGAAAGTTTTTACGTGGATGGCGATTGCTTTAGGTGTCACTGCCTTGATGGCGTTGCTTGTTTATCTTGGTGTGATGGGAAATCTCATCACCCCAGAAATCTATAATGGCCTCATGATTGGCAGCGCAATCACGCTGTTTATCAGCTATTTATGGTTTGTCTTTGGTGGGTTAAAAAGAGGGATTGGTAATCCCACGATTCCTTTCTTTTTATATGCATCTTCGATGGGTGTTGCCTTATCAAGTCTTGGATTTATTTACGATGTAGAATTAATCTGGACCGCCTTTGGCGTGTCTTCGCTTGTCTTTGGTTTGTTTGCATTTTACGGTGCAACCACAAAAACCAGTTTATTAGGCATGGGTCAATTTGCGATCGTTGCGATGTTTGGACTCATTATTCTAAGTGTTATCAATATATTTGTTTCAAGCATTCCCATGGATTGGTTCATCTCCTTTGGTATTTTCGGTGTGGTCTTATTGATGGTCGCCTACCAAGTTTGGTACGTCAAACAAATCACGAGTTCTGGAGAAGTCACACGTGCACAAGCGATGTATTTAGCGTTTAGTTTATATATTTCCTTTATCAATATTTTCTTACGAATCCTTTATTACTTGGCGTTATCACGAAAAGGTGGTCGTCGCTAAATCATCATCAGTCTAAATAAAAACCCAAGATGCGACGTCTTGGGTTTTTTAATTTGAAAAATAGTTTAATAATTTGAAAGTCTTTCGTCCAAATATGCATGAAGATGATTGAAATCCAAGAGAGCTTTAAATCATACTGATCAGAGAAGAATAATTAAGTGCCTAGGTTTTAAGCAAAAAGGTATGGGTTTAACCCATAAATTGATGATCAAATTCTCATCGTAATATACGATAAAATCAATTCTTTTCTTTAATTTACGATTTATCCTTGCAAAACGTTTTGTGATATGGTTTAATCTTACTTGCGCCTACTTAAAACCTAGGTCGTTAAAGGCCGCCAAGATCTTTGAAAAAGACCTGAACAATAGTAAGAAATCTTTTCTTAACTTATTCTTGACTTTGGTCAATCGTATTGGTATCCTTGTAAGGCACACGTCAAAAGAGGAGACTCTTTTTTGCGAGAGCAAGCGTGGGGCACTGATCTTTGAAAACTAAGCAAAACAAGA
>CAZOHK010000016.1:0-15568 GCA_964579925.1 uncultured Staphylococcus sp. | reverse complement strand
ACATCTTTCTTTTCAATCATGGCCAAAAGTTTCATCGCTGCGGTTTCCGCAATCATTTTTTTATCTTGTTTAATCGTTGTTAACGCGGGGGTAAACAAACTTGCAAATTGGATGTCATCATATCCAGAAACTGAAATGTCTTCCGGGACACGATAGCCTAATTCTTTTAGTGCCAAAATTAACCCCATCGCAATATCATCAGAGAAAGCAATGATCGCTTCGGGTTTTTCTTGCCAGCTTTGAATCCAACTTAAAGCCTTTTCATAATAATGCGCAACCCCATAACGATCGGTCACAGCATAACTTTGAGGATTTCGATTCGTCTTGTAAGTCTTCACCAACTTTTCATAAGCTTCACTTCGTTGCATATACGCCCGAGATAGATTAGAACCTGAGAAAGCATAAATCGATTTAAATCCGAGTTGTACATAGTGCTTAAAGATTAATTCAATCCCTTGTTTATCATCACTGATGACGGTTGCTAGCGAGGGATTCACCATGTCCACGGATACACAGGGAATATCAGCTTGAATGAGTTCTTGAATATCTCTTGCATTGACATCCCCGGTTAACAGCAAGACACCATCCACACTTTTATTCGTGGACCATTGTAAATAGGTTTGTTGTTGGTCGCCGATTTTTTTAGGAATAAAGACAATTTCATAACCTTTATCTTCAACAAAATTTTTAAATGCTTGAATAATTGAACCAAAAAATGGGTGTTCTAAACCAAACGAGGCAATATCTGAGAAAACAACCCCAATCGTCCACGTATGCTCTGCTTTTAAAATTCTTGCAGAATGGCTTGCCACATAACCTAATTCTTTGGCGCGTTTTAAAACGCGTTCCCTTGTTTCTTTAGAAACGGTTCCTTTTCCATTGAGAATTTTGCTTACGGTTCCAGGGGATAAACCTAGGTCTTCTGCAAATCCATGGATCGTTAATTTATCGGGATTGTTTTTCATCCAATAAAATCGTCATGATGGATTTTTCAGGTAATTCAATCATCATGTTTTTTCCTAAATGGTCATGGGTGTAATAAATGGATGTATTGGTGCTGTTTAACAAGACAACCACCACTTGTTTGTCTGGACGTTGATAGGCAACACCTTGGACCCCCATTGGTAAGGTTGTGGTTAACGCAATACGTTGTGAACCCGGAAGCATAAATTTTGAAAAATGGCCAATAACATAATACGTACTGTTTTGAATAATGGTTTGGGTGCGTCGATCAAATAAAATAGGGGCATCGCAGTAATTACCAACGTGGTTGGGTCCGCCTTGTTCATTGAGCACAAGATTCCAATCAATGAAACCTTCATTGCCTTGAAGAAAGTCACCGATGATATTTCTTGCGTAGCGTTCACCGGTATCCCATGATCCTGGACGTGGTCCACCTTCAATACATCCTTCTGTAAATAATAAATGTTTATCGGGAAATAATGCTTTGGTTTTGCCAACATTCGCAAAGACTTCTTCTCCATACCAATGAAACGCAGTGCCCCACACAAAGGAACTTGCAATTGGATCTTGATAAATCGGCGTAACCCGTTCGACCATGATATCGCGATTATGATCCCAAACAAGGAGTTGAATCGATTGGCCAAAATGTTTCTTTAGTTTTGGGCCTAAATGGAACTTGATAAAATCTCGTTCTTGTTCTGCTGTATATAAGCATGAGTCCCATACTTGTTTGGCAGCTGGTTCATTTTGAACGGTAACTGCCCAAGGTTGAATGCCTTCTTTTTGAAGGGCTTGAACAAACTTGATGTAGTATTCGGCCCATGTATCTAGGAAAATCGGTTTTAATGAACCTCCGTGATTCATTTGGCCATTGTCTTTCATCCAACCTGGAGGCGACCATGGCGAAATTAAAATTTTGAGATTCGGTGTTTTCTTTAATACTTCTTTTAACATTGGCAAAACATACCAATGTTCGCGTTGAATGGAAAACGAAGAGAGCGATGTATCCCCTTCGCGAACATACGTGTAATTACCCAAGGAAAAGTCGCTTGAGTTCATATGGATTCGGGTGAGATTGTAATTTAAACCTTGGGGAGAGAAATACAAATTCAATAAGGTTTGAATGGTGGCATCATCATGATTTTCTTTAATCGTATAGGCAGCAGACTCCGTCAAGGATCCACCAAATCCAAGATGATATTGAAATCGTTGTTGTAGATCAATCTTGATGGGTAAAGTGGAAACTTGATGGGTTATAGTTTTTGGGCTGACGGTTTGCCATCGTAATCCTTTGGCAGAGGAAACAACCACTTTCATTCTTGATAAACCTCCACTTTTTCAATATCCATCACATACGGTAAATCCGCTTCGTTAATATGACCACCCCACATGCCCCCGACGGCTATGTTCATAATTAGATAATAGGGTTTATCAAATGGCCAGCTTTCAATCGAATCATTTGGTTTTTTATCAAAGGTGATGTAATGAACATCATCAACAAAAAAACTAAGACCTTCTTTTCGCCAAATTAATTTGTAATCATGGAAACCTTCCAAGACACCAGGAATCTTTTGGAATTTTGTCCGTTGGGTTTTAATGATGTGATTATTGAATTGAGAGTGAAGACTGAAATGAATGACTTCTGGGTCATGACCGACCATTTCCATTAAATCAATTTCCCCACATAACGGCCATTTAACTGGACCAATATCATGCCCTAGGAACCAGATGGCAGGCCAAGATCCTTGTCCAGTCGGCAATTTTGCGCGCACGATAAACGTTCCATATTGCCATTCTTTTTTTCCTTTGGTATTCATGCGAATCGATTGATATCTGCAGGTGGTTTGATCAGGATGGAGTTTTGCCATCATCCGTAATCCTTGTTTTGTGATTTTCAAATGTTCCGGGGAATCGACATAACATTGCCGTTCATCGTTATGCCATTTTTCTCCAACTTCTAAATTCCAAACTTGCCGGTTAAGGTTTTTGAATGTGTCTTTAAAAACAAGTCGTTGATGTGGTTTAAGCATCGGATTAACCTCCAAAAGTAAATGAAATCGGGGCGGAACGTCCCGAGACTCTTCCGACGAAATCAATCGCTTGAATCTCAACTTCATACGTTCGATTTTCTTCTAAACCCGCGAACGTATACTGATTGATTCTTGCTTCACGATAACGAACACCATCCAAATAAATCGCATAATGACTCACCCACATATCATCGGTTGGTCGGTTCCAATGGATCGTATTGTCTAAGGTTGCAAGGCCAACATTTGTTGGCGTATTCGGAACATCCAGATCATGAACCGCATAGTCCCATTGGTAAAGTCTCAAGTAATCCACTTCAAGTGTGGTGGGAAATGCATTTACATCTATGCCTTGAATACCACCCCAACTTCCACCGACCGCTAGATTAATAATAAAATAAAACTCTTCATGGAAAGGAAAGACTTCTTCGTGAGAAATACCTGAATTAAATTGTGGAGTATATCTAAATAATCCATATTGAACACCTTCTACAAGGATGCGAATTTCTCCGGGTAACCAAATCATTTCGTATTCATAAAATTGATTTTCAGGGTCATCTAATTCTTTATCAAAACTCGGATTGTTGTTCAGCGTGTGGTTAAATCTTTCGGTATGGGTAGCTGTAAAAACAGAACCAGGTTCGTAACCAACATATTCAAGGATGTCAATTTCTCCACTTTTTGGCCATTGACCATAACGATTGAATAACGGTAGCATCCAAACCGCAGCCCATGTACCGCGACCACCCGGCAACTTGGCCCGGAAATTAATCCGACCAAATTGGGTTTCGACTTTATATCGCGAGTTGATGCGACCACTCGTATACGATTTGCCTAAATAATTTTCTCTTTTTGCGGTGATTTTTAATGACCCATCATTAACAGCAATATTTTCAGCACGATAATATTGCGCTTCTTGATTGCCTCCACCATCACCATTCACTTCGATGTTCCAATGATCGGTTGATAAGGCATCACCATTAAATTCATCCGACCACGTACATACCCATTCGTTATCAATCGTTTGCACACCGCATCCTTCATAAGCAGTTAATGGTAGTAATCCATTCGGCACACCACTAGATGAACCATTTGGATCGACACACGCGGTCACGGTGAGGGCAAGGACCATCAAGGTTAAAATTCTTTTCATGTTTATTCTCCTGTGATTCCTGTCTTATCGATACTTTGTGTGAACAAGCGTTGACCAAAGAAATAAAGCAGCAACAACGGTAGAATCGTTAGCATATTACCAGCTAACAAAATCGCTTCATTTAATTCTGCACCTGGAGTGCCTGGTGGAAAGATGTCTTCATAAGATGCACGGAAGGCTTGTAACCATAAAGGTAAGGTCACCTTATCACCTACATATAAACCCGTAATAAAGGATTCATTCCAATACCAAACAAAACTAAACAAAAAGACAATCACAAAAGAAGGAATTGCAAGCGGTAAAATCACCGAGCGGAAAATACGTAATTGACCAGCCCCGTCCACTTCCGCGGATTCAATAAGAATGCCGGGAATCGTTTTGTAAAACGTGTAAAAGATTAAAATATATATCGCCGCGTTAATGCCTTGACCGGTCATCGCCGGTAATAACATCGCCCATTCACTCGAAATGATATTTAAATCTCTAAAAATGATCATGTTCGCTACCATCGTCACTTGTTGGGGAAGGATAAACGTTGCAAGCATAATGGCAAAGAATAATTTCTTAAATGGAAATTCAAATCGAGCAAAACCGTATCCAATCAATGCACTTGAAAGGGTTGCACTGACGCTTACTTTTAAGACATAGACCGTTGAATCAATGAGGGATGAAGGTAAGTTTAAGACTTGGAAAGCCCGGTCATAGTTTTCCCACATCAACGCCGTGGGTATCCACTGAACTCCTGGATTGATTAAATCATCCACGGATTTAAGACTGTTGATCATCATGAATAACAACGGGTACAAATAGATATAACTAAAGCTAATCAATAACAAATAAATGACCCCGCGGTATAGCAAACCGTCAGTTAGGTTTTTACCTAACCAAATTTTGCGAAGTTTTTGTTCCGTTTGAATCGGAATTTTAGGGAAAATTCTCACGATGATTTCCCTCGCTTTTCTCTGGTCAATCTCATAAAGAATAAAATTAACACCACCATGAGAATGAAATAAATCCAGGCCATGGCAGCAGCGTAACCATAACCAAACCAAAACGCAGAATCAGGGGCTCCAACTAACATATGGTTTCTGGTTAAATCAAGCAAACCACCTGGTTCAACAAATAAAGACATCGAGACAACCACATAAATAATGGAAATACCTGTAAATGGCATGAGCGAAGGTAACGTGATTTTCCAAAAACGCATCCAAGGTGAAGCCCCATCCATACTTGCAGCTTCATACAAACTTGGATCAATTTTTTGTAAACCAGCAAGATAAATCAAAATCGGGATACCTGCATACCATAGAATCAACAGCATCGAATTGATGACGGTGGTTAAAGGATCCGATAAAAAAGAAGGTAGATTATTCACGACGTAATCATAGATTCCACTCGCTTGTAAGTTAGGCAAAGTGATCGCACTTTGGGCATTCAGTTCGTTAATGACGGGCCCGGTTGAAATAATCACTGGCAAGAAAAAAACGGTTCGCCATAAACCTTTGGTGCGAATTGGCATATTCACAAGCACCGCGATAATAATTGAGAAGACAATAATGATGGGAATGGCCACCAACATTTTTCCAAGATAATTGACATATAGCGGAATGAGAATCTGACTACGAAGAATATTAAGATAGTTATTGAAACCAACAAACGTGGTTGTCACCCCATCTTGAAGGTTGTAATACGCTTCATGGAAACTTAAAAACAAGGAGTAAAACAGTGGGTATAGTGTGAAATAACTAATCCCAATTAACCATAAAGAAATAAATAAATATCCATAAAATGCATGGCGGCGTTTTCTTGTAATTTTAAAAGTAACTCTACTCACAAACCGAATCGTGTTTCCATCTTCACGATAAATACGGTTATGGCGTAGGCGAAAAAATAAACGCTTGAAGAAAGGTTGAACTTGATGTTGCCAGAAAGATTGAAATTTCAAAAATTGTTGGCGGATAAATGCCAAGGTGGATTGAAACATTTGCCGTAACTTCTTCATGGTAGTAAGACCTCATAATCTAGACCATCAATCATCAATCCGTCAAGATTAAATGCCTCTGATCGATAGTTCACAATAATCGACACTCCATTTTCATAATCAATTTTGGTGACACCTGTAGCGAGGACTTGCCGATCAATCACACTTGCACCTTGGGTGACATCAAGGGCGCTGGAAACATATTGATAAACTTCTTCAATGTCGGTTTTGAAATCACCATAAGCCGTGGTAAAGAACCGATTGCTATAGGTAAAGCGTAAATCACTGCTTGGTTTTTCGGTTAAAAGATAACTTGGATTCACACCAAAATCAATCATTTGCAATAAGCGTTCTTTTCCTAATGCATTAAAGTTTAAATATGGTGTAAAGGTTGGGATGTAACCTTTCAGCACCAACGGAATCAACGGCACCAAATCAGTAAACAAGTCAAGTTGACTGTTTGTAATCGGCATATCTAAATAATGATTTAAATAAGGAAACATATAGGCTGAGGGTCGGTGCATCGCGGTGGCAGATAATTGTGCTGCCATGCCTTCAACGATCGTTAGGGTATCACTTCGACTGACCCTTTCATCGTCATAGTAACTATAAAGTGTTCGCCCAAGGGTGGGAAAAGATAAACCGGTCATGTCGAGGTTTTGAATGGCTGATAAATCGGCATTGAGTTTATTGGCAGCTCGTTGTGGATAAAGGTAGTATTCATCAATCGCTTGATTGTCTAATCGGTTTAAAGGATAACTCATCTTGAGTTTCGAATAGTTTCTTGCGACATCACGGTTTAACTCAACCCTTTGCGAGAGTTCACTGCTCACCAAATAATCTTGTTCAAGATAAATGGCATCCTCATTGGTTTTGGTGTTGGTGATGAGTTGCTTTAATCCATTGAGATTAGGATGTTGAAATTGATACGGTTGGCGATAGGATAAGCCATCACTTGACCAACCCTTTAAGACAACAACCTGTTCATCGACGCCAAGCGAAGAAAGTTCATTTGAAATCGTGGAGGCATTAAGTGGTGTAGTCATGGTTAACCGGCTTGTTCCAAAGAAAGTGGGTTCTTGTTCATAAAGCAAATACGCCAATTGAATTGGGGTTTTTTCTGGTTCTAATGATCGTATTGCTTCGCGATCTTTTAAACGCAATTGATAGGCTTTTGCCATGCCAACATAGCCAGCATCCTGGCCAGTTAAAACATGATAATAACCATGATAGGCTTGATCAATTTTTTCTTCAGGAAGGACATCACGACCATCACCCGCACGGTTAATGATGTTGCGATAAATTCTTCGAATGTTATAACGATTCGTGATACGGTGATACCGGGTGTTTCTTCCCCAGAAATTTGCCAATAAGGTCGCGTGCTCAGATCCTTCAACAATTTCATGATAGAAACCAAATTGTCCAACCCGGTGAATCATGCCAAAGATCGGTAATGATAGTTCTGCAATCGACGTACGTAGATAACCTAAATCAGATCCATAATAATCAGATTGATAAGTTTTGTCGTATCGTTGATTGGTTCTCACCAATGCCCCAACACCATCTGGAATCACCATATAGCCTGGGTATATATCTTCACGGGCCGAGCCAAAATACGGAAAGAATTGTAAGCCTAAGATTCGGTATAACTCATTACTTTCAGTTAACGATGAAGGATTAAACTTCACGGAAAAACCTTGCGCGGAAAGTTCAATCGTCACCGCAAATTCAAAACCATACGTTTGAACATTCACTTGTGCTAAAAAGGACTGCGCATTTACTGGTTCGGTGGTGACGCTGACGGCATCCTCATCATAACTTGCAGGAGCAATCAAATATGGTAAGGTCAAATCAATCGCGTCGAGATCTTGGGCACCATTGTTTACATAACTCACATCGGCAATCGTATAGATGGATTCGGTACGAATGGCACTACTACTGACATTGTTTGTCCGAATCGACTCAATCCATAATCCACTATTCATTAAATTACGATTAGCGGTATTATCTTCTCTAGTTTCTGAATACCCTTGGAACTCAGGCCGAGAGGAAAACATATAACCGGTCGCTTTGTCCTTTAAAATTAAGGAGAAAGAATCTTTTTCAAAGAATAGTTCCAATTGATCATTTTCAAGCATCGATTCAAAACCAAGGGTTGCAAGTTGTTCTGGTTCATAAAAAAGTTGAAACGCATCATCAAATCGTGCCAAAATATCGGCATCGGTTTCATCCATTTGTGTATAACGTGAACTTAATAAAAGTTGATTTTCAATGAATGCAAAATTATCAACTTGAGGTATCACCAACAAGGTTGGATCAGACTGGGTGCTTACGATCAGCACCGGTAATAAGATCATAGGGATTGCCAGGCGTGAAAGTTTAAACACGACTATTCACCTCCTGGATAATATCGGCAATGAGTTGATAAACTTCACCAAGTAAAAAGACAACAATCAACGTCATTGCCAGTAACATAATCGCTGTAAAGATCGTAATCAAAATGTTCTTAAAAGTAGGTCGAATATCATAGAAGTGAATTTCTTTCACCATGATAAAGAAATAAATGACCGTAAAGGAAAGACCAATGCCATATACAAATTCATAGATGAAACTTTCGTTTAACGTGAGCGCATGAGAAATGACGGTTAAAATTGGAAAAGTTATAATCATCGGCAATAGGGTTAAAGCGGATGCTTGGAAAACTTCGGTCAGTTTTCCATCACCATCGCGAATGGAACACACTAAATAATTACTGATAACCCATAATCCAAACGGAACCATCACACCAATGAATTGTTCAATCAAATTAATCTCAGAGGGAATGAGCCCATTGAATAAGAAATTGGTTTCATACATCCAAATTAAATATGTCACAAAGAATCCAAGCAAATAAATCCATGCACTTCGATTAGAGAACGATCCGTGCCGCTTCAAGTCATCATAACCATCCACAGGTTTTGCAAACACTTGAAATGGAAACTTTAATTCTTTCATAAATGGAATCGTATCGGTTTTGGTCTTGACTGTATTGATTTTTCCTTGAACGAATGCGTAACCAGGAATGAATCGCTTCACCATATATATGCCGATGATGAGCATTAAAAAAATAACAAAGGCATTTCCGTTTTCAAGAAGGAATTGATTGCGAACTTCCCAATAAGCATTGGAATAACCTCTGGTATCTCTAGCTAATCGATAATACGTTAAAGCCGATTCATAATCTTGCAAAGCAAAATAAGCATCCCCTAACCCTTGATTGGCTAAATCAAACAATCGGTTCATTTTCAACACATCTTGCCAAGGAATCAACGACTCTCCATATCGCCCTTCAAAATAAAGATTAATCGCATCATGAACCAAATCGGCAAAGGTGGTTGGAATAAAAATTTGTAAGGAGCTCGTCGCTTCATCGACTGCATATAAGTTGTTTCTAGAATCGACGGCAATGCCTTTTGCTTGTTTAAACAATCCTTTTTGACCAATATCATCTGGTCCTGAGAATAAAAATAATACCGAACCGTTTGGATCGTATTCAACAATGTAACCTTCAGAGGTTAAGGTGTAAATGGTGTTATAAGGGCCAACTGCAATATCTTCAACCGTATCAAAACCCCAGACAGATTGATTGAAGACCACGTTGGCAATATTTAATTTTAAATAACCATCTTCTTCTTTGGTTGAAGTCAGGATTAAACCACTTTGGTCAACGCTTAGGTTGTAAACCGGTTTGGGAATAATTTGAAAGAACTCTCTTCGTGTTGCTTCATCAAAGATGAGCGAACGGACAGTGTTTTCAAAGGTTGCAGGAATGCGATTCCCACCAAAGTAGCCAAAGAATTCACCATCATTTTTAAACTGGGCAAGTCCATTGACGTTACCTGCTAACAAGACATAGACGTTTCCACCTCGATCGGTGACTAATTTGGTTGGATCGAAAGGATCATCTTCTCCAAAGAAAGGAGAATTTAAAGGTTTTTCATACGTGACAACCAATTCATATGCGTCGTCCACCATTTGAAATTGATAAGCTTGCTTGTTTCCAAAATCTGCCACATATAAACGACCTTCATCATCGACATGAATCCCAGTAGGAATATCAAGCACGCCTTGACCGATTTCGATCGCTTCATCGGTTTGTAAATTGTATCGAATGACGGATTTTGTACCTTTATCTGCAATAAAAATGATGTCATTTTGATCGACGTATACATCTTTAGGCGAAGATAACGTGAATGCACCCAATGTTTGCGATAACGATAAGGGTAAATACGCGTCTTGGGTTTGAATCAATTGCTGACGAGATGTTGCATACGTATAGGTTTGATAAGGTAAACCATTGTCCGCAAGGGTTGGTAATACCGTCCGTTGAGGAAACATCATCCCTAACGAAACAAAGCTAAATGTGTAAATCCAGTGCTTCATTTTACTTTAACCCTGAGTGCGCCATCGTCGACATCACCTGACTTTGTAAAATCACAAATAAAACAAGATTCGGAATGAACATTAATAATGACGCAGCAGCAGCCATGCCCTGACCGGCAACCGTGTTACCAACACCTGAGGTTAAGGTTTGCAAGAAAAAGGCAAGCGTTCGTAAACTCTCATCGTTAATAAACAACGTCGACGTGGATGTATCGTTCCAAATTAATTGGAAAGCAAGAATGCCAACGGTTGCCACCGCTGGGGAAATCATCGGCATAATAACTTTAAAGAAAATTTGCATTTCACTGGCACCATCAATCCGAGCCGCTTCAATAAAATCATTTGGGATTTGATCGATAAATTGTTTAATCAGAAACATCGCAACTGGCATTGTAATCAACGGGAAAATATGCGCAAAATACGTGTCAATCATACCCGATTGTGCCACGACAATATACCGGGGGATTTGCACCGCAATCGGGACAAACATCAAGGAAATCGTATTGATTTCAAAGAGTAATTTTTTTCCTTTGAAATGTAATTTTGCTAAACCATAGGCAGAAAGGGATGTAAATAAAATCGCCAATCCTACCCCAATGCTAGTAATCAAGACACTATTCAATACATATCTTGAGAAAGGAATGCCTGAAGTAGAAACCAAGCGAGCCAGTTCAATGAAGTTATCAAAGGTTGGATTTCTAACAAAGAAGGTTGGTGGGTAGGCGAACAATTCGGATTGAGGTTTAAATGCATGATTGATAATAAATAAAATAGGCAAGATCATCAACATCGAAAAGGAAATGAGAATAATGAAAAATGGTAATTGCCCTTTATGGAAACGGTCCGGATTGATTTGGGTGCCAAGAAATTTAGAAGCCATTATTCTTTTTCTCCTAAAAATTTCCACGTGATTTTTGAAATCGCGTACACCATCAGTAAAAGGATCACTGAGATACTTGCTGCATATCCCATCATGTAGCGAATAAAACCAAAGTCTTCAATGTGATTGACGATTAATTGGCCTGCATAATTTGGTGTTGGGTTGGTTCCAGATAATGCCACCCCAATCGCCCCAGCTTGGAAAGTTCCAACGACGGCCATAACGGCACCAAAAATCATTTGTGGTTTCATCGAAGGAATCGTGACATAAATTATTTCTTGGAACCAATTTTTGATGCCATCGATATAAGCTGCTTCATATAAAGTGCGATCGACATTTAAAATTCCGGCAAGCATTGCTAAGAATCCAACCCCGATGGAACTCCACAATGACACGACAATCATAATCGTCATCAACATATCTGGATTTTGTAAAAATTGAATCGGTTCTACGATGAGCCCTAAATCAAGCAGGATGGCATTTAAATACCCTTGGGCATCACCGGAAAAAATAATCCGCCACATCGCGGCCATTGCAACCCCTGCAGTCAAGGATGGAGAATAAAAAATGATCGCAAGAATCGTTCTTGGCGTTTTCGGTAAATGGGAAAGCATCCAAGCAACCATAAAGGATAAGGCATAACCAACTGGACCGACAATAAATGCAAATCGTAACGTGTTCGGCAACACATACCGCATGAAGACGGTATCAAGGGTGATGAGTTCAATGTAATTATTAATGCCGACAAAGACTGGTGTTTGAATCGAGTTAAAAAAAGTAAACGATAACGCAATCGCGGCAAAGACGGGAACCACAATAAAAATGGCAAAGAGGATCCAATAAGGAAAAATAAACCAAGCAGGGCGATTCATCCGATCCAATAATCGATTAAGCATGTTCAGTTAACCACCAATCAATGTTATCAATGGTCGGCACAAGATAAGGTTTCAGAATCTCGCCTTGGAATGTATACCCAAACTCTGCCATCTTATATAAGATTTCTCGGTTCGAAATTCGCACCGCTTCATCAATCGCTTGGCGAGGATTTATCCCTTGGAACACAATATTCGTCCAAGCATTAGATAATTCTCTTTCCACCATGTATGTACCTGGAATGCGACTTGCTTCTAAAGCAAATTCCCATTGTTCCAAGATCACTGACTTATATTCATCTGGCATACTCGATTGAGCAAACGCTTCTAAATTTGCCGAATTCCAAAAATAAGTTTTTCCATAGGTACTTTGTAAGGTTTGTCCAAATAACGCTTGGATCGGCGTCGACATCCACCACGACAAGAAATCCCAACTATCATCGGGTAAGTTTGTATTCGCCAATATCATCGATCCTTGAGCACCGGTTGCACTTGAACGATTGATTTCTTGGGTAACAGGGTTGCGGTAACCAGGATGGAGATCCATCGCCCATAAGCCATCTAATTCACTTGCAGCACTTGATAACAATAAGTAGGTTCCAAGATCACCGATTCCGATTGGTAAAGTTCCATAACGGAATTGATTATAAAAACTCGCGACAAATTTTGGAATGTTATAGAGCGTGAAAAGTTCCGCCATCAAGGTAATACCTGCTAAAGTATCTTCTTCATTGATCGTGGTACTCATGCCATTGTCTGCATAAAGTTGCCCACCAAATTGATGGATGAAAGGCAACGTTGCAACAAATGGTTTTAAACCAGAATATTGTGATAATGGTAAGAAATAATTCAGACCATAACTTTGTAACAAGGGAAGAATGCCAATCACGTCATCCCAGGTTTGCGGAATCGAATCAACACCGATTGATGCCATGATGTCCCGGCGATAATAAGTCACCCAGAAATTTTGAGTTAACGGTAAGCCAAACACACCTTCTTCGAAGACATAAGGAATCATTGCCCCTTTTGCATAATGATCAACAACGTCTCCATAACCTTCAAATTGACGGAGATCGAGTGCTGCATCACGGGAAGCAAATTCATAAGGTATCCAATGGTTTACACCAACGGCAACGTCCGGAGATTGTCCGGAAATATTGGAGAGGATTAATTTATTTTCATCAGGCATTTGCGAGAGTTTTACTTGGCGTTGTCCTGGATAAAATTGATCAATCATCGCTTGCATAATTTCAATATAAGGTCGAGGAAAATTAACCCAGACGTTAATTTGATCTTCATCCATACTGGTTGCAGAGTATGGATTATTAATAAACGATAAGACGAGTCGAGCGCTTCCTTCATACGCCGAGCGGAAAAAGGTTGACGTTGGTCTTGGTAGGCTGACCTCTCCATGAATCATAAACCGTTCAATTTCTAAAGATGACCGGAGCATTTCTTGTAAAAGGCCACCGAGCATTTGATTGACACTTGAATCGCCGTCTGCAAATTGAACCATTAAACCAGGTAGACGATTAATCTGTCTTGCGAGGGTGCGTAATCTTGCACTACTGACTTTGACATTGGCAAGCTGCGAGGGATTATCACGGATGGAAAGTTGCGTTAACTTTTCATACATCACATCTAATTGATCCGCCCATTGATTGAGATTTGATTGTGCATTTGGAAAATACGTTTCAATTTCCCAATCACGATACAAATCATTACTGCCAGCAGTATATCGTTTAATTTCGAGTGCAAGCGATTGAATTTGTTGCATCACGGTTTGCAACGTTTCAATCGCAAATCGATAGGCGTAGTTCACCGCTTCAAAAGCAATCGTATTCACACCTTCATCGAGATAAATCCAATATGGTTCACCACCAGGTTGGGTTAATGTCCGGTTACGGAATTGGGTTGTATATGGAAAAGCCATCGCTTGAAATTCATGAAATGGAATAGTGCCATTAATGTAAATGCTGCGCATGGTGACCATATCATTTTGTAAATATTGGCGATATCGGAATGACAAGGCATAATATCCAGCAGTCTCGATGTCTACGTCGTACTGAATGGTTTGTCCGCCACGTTCCCAACTATCACCGTAAATCGTGTTTAATCTTAAAAATTGGGTGTCATAAAACATGGCACTGGCATCTTGTTCGGTCCGCAAACGAATCGAAGCATCACTTCGACTGGTCATTGACCGACTAGAAATCATTTGTAAGGTGTCAACAATGGGGCCATTCGGTTGGGAAAGTTTATACGTTTCATAATCATCTAAGGGTGTATTGACCACCACTTGAACCAATCCAATCAAAACCTTTGCATTGACATAATTAATGGTAATTTCATCGCCATATTCAACAAAGAATTCATACGGATAAGCATGTAACGCTTTCATATCACGGATAACATGGTTCGCCCATTTTGATTGTTTAAATGATTGAGGTTGCATTTCATTTTCATAACGATCAAGCGGAAAGGTCTCATCGATGAAGGTCCATGATGACGGTAGAATCAACGTTTGACTTTCGTAAAATTGATATGCACCGTTAATCATAATTGAAAATTTTGTATCTTCGGTGCCTTGATCGAGGATGAAATAATCAAGCGCAAACGATACGAGACCACTTTCATTGCCATCATACGTAAACGTCATCGATTCACTTTGGTCGAGTAAGAATACGTCGTTGGGAAAATCATAATCCGAAACCATCAAACCATAATCGTCATCGTTTGCATCGATCGCTTGACCTTCTATATCTTGTCCATCATAACCAGTTTCGTATCCAGTCATCGGCACACCGGCATCTTTGTAATAGGATTGTTTAGCAGTATACGTTGGGATGCCATACACCTCGTCTTGATAACCATAATTAAAATCGGGTTGAATCAATGAAGACGTATCAAAGAATTGATTAAGTGGCCCAGGTGTTTGATCAATCAAAAAAACCAAACCGGTAACGCCCAGAACAAAAACAATCAGCCAGATGCTGGATTGTTTTATGTTGAGGTTTGAAAGTCTCAGTTTAATTTTTTTCATGAATCTTTTCTTAAGGAAGACCTAGATTGACCTAGGTCTTCCTTGATGATAATTACGTCGTTCCGATCGTGGTCAATTGATCACCGACCAAAGTGTTAATTTGTTCTTCCCATGCTGCGGCATACGTTGGAACCGCAGTCGGACCTGCTGCAACAAGATTATCAAAGTTGAAAGGATTTTCTGGATCATAGACCCATGCCCAGAATTCTTTATAACCAGGTAACCAT
>CAZOHK010000015.1:9984-15768 GCA_964579925.1 uncultured Staphylococcus sp. | reverse complement strand
GATGGGTTAGGCAAAACGAACCAGAAACTTGGAAGAAAGTTAAATACTATGTTGCTCTTTCCACCTACTTTAACTACTTATTAACCGACCAACTTACCGATAGTGCCGCCAACATGATTGGCCACTATCCTTTAGATTTCATTACCAGTAAATGGTATAAACCCTCGCACATAAAGGCTGCCATTTTCAACATTCCTTTATCAATGTTAGTTCCTTTAAAAAAACCCGGAGAATTACTCGGCAAGATTACCAAAGTCGCATCTGATTATTTAGGACTACCCGAAGGTTTACCGATTTATGCTGCAGGTCCAGATAAGGCCGCAGAAACACTGGGTACCGGATGTTTAACCCATGATGTGGCAAATCTTTCTTACGGCACATCGGTGTCGATGACCGTACCAAGTTTAACGTATATTGAACCCGAACCTTTTCTACCAGGATATCCTTCATCCCTTCCAAACTTATATAATATCGAGGTTCATATTAATCGAGGCTATTGGATGATTTCTTGGTTCCGTGATAACTTTGCTCAGAAAGAAACCGCGGAAGCAATGATTGAAAAAATGGCCGTGGAAGAAATATTAAATCAACACATGATGAAAATTCCTCCTGGCTCTGAAGGTTTAGTATTATCCCCATATTGGGGTCCTGGTTTAAGAAGACCAGAAGCCAAAGGTGCAATTATTGGATGGAGTGACGTCCACACCAAAGTTCATTTATATCGGGCAATTGTAGAAGGAATTGCGTTTGGTATCCGAGAAGGTTTTCTTGGTATGCAAAAACGGATGAAACACAACGTCAAAGAAATTAGAGTCTCAGGTGGAGGATCCCAATCCGACGCGATATGCCAAATCACCGCCGATATCTTTAATCTACCCGTCTCTCGTGTCCAAACAAACGAAACATCCTCATTGGGTACTGCCATCGCCGCATTCCTTGCAAGTAAAGCATTTGCAACACCCGCTGAAGCAGTGGCCTCCATGGTGCGCGTGACCAAAACGTTCACCCCAAATCCAACTGCAGTCTCTCGTTACCAATATCTTTATAAGAAAGTGTATGCAAAGATTTATCCAAAGTTAATTCATTTGTATCGCGATCTCATTAAATTTAACCAATGAACACCACTATTCTTGTCTTTGCAATGGAAGCGGAACAACAAGCCTTTTTGAATGCCTTAAAAACGCCAATTCAAAAATTCTCAACCCATCATGAAACCATGATCAACGCCAATCACCTTGTCAAAGTGGTTCTCACTGGCATCACGATGTTGCAATGTTATCGTTTACTACCATTTTTATCTAACCCAACCCCAACCGAGGTTATTCAAGTTGGAACATGTGCGGGACTAAGAAATCAAGCCATTGGTGAAGTGGTTCACGCAAAAACATTCTTCAATAACGATCTTGATTTAACTACCTTTGGCCGGCCATTGGGTCGGTTATTTGTTGGAAAGAAACCAGCGGTCATTCATCCTGTGTTGGTTTCTGGTTCGACATTTCTTGCATCAAAAGAAGCCTCACAAAAAGTCATCGATCAATTTGATGCGGATGCATTTGATATGGAAAGTTTTGGTTTTTATACAATGTGTGAAACGCTCAAAATCCCATTCACATCGATTCGAGGCGTTTCCGATAATGGCCAAACGCACGCCAATCAATCCTTTGAGAAAAACCTTGCGTTTGCGTCGAAGCAAGCGGCCATTGCCACCTTAAATTATCTTGAAAAACGTCGTTAAAACTTTTCTTCGTTACTTGAATCGATTTGATTATTGCCAGTAAATTGAGCGTTGTATAATTCCGCGTAAAATCCTTTGTCTTTCAACAAGGATGTATGCGTACCCGTTTCCACAATTGAACCATTTTTCATGACGAGAATTAATTTCGCGCTCTTGATCGTCGACAAACGGTGGGCGATGACAAATGAGGTGCGCCCCTTCATGAGTGAGGTCATCGCAGTTTGAATCGATGCTTCGGTTCTTGTGTCCACACTACTTGTGGCTTCATCAAGGATTAACATCTTTGGTTGAATGAGAATCGCGCGCGCAATCGTTAATAATTGGCGTTGTCCTTGTGAAATATTCGTGCCATCTTCGTTCAACATAAAGTCATAACCAGCGGGTAAGGTTGAAATAAAGAAATGGGCAAGCGCAGCTTTCGCAGCAGCTTCCACTTCTTTGTCCGTTGCGTTTTGTTTACCATAACGAATGTTGTCTTTGATCGTACCTTTGAACAACCAAGTATCTTGTAACACCATGCCAAATGCGGTTCTTAATGCGGGATAACTATATTTTTTAATGGAAATACCATCGAGGAGAATATCTCCTTGTTGAATTTCATAAAAGCGCATCATGAGGTTTACGAGTGTCGTCTTACCTGCACCGGTTGGTCCAACGATGGCAATCGTATCCCCTTGTTGAACACTTAAATTCAAACCAGTAAATAAAGGTTGTTCTGGTTTATAAGCAAAGGAGACATCCTTAAATTCAATCTTACCTTTGATCTTTGAGTTATCTTGAATCGCATCTTTAGCAACCGCTGGCAATTCTGGTTCATCCATAATCTTATAAATACGTTCAGCGGCAGCAATGGAGGATTGAATAATGTTGGAGATTTGGCCAAGCATTTGGAACGGACGTTGGAATAACCCAACTAAAATAAAGAATGCCACCATGTTACCGATGTTATCAATTAAACCACCGACCACCGCAATACCAACGAAACCAAGGTTGTTAACAAAGTTAATCGCAGGGAAAATAATCCCAGAAAAGAATTGAGACATCCGGTCAACTTCAGCGAGATCGTCGTTAATTTTTTTAAACGAACGGACGGTTTCTTCTTCTTTGTTAAACAATTTAACAATCTTATAACCGCTATAGTTTTCTTCAATCAATCCATTTAGCATGCCTAATTTTGCGTAATACGCTTTGAAACGTTTTTGCGAGTTCTTGGCAATGAAGATGGTAATGAATAAAGATAAAGGGAGAATGGCTAACGCAACCAAGGTGAGTTCCCAACTGGTGATAAACATCATGACCAACGTACCAACGAACATAAAGACCGAACTTAGCACGGAACCAAGAATACCTTGAAGCGAACGAGATACGCTATCAACATCGTTCGTCCCTTTGGATAAAATTTCGCCATACGTTTGTCTGTCAAAAAATGCAAGTGGTAAGCGATCCATTTTTGCTTGGAACGATTGGCGTATTTTATAGGAGTAACGGTTAGAGATTGGGATTAACAAGAAATCCGATAACCAGGTAAAGAAGTGTGAGAAAAAATAAAAACCAATGATGATGCCGAATCGACCAAGGATTTCTGGCCACTTCAATGCAAGCGTTCCACCAACTTCATCGAAAAATAATGCCGGTTCTGCAATGATATCGTTGAGAATGTTACGAATATATAAAGGTGATAATAACGTAAAGACAACCGAGATCGTGATGATAATCGCAACAAAAATCAAGGCAGCAAAATAAGGTTTAAAATCACCAACCAAACGGTTAAGTGTCCCTTTAAAGTTTTTGGGTTTTTCGTTTTCGGTAAGCCCACCCATTCGGCCATATCTTGGTCCTGACATTAGGTTAGACTCCCTTCTGATTTCATATCGTTGTGTGTAAGTGCAAGTGTTTTTTCAACCTCTTCTGGATCTAATTGTGAGTACACAATTTCTTTATAAATACTGCAGGTCGTTAATAAGGTTTGATGTTTTCCTTGGCCAACAATTTCGCCTTCGTGAAGCACCACAATATGGTCAGCATCAATAATCGTACTGACACGTTGGGCAACAATGATGACGGTTGCAGAGTCTGTATAGGCCTTTAAACGATTTCGTAAACGAATATCGGTCTTATAATCTAATGCAGAAAAGGCGTCATCAAACACATATATTTCAGGTTTCTTAACGAGTGCGCGAGCGATGGAAAGACGTTGTTTTTGACCACCAGAGAAGTTCTTTCCGGTTTGTGAGACTTGGACATTAAGTTGTTCAGGATATTTTTTAATAAAGTGATCCGCTTGAGCAACTTCAAGTGCTTGCCAAATATCTTCATCTGTTGCATTTGGTTTACCAAAACTTAAGTTATGTTTTACGGTTCCAGTAAAGAGCAACGCTTGTTGCGGAACAAAACCAATCTTGCTTCGTAATTCGGTTTGTTTCATCTCTCTGACATCAATATCATCAATTAACACTTGACCTTTGGACACATCAAAGAAACGTGGAATTAAGTTGATGATGGACGATTTACCACTTCCAGTTGAACCAATGATCGCAGTGACTTGTTTGGGTTTTGCAGTGAAAGAAATATTTTTAAGGGTAGGTTGTTGAGCATCTTTAAATTGGAAAACCACATCTTTAAATTCCACTTTTCCAGTTGTTAATTTTGAAATTTTTGGATTCTTTGGATCAACAATTGAAGAATGGGTGCCCAAGACTTCATTGATACGTTTTGCAGACGCTCTGGCGCGAGGTAACATGATGAGAATCGCAGCCAACATTAGCAACGAGAACATTAAAGTACTCGAGTATTGCGCGGTTGACAGAATGTCACCGAATGCAACATTCACGTCACCCAACGCTAGGGTTTGTCCATCAAACGTTGCAAAACCAACAAAGAAAATCGACAAATACGTTAAATCAAAAACCAACGATACAAAAGGGTTTAAGTAAGACATCGTTCGACTCACGAACATATTGGTTTGTGTTAAATCTTCATTTGACGCATCGAATCGTTTGGCTTCTTTCTTTTCTTGATTGAATGCACGTACCACGCGGACACCAGTTAGGTTTTCTCGTAGGACAAGGGTGAGGTGGTCTAATTTCTTTTGCACCTTATCAAATAAAGGCGAGGCAATTTTAAAGGTGATGCCGATGGCGATAAAGATAATCGGAATGGAGACCGCAAAGACAAAGACCAGTAATGGATTGGTTCCAAGGGTCAATGACACGGCAGTGATTAAAGTAACTGGCGTGGTGATGATAATGCGTAAGCCAAATAAAAAGATACCTTGGATTTGTTGAACATCGTTTGTGGTTCGTGTAATTAAACTCGAGGTACCAAACTTTTCAAATTCAGTTAATGAGAGTTGGTTGACTTTTTGAAACACGGCATCACGCACATTTTTTGCAAAACCAGTCGCGATTGATGAGTTGAGTAAGGCGTTGCCAATGGCGAGCGCAATGACACCCAAGGACAAAGCCAGCATCCATAAACCCGTCATGAAGATTTCACCAGTTGGTTGTTCGGTTAAAACCAAGTTCGTGATTAATCCAACATTACGTGGAATTTGCAATTGTAAAAACGCCATCAAGGCAAACCCAATTGATATCAGAATAAGGCGTTTCCATAGCGGCAGAACATATTTAAATATTTTAATCATAATTTCTCCTCATTAATATACGCTTCTTTTTTTAAAATTAAAGCGATTTAAGTTTGACGACTTCTTCTTTGGTAAGGTCTCTAAATTCTCCAACCTTTAAATCACCTAATGTAAGGGATCCAATCGCCACCCGTTGCAATTGAGTCACGGTATATCCAAACTTTGCAAACATGCGTTTCACTTGGTGAAATTTGCCCTCATAGATAGTTAACATCGCTTGATTTTTAGTTGGTAGAATGGTCAACGTCGATGGTAACACCTGATCGGTTTCACCCAACGCAAACCCTTTTGTAAAGGCCGTCACCAGTGCTTCATCAATCGGTGCGTTCATATCAACAAGGTAGGTTTTTGGTACATCGTGTTTTGGAGACGTCAGTTTGTGGGTTAACTTTCCATCATCGGTGAT
>CAZOHK010000015.1:0-9884 GCA_964579925.1 uncultured Staphylococcus sp. | reverse complement strand
TCTGATGATGGTTTTCACTTCACTGCGGGTTCCAACCCCAGCATTTGCTAAAAATTTATCGAGCCGCATAACGTCGGTTTACTTCAATACTAAAGTAACCCCCTAATATAAATGTCAAAAGTGCAATCAAACCAATCACAACCGTCACATCTTCATAAATCGGAACAATCTCATAGTTGTAAAATATCGCAACCAAAGAACCTAAGATAAATCCAAAAACCCCAAGGTTAACTTGTGAACGATAACGTTCAAACAAGGTTTTCATTAAGATACTAATCACCACAAAGCCAACGAGCGCGCCAATACCGAGCAAAGCAAAGTTTATGATTTCGGTCGTGATGGAATCAAGTTGAAACACGCCATCAAGTAATCGGCCAAGACTTTCAAGTACAGGTTGATAAAATCCAATCGATAAGAGCAACATCGATCCAGAAATACCTGGAACCACGAAGGCTGATACACCTAAAAACCCAACAATGATGAGTGACAGTTTTGGCAGGATTGCGGATCCTTCAACAATACCTGTCGCATCAAGTTCCCCAACTACTGATAACACGCCCAAGGATGCTGCCACGAGTGCTGGAACAAGGATATAAACCCAATCCATGGCAACCAGTTTCTTTGGTAAATCTTTTCTTAATTGAGGGAAACTACCAACAATGAAGCCAGCAAAAAGTGAAATGGTCGGTAATGGTGCATAGGTCAGTGCTAATCCCATTGGATAGGTCAAGGCACCAATGGCGAGGACAATGCCCAAACCCACCGGTATTAGGATGGATAGCGAGGTCCTTGTATGTTTTCTTAAATCAACAATGGCACCAATCAATGCGTCATAAATCCCTAACATAAAGGCAATCGTCCCACCAGATATCCCAGGAATAATGGCAGCAGTACCAATCGCTAAGCCTTTTAAAAATAACGAGATAAAGTTTTTGTTTTGCTTCATTTGTTCAGTTTCAAGTATATCACTCATGGTAAAATAGTCTCGCAAGGAATGAAGTTCAGTGAAACTAATTGTCGGTTTAGGTAACCCTGGAAAAGAATATGCTAAAACCCGTCACAACATGGGTTTTATGGTCGTGGATGCATTGGCCAAAAAATGGCAAAACACCAAATTTCAATCTAATTTTAAAGGGGACTTCATTCTCCATAAAAATCCGGATGCCATTTTGTTTAAACCCAATACATTTATGAATTTAAGTGGTGAAGCAGTTTTATCGATTATTCAGTTTTATAAAATCTCCCTACAAGATGTTGTCGTCATGTATGATGACTTGGCTTTAGAGCCAGGTAAAATCCGACTAAGGTTTACAGGTTCAAGTGGTGCTCACAACGGAATGCAAAACATCATTGATCAACTCGGCACGCAAGAAATCAAACGCATTCGGATCGGGATTGGGGCAGTCCCAATACAAGATAAAGGTAAAGACTATGTCTTGGGCATTCCTTCTAAAGACGATCAACTTAAAATCAATAAAGCAATTAGCGAAGCAGTCTTGTCGATTGAGGACTATCTCCAACACGATTTCTCTCACGCGATGAATCAATTTAATCGAGGAAGCACAGACTGAAACCATTATTAAAAGCAATTGAAGAAACCAAGATTATATCCCCCCTCTTTTCACAGAAGGGCGTTTTTCATTTGGATGATACGTTAGGAATTGCCTTGGTGGTTGCGTCCGCCTATCAAAAACAACCGCAAAGTATTCACATCGTCACCTCTAATTTATATAACGCCCAGAAAGTTTACGATTTGCTATCAACCCTTGTCGGTGAAAGTCATTGTTTGTTTTACCCGGTTGATGAATTGTTACGGGCCAACACCATCGCCAATAATAAGGAAATGCTCGCGCAACGTTTGTTTGTGATGAGTCAGTTGTTAACCAAGAAACCATTTATTCTCATCACTCACACCGCGGGTATTTTGAAATATCTTCCAAACCCGGCGTATATAGAAAGCCTTAAGCTTACATTCAAACTTGGGCAAACCACTTCCCTCGCTCATGTCAAAAAACTCTTGGTAGCAGCCGGATATCAACGGATGAATAAAGTTGAAGCATCGCTTCAATTTGCCATCCGCGGCGACATTCTTGACGTCAGCAGTGTCAACCTTCCCCACCCGGTTCGAATTGAATTCTTTGGTGAAGAAATTGAAAGCATTCGCTATTTTGATATTGCCTCTCAAACTTCCTTTGAAACCATTCATCAAGTGGATATCCTTCCTGCAAGTGATATTTTATTTACACCTGAAGAACGCGGAGACTTAGAAAGAAAAATACTCACCCAACTGAGTGCAGATTTAAAAATCGTTGGACCGAGCTTATTTGCAAATCTTGAAACCACCACAATGGCGGATTTTCAAGCCATTCAACAACATCAAACCAACAATCATCATTATCGTTATTTAAGTTTTGCCCAAAGCCAACACCACTCCATCCTCGATTATCAACCGAACGCGATAACCTTGATTGCCAATCATGACCAAGTACAAAGTACAGCAAAATTATTACTTGAAGAAGGGTGGAACTTCTTCTCTGAACTATCTTCCCAAGGAAAACAACTCTCCCATTTACAAATGTATCGTCCAATCGAAAGAGTCCTTGGGTCCGTTCAACACATCCTTTATAACCAAGAATTTGTCACAGGCGAAGGTTTTCATCTTTCCATTCGTCCGATTGTCCTAGGAAATGGTCAACAAAGTCAGGTTGCAAAAACCATCAGTCAAGCGATTGAGATGTATCCTTCGATTCTCTTTTCCATCAGCACAAAGATTCAACTCGATCAAGTCATTGCCCATCTTGAAAGTTTGAATCAACCCTTTCAACGCGTGGAGGGATTGGTTGTCCCAACCAAAGGTGTCGCTATCACCCTCACCAACTTAGAAGAAGGTTTTGAAATTCCCGATTTTAAATTTGCTTGTATCACCAGTAAAGAATTATTTGGTTATCGTCAGAAAACCTCTAAGTATTTTTCCCGATATAAAGAAGCGACGATTTTAACCTCTCATGAAGATCTCACCATTGGTGATTATGTTGTTCATGAACATTCTGGTATTGGTCAATATCTCGGCATTAAAACCATTGAAATTGACGGACTTCATAAAGACTATTTACACTTACAATATGCTGGAACCGATGTGCTTTATGTACCTTTATCTCAATTCAAATTGGTGCGAAAATTCTCTGGAAAAGAAGGGGCAGTCCCTAGACTTCATCGCCTTCAATCCAAAGAATGGGAAAACACCAAAAAGAAAATCAAAGAACGGGTGGACGACCTCGCAGCGCGTCTTGTCACCTTATATAAGAACCGAGCCGTCACACCAGGATATGCATTTCCTAAAGATGATGAGATCCAAGCACAATTTGAACATCAATTCCCATACCAACTTACCCCCGATCAAGAACGCTCCGTGAAAGAAATTAAAACCGATATGGAAAAACCATTTCCAATGGATCGCCTTTTGTGTGGTGATGTTGGTTTTGGAAAAACAGAGGTTGCTTTTCGCGCAGCGTTTAAAGCCTTAAATGCGCATAAACAAGTTGCCATTTTGTGTCCTACAACGTTACTCGCAAGACAACACTACGAACGTGCCGTTGATCGATTTGCAACGTTTGGTATTCAAATCGCCATCTTTTCTCGATTGATTCCAGAAGCCAAACAAAAAGAATATATCCAACAAGTCAAAGTAGGGAAGATTCAACTCATCATTGGCACCCATCGGTTATTAAGTAAAGACATCCTCTATCAAGATTTGGGTTTACTCATTGTCGACGAAGAACAACGTTTTGGCGTTGAACAAAAAGAACGGATTAAAGAAATCAAAGCGAATGTTGATGTGTTAACGTTAAGTGCAACCCCGATTCCACGGACGTTACAAATTTCTTTATTGGGCATTCGTCAATTATCACAAATTAACACCTCTCCTTTAAACCGTGTCCCGATTCAAACGTATGTCATGCGGCATGATCCATTGGTGGTGAAAGAATTAATCGAACGAGAATTAGCGCGTGAAGGTCAAGTATATTACCTCCATAATCGCGTCGATGACATTTATTTAGTGGCCACCCAATTAAAGACCAAAATTAAAGGTAGTCGGGTTGGGGTCGTCCATGGTCAAATGGACAAAGATGAAATCGAAGACGTGATGGTGGATTTTTATAATGGCACCATTAATTTATTGGTGTGCACATCGATTATCGAAAACGGAATTGATGTGGCGAATGCCAACTTAATCATTATCGAACAGGCTGCAAATTTTGGTCTTGCCCAACTTTATCAAATCAAAGGCCGTGTCGGTCGAGGCGGTCGCATTGCTTATGCTTATTTACTCTACGATGAAGCAGAACGTTTAAACGAACAAGCCGCAAAGCGTTTAAAAGCAATCCAAGAATTCACAGAATTAGGAAGTGGTTATAAAATCGCCCAACGCGATTTAATGATTCGTGGCGCGGGAGATATTCTTGGCCCTGAACAAGCAGGCTTTATTGATACGGTTGGACTCGATATGTATTTACAATTATTAAATGAAGCAATTGAAGAAAAGAAAACTGGCATTCCCACACCACCTGTGTCTGCACCCCCTTCCTTAATGATTGATGCATATATCCCAGAAACTTATGCGAAAAACGAAGACAAGGTTGAGTTATACCAAGCCATCGAAACCGCAAAAACGTTTGACGCATTACAAACCCTTGAATCATATATCAGGGATCTTTATGGCCGATTACCAAGTGAAGTGCAAAACCTATTAAAGAAGCGCAATTTTGATTTATTGACTGAACATCCTTCGGTTGGTTCTTGGCAAGAAACCAAAGCTTATCTTGATGTCTTTTGTAGTGAAGCATTCACAAACCTCAATCGCTCGGGAACGTTGTTATTTGAAAAAATTCAACCGCATCTCCATGCGATTAAAGTGAATTACACGAATCGCATTTTAAGAATTCGTCTACAAAAGACGGGTGAATGGTTTGATATGTTGATGGATTTAATTCATGCACTGGTTGAAATTTATGACACACTTGCTAAAAAGGTCTAAACTAATTTCATGCGCTTAGATTTATATATTAAAAAAATTGGTTTGATCAAACGTCGATCATTGGCGAAAGAAACCATCGACAAAAATCGCATAAGGGTCAATGATGTGATTGTCAAACCGAGTTACCAAGTAAAGCCCCAAGACATCATCGATGTTTACTTGAAAGACACCACCATCCGTATTCGCACACTTAACCCGATTGAAAATTATGAAACCATCCCTCAACTTACCAAAAAACCTTCTCGATAAATCTAAAACCTATGTGGTTGCCGTTTCCTTTGGACCAGATTCGATGGCCTTATTGTCTTTACTGATTGAGGAACACTATCAGGTCCAAGTTGCTCACGTGAACTATCATCGGCGGGACGAAAGTAATCTTGAGCAATCTCAACTCGAACAATTTTGTTTAAGACACGATATTCCCTTATTCGTATTGGATGTTCAACATACGCCAGTTGGTAATTTTCAACATGAAGCTCGAGTGATGCGCTATAACTTTTTTAATGAGGTTGCAAAAGAGATTGGTGCTTCTGCCATTTTAACCGCACACCATCAAGACGACGACTTTGAAACTGCCATGATGCAAATCGAACGCGGTGGTTATCACGACTATTATGGGATCAACGCAAGAGGTCACTGGCGAACAACCTCAGTCATTCGCCCGCTTTTAAATTACACGAAGTCTCAATTGCTTGACTACTGCCACAGTCACGACATTCCTTATGCAGTAGATGCAAGTAATCTCAAACCCATTTACACGCGAAATCGCTTAAGAAAAACCATTGCAACATGGGATTTGCAAACCATTCAAGCAAAACGAAACACCATTCAATTGAAAAACGATTTGATTGCAAAACACCAACAAAACATCTTGCCGTTCATCACAAAAAGAATGTTAAATTTTCATACCTACTTGAATTGGGAACCTCAAGAGCAATTTCTTTTCTGGTTTGAAAAAGCAAAACACGAAGGGTTCTTTTTTCCAATCACCCAAACCTTTTTAGATAAGGTCAAACAAAGTACACAATCAAACAAACCCAATCAAACGATTCAACTTAGCAAGGGGTGGTTTTTAGAAAAAGCGTATGAGCAATTATGGATCATCAATCAATCGTGGGTGAAACCTTATCGGTTTAGATCCAATCAAAAAGATAAAGCGACACCGCTGATTCAGTTTCATCTTCACGAACTAGCCGTTGAACATCAAACGTATATTGTCCGATCAGCCAAACCAACGGATCAAATCACCATCAAGTACTACCGAGCATCCTTTCGCCGTTTGGCGATTGATTGGAAAATCCCGCTATTTTTAAGAAAGGTCTGGCCAGTCTTGACCACGACCAAGGGGGAGGTTTTCTATATTCCACGCTTTCAAAAAAACCTTGATAACCAAGCGAAAAAATGGTTTGAGATATTAGAATAGAATATAATAATGTTGATAGATAATATCGTGTATAATTTTCACTATATATCTTTGTTAAGGAGTTAACATGAATCCCAATAATCGCAAACCGAACTCGCTGATTAACTATTTATTTCCTTACCTGATGATGGCAGCCGCTGTGCTTGCCTTTGTTTGGTTGGTGTTTTTTTCTAATCCAGTTGGCACGGTTGAAATCCCTGCAACCAATCTTGGTAATTTCTTACAAACCGCTGACGTCAAGGAAATCACCACCACCGAACGAGAAACTGTCACCGTTATTTCTGGTAATTATGTCAGTGATGAGGGTAGCACGATATATTTCACCGCCACCTTTGAAACAAGCAACACCTTCATTAAAGACGCAGTGGATGAAGCTCTAAGTGGTCGTTTGGTCGATGAAAACGATCCAACCCAAGGTTTTTTCTATGCCCAAATTTGGAATACAAACAACGCATTTGAAACAACGTGGTTTGATTCATGGGGTCCCACCATTTTTGTGGTTGGTGGTTCTGCCCTTGTCTTCCTCTTTATTTTTTCTAGAATGAACTCAAGTGTGAACAACACGAATAATAAAGCACTTGAATTTAATCGCTCCCGTGCAAGAAGAGAAGACAACTCGAAAATTAAATTTTCTGATGTTGCCGGCGCAGAAGAAGAAAAAGCTGAGTTGGTTGAGTTGGTTGAATATTTAAAAACGCCATCTAAGTACACAAAACTCGGTGCAAAATTACCCCGAGGTGTTCTTTTAGTTGGTCCTCCAGGGACAGGTAAAACCTTGTTAGCAAAAGCCGTTGCCGGTGAAGCGGGTGTGCCATTCTTTTCTATCTCAGGTTCAGATTTCGTTGAAATGTTTGTTGGGGTTGGTGCAGGTCGCGTTCGCGATATGTTCCGCCAAGCCAAACGCAACGCGCCTTGCTTAATTTTTATTGATGAAATTGATGCAGTTGGTCGTCAACGTGGTGCTGGCATGGGTGGCGGTAACGATGAACGTGAACAAACCCTCAACCAATTACTCGTTGAATTAGATGGATTCTCGGATAACTCAGGGATTATTGTCATCGCTGCAACCAACCGTGATGATGTCTTAGATCCAGCGTTGTTACGTGCAGGCCGTTTCGATCGTCAAATCACGGTCAACCTTCCAGATCGTAAAGGCCGGGCCGCCATCTTTGCAGTTCATTCACGCAATAAAAAACTTGATCCATCCATTGAGTTCGATAACTTATCAAGGCGCACCGTTGGTTTTTCAGGGGCAGACATCGCCAACATCATGAACGAAGCTGCAATCCTTGCGGTTCGTGGTAATCGCGAACTGATTTCGTTAAAAGATATCGATGAAGCCATTGATCGCCGTATCGCTGGTCCTGCGAAGAGTTCCAAAGGTATGTCAGAACATGAACGCGAAGTGATTGCCTATCACGAAGCCGGTCACGCGGTCATCGGTTTAAATTTAAAACACTCGGACAAAGTTCAAAAAATTACGATTGTTCCTCGTGGTCGTACGGGTGGACACGTGATGATGACGCCAGAAGAAGATCGTTTCCTCATGACAAAAAACCAACTTGAAGCACGTATTATTGGTTATCTCGGTGGCCGTACATCTGAAGAAATCTTCTTTGGAGATGTCTCTACTGGTGCACAAAATGATATTGAAGTTGCCACACGCATCGCTCGCCTAATGGTCACTGAATATGGGATGAGTACCTTGGGTCCAATTCAATATGAATCCAATTCTGGTTCTGTATTTTTAGGTCGAGACTATAATTCCACCCAAAAGAATTTTTCAACCCAAGTCGCATTTGAAATCGATAAAGAAGTAAGAAAAATCATCGATGGGGCACACGAAGAAGCGCGAAGAATCCTCACCGAAAAGAAACAAGACGTCATCACGATTGCCAAAACCCTCTTGGAAAAAGAAACGATTACTGCCGAAGAAATTAACGCAGTATTAGCCTCACGTCCAGTCACCGAAGAAGTGAAAAAGCCTAAAAAAAAGAAAGAAGATAAGGATGCATAATCATGGTGCTCACTGATCAAGAAATCGTCCGTCGAGAAAAACTTCAAAAACTCATTGATAAAGGTATTGATCCTTTCGGTCAAAAATTCAACACCACCCATCACTCGGTGGATGCGAAGAAATTAGCGGGTTCAAAAACCCATGATGAATTAGAACAAGCGGCAATCCCCACCGCGATTGCAGGTCGCATCGTTTTGCTTCGTAATATGGGCAAGGCAAGTTTTATTACCCTTCAAGATAAGTTTGGTGCCATTCAAGCTTACATTAGAAAAGACACGATTGGCGACGCCGCTTATGAGATTTTTGAACTTGGAGATTTAGGAGATATCGTTGGTGTTGAAGGTACATTAATGCTCACCAAGACTGGTGAAATTACCGTCAAAGTCAAAACGTATACCCACTTAGTCAAAGCACTTCGACCATTACCAGAAAAATACCACGGCTTAAGCGATGTTGAAGAACGTTATCGCCGACGCTATGTCGATTTAATTGTCAATGACAACGCTAGAAAAGTTGCACTCATGCGTCCACGCATCATTCGGATGATCCAACAACACATGGACGCACAAGGTTTTGTTGAGTTTGAAACCAGCATGCTGCAAGCAACCTTAGGTGGCGCATCTGCCCGTCCTTTTACCACGCATCATAATGCCCTTGATCGAGACTATTATCTTCGCATTGCCACTGAACTTCCTTTAAAACGATTGTTGGTTGGTGGTTTGGAACGCGTTTATGAAATCGGTCGTCTCTTCCGAAACGAAGGTATCGATACGCGACATAATCCAGAATTCACAACCATTGAAGCTTACCAAGCATATGGTGATATCCACGACATGGAAAACTTAGCGGAAAGTTTATTTTCTAAACTTGCACACACATTGACAGGTAGTTATGACGTTCCTTGGGGTGAAAAAACCATTTCACTAAAACCACCATTCCGACGGGTTCACATGGTGGACTTAGTCAAAGAACATACCGGGATCGACTTTTTTAAACCGATGACATTTGACCAAGCAAAAGCGTTAGCAGATAAACATGATATCCATTTAGAGAAGCATGAAAACGCGGTTGGTTATGTGATTAACAAATTCTTTGAAACCTTTTGTGAGAAGAAACTCATTCAACCCACCTTTGTTACTGGACATCCTTTAGAAATTAGTCCACTAGCAAAAAAGAGTAAAGATGCACGGTTTACCGAACGCTTTGAACTCTTTATTGATGGTTCAGAATACGCGAATGCCTTTACTGAATTAAATAACCCGATCGACCAGGAAGAACGATTCCAAGCCCAATTGGCAGCCAAAGCCCGAGGTGACAAAGAAGCCTCGGAAAACGATGTTGATTTCTTAGAAGCACTTCAATTCGGTATGCCTCCCGCAGGTGGTATTGGTATCGGCATCGATCGTCTG